>JBAXKG010000006.1:0-98057 GCA_037137455.1 Bacteroidota bacterium
CTCTGAAAACCATGTACGACATGGATTTCCGCAAACCCAAACTTTCCTTCACGCCTGAGGAATTCAGAGCCATTGCTGAAAAAATTGCCAATGCTATTGAAAAATAATGAACAGGTGAAAAGGAAATAATTCCCTCAAGACAAAAAGGTAAAATTCAGCAATCTAAAATCGTAAATCGTAAATCGTCAATAGGCTCTTACATTCCGTCCCTCAATATAATTGATAAATGCCCGGTTTACCACTTTATTTCCTCCGGGGGTGGGGTAATTTCCTGTAAAATACCAATCTCCTTTGTGATTTGGAATGGCTTCATGCAGGTCGGCAATGGTTTGATAAATAATTTGAACACTGGCTTTGCATGATAAAGGAGTAAGCAGTTCGGAGATTTTCTCTGAAAGTTGCCCTGAAGTGAAAGGATTATAAATCTCCTTCACATAGTTGATGATCTTTTCCTTAGGAAGTTTTTCCTGGGCTTTGGATTTTATGTATACTTCATTGATTATGTGTTCCTGGTGAGTATCCTTCAGCAATTCAATGGCAGCTTTGAAAGCTATGAAGTCGGTGATTTTGGCCATGTCGATGCCGTAGCAGTCAGGATACCGGATTTGAGGTGCAGAGGAGGCGATGATAATTTTTCGTGGCCCCAAACGATCGAGAATGCGCAGAATGCTTTGCTTCAGGGTGGTTCCCCTCACAATAGAATCATCCAGAACAACCAAATTATCGATTCCGCGACGAATACTGCCATATGTTATATCGTAAACGTGGGCTGCCAGGTCATCACGCTGAGAATCACGAGTGATGAATGTACGGAGATTCATATCTTTTACAGCCACTTTTTCAGCACGCGGTTTCAACTGAAAGATTGAATTCAGCTGTTCCCAGTTCAGTGATTTGCCTGCATCAATGATCCGGTCGATCTTTATTTTATCACAAAACAGATCCATCTCTTCGACCAGGCCGTAATAGGCATCGATAGCTGTGTTAGGTATATATGAAAACACAGTGTTTTGAATATCGTGATCAATGGCCGTCAGAATCGCAGGGGAAAGAAATTTTCCAAGTTTTTTGCGTTCACGGTAAATTTCTTTATCTGTGCCCCTTGAAAAATATATACGTTCGAATGAGCATGGCTTCTTTTCCATCGGTTTGCTGAATTCTTTCTCAGCGACCCTTCCATCTTTTTTAATAACCAGAGCATGGCCAGGCTTCAGTTCGTGAATGGTATCGAATAATACATTTAAAGTGGTTTGTATAGCCGGTCGCTCGGAGGTGACTACCACTATTTCATCGTCCTGGTAATAATATGCAGGACGGATGCCGGAAGGATCCCGCATCACAAATGCATCGCCATGGCCGAACAATCCGGCGATCACATAGCCGCCATCCCATGTTTTTGCTGCTGCCCGAAGGATCTTCTGAACATTCAGGTGCCTGGCGATCTGGAAAGTGATTTCGCGTTTTGGAAACCCCTTCTTCTTAAATTTCTGATACAGCTCCTCGTTTTCCTCATCAAGGAAATGTCCCATCTTTTCAAGAATGGTAATGGTGTCGCTGGTTTCAACAGGATATTGGCCTAAATCGATCAGCTTTTCGAAAAGTTCATCCACATTGGTCAGGTTGAAATTGCCGGCAAGGACGAGGTTTTTAGTCATCCAGTTGTTTTCCCTCACAAATGGATGAATATTCAAAATGTTGTTTTTTCCATAGGTTCCATAACGGAGGTGCCCAAGGTACAATTCACCAAGCATTTCCACCTTGTGTTTCAGCCACTGAACATCATTAAGCCTTTGTGGATGCCGGTCTTCGATTTCTTTCAAGTTATAGCTAACCTTGTTGAAAATATCCTGAATAGGCGCATTTGCAACAGACCGTATTCGGTTTATAAATTTGTTGCCGGGTTCCAGGTCAAATTTAATGCTTGCAATGCCTGCCCCATCCTGACCGCGGTTATGCTGCTTTTGCATGAGCAGATGCAGTTTATTCAGGCCGTAGAAAGCTGTTCCGTACCTGGCCAGATAAAATTCGAGCGGTTTAAGCAGGCGGACCATGGCGATGCCGCACTCGTGATGGATAGGATCGCTCATTGTTACATTAATTTTTAGACGACAAAGTTATAAATTATAACCGATCCCTTGCTTTACTGGTAAAAGCAGGCTATTTTTGACAGATAGCCAACCAAAAAAATGATCAGGCAAATTGAACCGGATAAATTTGTTGAACAATCAACACATTATCCGGTTATTGATGTGCGTTCTCCCGGAGAGTTCAGGCAGGGGCATATTCCAGGCGCCACGAATATTCCTCTTTTCAGTGATGCCGAGCGGGCCATCGTGGGAAAGCTTTATGTTGAGTCGGGAAAGGATAATGCCATACTTAAGGGGTTGGATTATGCCTTGCCAAAAGCCGATTGGTATCTTGAATGCCTCAGGCAGATCATTTCACCTTGCCAGATTCTGCTTTATTGCTGGAGGGGTGGCATGCGCAGCGCTGTCATGGCTGAAGTTTTCAGCAAGGGCGGATTTGAAGTGAACCTTTTAAATGGAGGATACAAGGCATACCGGAGATATATTCGCGGGAAACTTGGCTGTCAGGCCAGGATTATAGTTTTGGGAGGCTTCACTGGCAGCGGAAAAACAGAGCTCTTGAAAGCGATAGCTTCAAAGGGAGAACAGGTTATTGACTTAGAAAAGTTAGCATGCCACAAAGGTTCTGTTTTCGGTGCATTGGGGCAACCGGAACAGCCTACCAATGAGCAGTTCGAAAATAATTTGTATGCCTGCTGGTCGGAAATGGATATTTCACGTTTCGTTTGGCTTGAGGATGAGAGCCGTATGATTGGCCGGGTCACGCTTCCTGATCCAATTGTGGAACACATTTCAAATGGTCTTCTGATAAGGGTTGAGCTGGATAAAGAAATTCGTATCAACCGGCTCGTAATGGAATATGCCAGGTTTGAAAAACAGCTTCTGGCAGAAGCAATTTGCATTATTGGCGAACGACTGGGTAGCGAAAGAACCAAAGAGGCCATTATTGCACTCGAAAATAACCAATTTGATGTCGTGGCAGCAATTGTGCTGTCATATTATGATAAATCGTACCTGTTTTCAATGACCCGGAGAGGTTGTAAAAAAACACACGACATTCTGATTTCAGGCGTTGATATGGAAACTGATGCATCACAAATCATAGAATTCTCATATAAACTTTCGACATGAACCCTATTTATCTTGACTATAACGCGACAACACCAGTCGATCCATGGGTGATCGAAGCCATGCGTCCTTACCTTGAACACCATTTTGGCAACCCGTCAAGCACACATAATTATGGCTTTCAATCGAAAATTGCTATCGAAAAGGCAAGAAAGCAAATAGCAGCTCTTCTGAATGCCAGGAGTGACGAAATCGTTTTTACCAGCGGGGGAACAGAGTCCAACAATTTTGCATTAAAGGGAGTTGCTTTTGCAAAACGGAACAAAGGGAACCATATAATAACCAGCCTCATTGAACACCCTGCCGTTACTGAGGTTTGTCATTGGCTTGAACGTAACGGTTTCAATATCACCTGGCTTCCGGTGGATGAATTTGGAATTGTAAACCCTGAAATGGTTGATAAGGCTATTACACCGCGAACAATTCTGATATCAATCATGCATGCCAACAATGAAACAGGTACCATCCAACCAATTGAAGAGATTGGGTTGATTGCCCGGAAAAACGGAATCCTGTTTCATACCGATGCAGCCCAGTCGATTGGGAAAATTCCTGTGGATGTTGATAAGATGAATATTGATCTGCTCTCTGTTGCCGGGCATAAGTTATATGCACCGAAAGGGGTGGGAGCTTTGTATATTCGCC
The DNA here is from genome assembly GCA_037137455.1 of Bacteroidota bacterium. Lineage (GTDB taxonomy): Bacteria > Bacteroidota > Bacteroidia > Bacteroidales > FEN-979 > CAIVAT01. Next base: position 3,861 of record JBAXKG010000006.1, read on the forward strand.
GTGGGGTAAAACTTGAAAAGTTGATTCACGGGGCCGATCATGAATCGAATCTCAGAGCCGGCACCGAAAATGTATTAGAGATAGTTGGACTGGGGGCAGCAGCAGAGATAATTACGAATTCGTCATTTAATGTCGAGACCCTTCGCGACATGCTTCACGATGGTATTCGTGCCTCCATTCCCGAAGTCCGTTTAAATGGCCATACTGAATTGAGGTTGCCAAACACCTTGAGCATCGGTTTTCCAGGAGTTGAAGCGGCTTTGATGCTTGGAGAGATGAAGGGCATTGCTGCATCAGAGGGAGCTGCCTGCCATGCCGATAAATCTGATATATCCGGCGTTCTCTCTGCCATGAACGTTCCAATGGAATATGCCATGGGTACTATCCGGTTTTCGGTGGGCAGAATGACTACCCGTGAAGAAATTGAGGCAGCCATCCCCATCATAGTGAATGCATACCGAAGATTAACAGGAAATCGCAAATCGCAAATCGAAAATAAAAACTCGAAAATCCGCCTTACCGAATACACACATGCATTGGGTTGCGCCTGCAAAATCAGGCCGCAATTACTCGAAAAGATCCTCAAATCAATGCCTGGGAAAAATAACCCCGGGATACTGGTTGGTTATGAAACATCAGACGATGCAGCAGTTTACCGGATTGATGAAAATACAGCCATTGTGCAAACAGTGGATTTCATCCCACCAATAGTCGATGACCCATATATGTATGGCGCCATTGCGGCTGCAAATGCATTGAGCGATATCTATGCGATGGGAGGAAAACCTCTTTTTGCCTTAAGCATTGTTGGATTTCCTGACCGGAAACTGCCGATTGAGGTATTGCAGCAAATCCTGAAAGGGGCGAACGACAAAGTGGCAGAAGCCGGTATCCAGGTTATAGGGGGGCATAGCATTGAAGACAGCGAACCGAAATTTGGTCTTGTTGTGACAGGGATTGTTAATCCTGGAAAAATCTGGCGCAACTCCACGGCGCAACCAGGAGATGCCATAGTGCTAACCAAGCCTCTTGGCACTGGCATAATCACGACCGCAATCAAGCGGGGTCTGGCCAATGATCGTATTATTGAAAAAGTGATAAAGATGATGGCTGAACTCAACCGTATCCCGGCAGAAATCATGGCCGGATTTGGAATCAATGCCTGCACGGATGTTACTGGTTTCGGTCTCCTGGGCCACCTGAAGGAGATGGTTTTCGGAGCAGGATTACACGCGTTCCTATATTCGGACAAGATTCCTGTGCTGGAAGAGGTTTGGGAATATGCTGCTGCAGGGAACATCCCCGGCGGGACAAAAAACAATCTTGAATATGTCACAGACATTGTAAATTGGCATGATGAACTACCGGAGTTAATGAAATTTATTTTAGCTGATGCTCAAACCTCGGGCGGATTACTTATTTCATTACCGGCCATCCAGGCAAACGATCTGGTATCCCGTTTACATGATGCAGGTGTGACACATTCTGCTGTTATTGGGAAATTGGTGACAGGTGAACCCGCGATCAGTGTTTAAGGGCTTCAAGTTCTTCAGGGTCATAAATTTTTCCTACCGGATATATCATTTTCCGGTTGTCAACGTAAGGCGATTTATTGTAAAACCAATTCAGGATAAGCTGTGGATTTTTTGCAAATGTTGTATCTGACTGTTTTTTCTTTTCAAACTCATCCTTTAATGCGGGATTTTCCTTAATCATTTCACGCGCCATTTTTTCAATAACGTACGATTCTCCATATTCTTTCTGTTCAAAAGTAGCATCAAAGAACCCCCAATAAACATAAGATCCGTTTCCATTAGGTTCAAGGATATGCGGAATGATTCGCCCGGCTGGCTGCATGACTTCTACTACCACCGAACCGGCAGGAAACAACCGGTATTCCTGAATTTCATCAAATTCGATGTTCGTCATCGGGTGACGTCCTTCATATGGATTTTGCTGCCATTTCGGGGATTTAAAACGGTAGGTTTCAATCTTTAAAGTGGCATCCTTCGGGAGTTCCCATAATCTGATCCCATGGATATACAAACGATCGATAACAGTCTTCCATTCAACAGGAATGATATATGCATATGGCAATTTAGCTGTTGAAACAGGCTTAGCCGTTGAAAAATATGGAAGAGAAAATGTGGTGGGTATATTGCTGTAGTTGAACCAGTATCCATTACTCAGGTCACTTTTTATCGCATCGTACTCCACCCCGAGGAATTCAACCATAGTACTATCATCCATTCTGGTTTCAAACTGAAGTGGGAAAGGTGTACTTAGAAAGGTACTACTACTCACGAACAGATCGGCAGCCTTTATCAATTTGCTCAGATTGTCCGACTCTTCATTAAGGATTTCAAGGGTTGCCAGGATACATTCATATGTACTTCCAACCCGATTCCGGTATGGTTTGAGCATATGTGTTTCGATAAGCAACCCCGGACGGTTGCGAAGGGCCGTATATCCCTGGGAAAGCATGGGTGGTGCAACTTCAGTAACTAATCCGCTTCGTGGATCATGCCAATTGCGAAAATCGACATAGGGAAAAACCGGATATCCTGATTTAATCATGTGAGTTTGCATTTGCCCTATAAAATTGTTTTTTGACCAATTTGTGAGTCCCTGATCCATATCACCATAAATCTCCATCAGATAGGTGATCTCATACTGGTAATCGGCGCCATCGGTAGTATGCGAATCGATAAAAAAATCGGGCATCCATTTGTTAAACATTCGCAACCAAGCCTGCATTTCCGGGGCATCGGCTTTAAGGTGATCGCGGTTAAGATTAAGGTTATTTGCAGTTGTGCGCCAACCCATCTTCTCTGGCCCATTCTGGTTAATGCGGTTATACCGGCCAAAACGCTCATGACCATCAACGTTAAAGATAGGGATAAACAGGATGGTGACATGGTTTAACAACTCCAGACTCAGTTTCCGGGAACCGGATAGCGGATTTTGAGATGGGGAACCGGGCTGTTCTGATCGAAAAGAATTTTCAATTGCCAGGTCGCGGAAAAGCATCAGGCCGGCATCCTTTCCCTCGCACTCGCCAGCATGGATACAAGCCTGGATAAGCAGAATAATTCTTCCGGTAGCACGAATTTCATCCGGATTACTCAGGCCATCCCTGTCAAGAATAAGAAGCGGAATGTCTCTGCCCTGTGCACTTTTTCCAAAAGTTGTATAAGTAACCATTTTTGACCCGGAGTCAAGCTGTTTACAGTAATCGATAGTTGCCTGGTACGATGGTGTTTCTGTTTTTTTCGATTTTTCATAAAATGTTTGCCAGTCAACGTTTTGGGCAAATGTTGCCGAGATGATAATACACCCGGATAAAAACAGGTTGAATCGTTTCATAATGAAATATTTCTGAGCCGCCAAACATACATAAAAAAATGATTAACTGAGAAACTTTTTAACCCTGTTTTGTTTCTCATCTTCGATATATTGCTACCTTTGTCTCGTTGAATCAGACAGCATTATGTGGGTATCTACTTAAATCAAACAATGGAAAAGGCGTTGGTTGATATTCTAGAAAGAGTCAGAGAACTTTTTTACAAATTTGGCGTAAGGAGTGTCTCCGTCGACGATATCTGCCGTGACCTTGGATTATCGAAGAAAAAACTTTACCAGTTTGTGGATAGTAAAACCCGGTTGGTTGAAAAACTTCTTGAACTGGAGCGCCAGAATTTTGAAGTTATTTTCGACAAACATAATTTTGAAGGAGTCAATGCAATTGATATCCTGTTAATAGTTAGCTTTAATCTTGGCGAACGGTTCAGGGATATTAGTCCTTCAATGACATTTGATCTTAAAAAATATTACCCCGAAATATACCATAAACACATTAATGAACGTATTGAATTTATTTACGGCAAGATTCAAATCAATCTCCAAAAAGGTATCAGTCAGGGGGTTTACCGTGATGATCTTAGTATTGAATTAGTTGCCCGGCTTTATATCAGGAGATTAATTGATTTACACAATCCCGAATTCTTCCCGGCCGATAAATTTTCATTTCAGACACTATTCGATGTGATGTTCGATAATTTCATTCGCGGAATTGCCAATCAGAATGGTATTGATTACTACGAAAAACAAAAACGGAAAGTAAATTTTAAAAAATTCAAATAGTTCCATGAAATATCAACTCTTCTTAATTGTTATTTTCTTTATTTTTCTCAAGCAATTTTCATTGGCCCAAAATCCTTCAGTAATCAGGCCCAGTGAAGTAGTTCAATTCTCCCTTGAACAGGCTCAGGCTTATGCATTTGAAAACAACTATGACCTCAAAAATTCAACCACTGATGTTGAGATTGCCCGGAAAATGGTTAAACAGAATACGGCTATTGGATTGCCCCAGATCAATGCGGGTATTGATTATATGAATAATATTTTAATCCCAACGACAATGATCCCGGGTGAGTTTTTTGGAAAACCAGGCGCTCCACAACCAGTTCAGTTTGGGACAGCGTATAGTGGTACATTGAAAGGATCGCTTACGCAATTGATATATAGCGGTCAGTATCTGGTAGGGTTACAAACTGCAAAAGCTTACCTTGAAACCTCAAAGCAGAAAAATATCAAGGATAACGTAGATGTAAGGGACCAGGTGGCCGATGCCTACATTCGTTTGCTCGTGGTTGATGAAGGAATTAAAATTCTCGATTCGACTTTCGTGGTTGTAAGCAGATTGGTTGAAGAGGCGCGAAAGAGTTATCAGGTCGGACTGATTGAAGATATTGAAGTGGATCAGGCTGATCTGAACCGTTCAAATCTGGAGGCTACGATCACCTATACAAAAAATCAACGTGCCTTATTATATGCTAACCTGAAATTCCTTATAGGACTAAAAGACACTCAGGAGATGGTTCAAACCGATGATCTTAATTTCTTCCTTTCCCAGGTTAACCGTGATGCATTGGTCAACCAGATATTTAATTACCAGTCGAATATCGATTTTGTGTTATTGAAAAAGTCAGATTATCTTACCCTGATGCAGTACAAACTTGCAAAAACAGCTTACCACCCTACACTTAGTGGTTTTCTGACCGCTTCAACCAGCGCCCAAAGGGACTCATGGAACTTCTTTAATACAAGTGAAACCTGGTATGCGGCATCAAGTTTTGGGATTTCACTTCAGATTCCGATATGGAGCAGTGGCAGTCGCAAATACTCTGTTGATCAGGCTCGCCTGAATGTTGAAAAAACGAAAGTCACTGATGAAAAAGTGCGTGTTGGTTTGGAATTGCAAGTTGCTACAGCAAAAACCGAATTCAGTAATGCGTATGCTATTTACAAGAATAAAGTCAAGGGGTTTGAAACATCGTTGAAGATTTACGAAAAAACCATGGAAAAATATAAGCAGGGAATGGCTGGGAGTACAGACCTCAACCAGCGTTACCAGCAATTTTTAGTATCCAACAATGACTATATGCAGTCGATTTATGCTGTTCTTAGTCAGAAGATCAGACTAAATAAACTTCTTGAGAAGTTCTAAGAAAATCCTTATTTTCTTTTTGCCAGCCGGTTCGATCTTCTCCGTTTAAATCTTGTCTTCATCTGAACATCTATCAGCAACATAGCTGGTACGAAAACCAGCGTAAGGAATGTTGCAAAACTCAATCCAAAAATGATTGTCCAGGACAAGGGGCCCCAGAAAGCCACATTGTCACCGCCAAAATACAGGTGAGGGTTCAGCTCTGTAAAAAGTGTGATAAAGTTAATGTTCATTCCAACAGCAAGTGGAACCAGCCCTAACATTGTTGCCGTGGCAGTAAGAGCAACCGGGGTGATCCTGGTTTTGCCGGCCTGAATAATCGCTTGCCTGGTTCCCATGCCGCGCGATTTCAGTTCATCTGCAAATTCAACAATCAATATCCCGTTACGAACTACGATTCCACCCAATGCGACAATACCCAGCCCTGTCATGATCACGCTGATCGACATGTCAAAAATAGCGATACCAAACAGGACCCCGATAACACTAAAAATAACTTCACTGAGGATAATGAGCGATTTGCTCAAGGAACCAAATTGCGTTATGAGAATGAAAAAGATCAATCCAATGGCAATCATCATGGCTTTTGCCAGAAAAACCATAGTATCAGCCTGATCTTCCCGCTCTCCTGTAAGTTTGATCTCAACTCCTTTCGGCATATTGAACGATGGAAGTGATTTGCTGATGACCGCGACAACTTCATTTGCAGTGTACCCTGACAAAACCTCAGAAGACAGCGTTATCACGCGTTTCAGATTTTTTCTTTTTATGCCACCATAAGTGTCTTTGTATTGAATAGTCGCCACTGATGAAATCGGAATCTGCCGCAATTGCCCCGAATTCATGTCACGGTAAGTGATCTTGGCATTGATAATCTGGTTTACGTTGGAGCGTTCTGCCTTGGCATAACGCAGTTGAATGGAATACTCATCCTCGTCTTCCTTGTATTTGGAGATCTCTTTGCCAAAGATGGCAGTCCGCAGTTCAAGGCCGATCTGTCCAAGTGACAACCCTTCGCGGTTTGCTCGTACCCGGTCAATATTGATGATGATCTCGGGCTTGTTAATATCAAAATCCGATTTCAACTGTTCAATACCTGGAATACGCATCGAATCAAGATAGGATTTGAAACTTACAGATGATTGAATGAGTTCATCAAGATTTTCCCCGGAAATCTCAATATTGATTGGTTTTCCGGTTGGCGGCCCCATCTTGTTTTTTTCCACGCTAATGGTTGCTCCAGGTATGTTTTTAAGGTTTTCCCTGATTTCATCCATATATGCCTGGGTTGAGATACCCTGCCGGAATTTATTTTCTACAAAGTTGACGGTAACCTTTCCTTTATTTGATGAAACGGACCTGTCAAACAAACTCTCTCCTGCCCCAAGTCCAACGTTAGAAATGATAGATTCCACAATGGGGTTTTTGTCTCCTAAAACGGCAACCACCTTTTTTTCAATCAGCGCCGTAACCGAATCCGTAACATTTTGATCTGTTCCTTCAGGAAGTTTTATATATACACTTACAAAAGTGGGATTGTTATCAGGAAAAAATAAAACCGGAGGTTTAGTAATGCCGGTAATAATGATACTTAAAAAAAACATTGCAACTACCAACCCAAAAAGGTACCAGGGATTTCGACCCTTTAAGGCGATGATGAGAGTTCTTTCGTAAAATTGCAGGGCCCACGGCCAAACGACAGCCTGGAACCGATTGATGGCCTTTTTCAGTACCAGGCGGTAGAACCCGTTGAGGATTAGGGCAAACATGAAAATATTCCCCATTGCAAAACCTCCGGCAATGTAGGAAATCATTGCCAAAACAACCAAAACAAGACTGGTGACGAGCAATCTTCTCTTGTCCGATTTGGGTTTCTCCTGGTCGTATTCATGTTTCATAAAGGTAACAGCAAACACCGGGTTGATGATGTAGGCTACGAATAGGGATGCAAACAGGGTGAGGATAAGGGTTACGGGCAGATAATGCATGAATTTTCCAACAATTCCAGGCCAGAAGGCAAGCGGAAAAAATGGAGCGAGTGTAGTCAGCGTTCCTGATAGAATCGGAAGAAAAACCTCACCTGCGGCATTTTTTGCCGCTTTGACAATGTCGGGCTGGTGGCGGTGCAGCCGGTGGGTGTTTTCGATAACAACAATTGCATCATCAACAATGATCCCAAGAGCGAAAATAAAGCCAAACATCACAATCATGTTCATGGTGAATCCCAGGCTGGGCATGATAAGATAGGCAACAAACATGGAAAGGGGTACGGAAAGCGCCACGAAAAAAGCATTGTTGAATCCCATAAAAAACATGAGCACGACAATTACCATGATAAAACCAATGACGATCGTATTATTCAACTCCTCAAGGGTGCTTTCGGTAAAACGCGACTGGTCGCCGGTGATGGCTACATCAAGATCGGGGGGATATGAATTTGCTTTCAGGGTTTTCATGATCACCTTGATCTCTTCTGCTGCATTGATCAGGTTTTCACCACTTTTCTTGATTACATTAAGTGTAATCACGTTTTTGCCATCAAGACGGGCAAAACTTTCCTGGTCTTTAAAGGAATCTCTCACATCAGCGACATCCTGAATGTAAACATTGGCGCCACTGGCTGATTTCAGCATGATGGTCTTGATCTGCTCCGGCGATTTAAACTGTCCGGCGAGACGGATCGTATATTTTGTTCCGAAGGAGGTTATCGTTCCGGCTGAAATGGTCACATTTTCGGCGGCCACTGCCGATTCGATATCACGAAACGATACACTGGCAGCCTGCATTTTATACATATCCACATCAATCTGGATCTCTCTTTCAAGCGCTCCAACAATGTCAACACGGGTGATCTCCTTTAACGTTTCGATTTTGTCCTGGGCATCTTCTGCGTACTTTTTCAGCCGTTGCAGGTCATAATCTCCAGCCAGGTTGATGTTCATGATAGGAAACTCCGACAAGTCAACTTCTCTGATATCGGGGTCTTTCGGAAGGTTGTTTGGGAGGTTTGTTTTGGCTTTGTCAACGGCATCGCGGACGCGCTGTTTGGCTTCGGTAACTTCAATTCCGGGATTGAATTCCACCACAATGGTCGAAAAGTCCTGGATCGAGTTACTCGTTATTTTTTTGACATTGGCCAATGATTTACATTGTTTTTCAATGGGCCGGGTTACCAGGTTTTCCATATCCTCCGGGGAGGTTCCCGGGTAAACGGTATTTACTAAAATCGTTGGAATGACGATCTCGGGAATCTGCTCTTTCGGAATACTGAAATAGGATAATAATCCCAGTGTGGTAATGATGATGGTTAGCACATAAATACTGGTCTTATTATCAATCGACCAGCTTGTGGCAAAAAACTCTTTGAGTTTATGTTCTTTTTGTCTCATGGCTGGTTCAGATTAGTAATCGATTGGCTGCCCATGATAAAGGTCTTTATATCCTGCCGTGATGATCTTATCACCTTCATTCAGGCCGCCAACGATTTCAGTAAGCCCGTTAAATGTGATGAAAGGGATCACTGCCCGTTTTTGGGCCGTTTTTTTTCCGCCCTCTTCAATAGCAACAAAAACGAACTGACCTTCATCACGTGATGATTGAATATAATTCTGTGGAATGGATATGGTTGAAGGATTATCGTAATCCTTGATCTTCAGGACGGCGATCATATTTGCGCGATAAACGAGATTTGAAACTGGCAGCGCAACCTCTACAAGAAAAGTCCGGTTTACCGGGTTTATGTACTTGCTTGAGAATGTGACCCGCTGTTCAACTTCCTTGTTGAGGTCGGGCATGAATACCTTAACCTGATCGCCGGTTTTAACCTTTGATGAGTAAGCTTCACCAACATCGGCCAGGGCTTTGGCGCTTGAGAAATTTACAATTCGAAACGCCGGCGTGGGAGATGCCGAAGATGCCATTTGACCAACCTTTATTGGTATATCTTCAACGGTTCCATCAATTGGTGAAGTGATAACCGACATTTTAATCTGGTCTTCAAGGGTTGCAATACCATTTTGGGCAGATTCCATATCGTTTTTGGCTTTCAGGTATTGAACCTCCGATCCGATTTTCTGATCCCAAAGGATCTTCTGACGGTTGAGAATATCAGTTGCAAATGCGAGTCGGTTCTGTAAATCTTTCAATTGTTGCTTCAGCACCTCGGCATCGAGTTCGGCAAGAACCTGTCCCTTTGATACAGCATCACCTTCGTGAACAAGAATTCTGGTGACGACACCACCCTGGTTGCGTGGACTCACAGCAATGTTTTCATTGCCATCGATTCGCCCTTGTACTTCAATATAATGCTCAAATGGCTTTTTTGTAAGAATCGCAACATTGACTTTTGTTGCAGAAACTGAGCTTGCAGGATTCAACTCCTTTTCGAGTTTGATGATCTGCCCGGTAAGTTTATCGTGTTCTTTTTTGAGTTGTTCCAACCTGACTTTTTTATCACCATCCTTACTGCTGCAGGCAACGAGAAAAAGGAGTATACCGGTAACGAAAAAAACTTTTTTCATAAATGATATCTTATCGTTAAAGATTGAATAGAAACTTGGATTCTGAGACGCAAATATAGGAATATTCACGACCCAAAAAACTTTTTGAGGGAAAATCGTTTCCATGTCCGTTTTGTGTATCTTTGCCCAATGACCCGTAAAGCGCTTGATATTCTTGAACAGGTTCGAAAGCTCTACCAACGATACGGTATTAAGAGCGTAACGATGGACGATGTTGCAACCGGGTTGGGTATTTCAAAGAAAACCCTCTACGAGCATTTCAGCGATAAGGAAGATCTGGTACGAAATGTACTGATGCTTGAGCATGATAACCGATGTAGTTTCCTGAGCGCTGTCGAGGGACAGAAGTTAAATGCAATTGAAGAGTTATTCAATGTTTATAAAATCATGAATGACGTTTTCAGGGAATACAACCCTTCAATGGAATACGACTTGCGGAAATATTACCCTGACCTGTTTATGAAAACAAAAGAGATCAGACGCAAACGGATGTATGAGTCAATATTCAATAATATAAATAAAGGAAAAAAAGAGGGTTTATTTCGAAAAGAACTCAATTCAAAAATTATTGCTAAACTTCACGTTTTCAGTACTGAGAGTTTTTTTGATAATGATATGTTCACCCAGGAAGAGCTCACATCCTTTAAATTGTTTCATGAAATATTTGTTTACCACCTCCAGGGGATTTTGAGCAATGAGGGGCGGAATTTCTTCGAAACCAACTTCGACAAATTCAAAAAGATGCACTCTTTTTCGCAGGTTTAAACTTTCCCTTCCCCGTTGCGAGCAGCATTTTATTCCTCCTTTTTTTATTCGGAAAATCCAATTACATTTACCTCGGAAAAAATCAACACGCCATTGATGGATTCTGACCACGATCTGATTTCCAAATGCCTTAACCGCGAACTTGCTTCCCAAAACAAGTTATATGATCGGTTTGCACCTAAAATGTATGGAATCTGCTTACGTTATGCCGGAAACAAAATGGAGGCAGATGATATACTGCAGAATGGGTTTATACGCGTGTTCAGTAATCTTCATCAGTTCAGTTACATCGGTTCCCTCGAAGGATGGGTGAGGCGAATCATCGTCAATACAGCGCTTAACTTTTGCAAACACAATTCTAAATTTCATCAGGAGGTAGAATTAAAAGAATATTATCAGGATGCAACCTTTTCTGAGGATGCCTTGTCTGTTTTATCAACTAAAGAACTGCTTGCAATTATTCAGGGACTTCCAACAGGTCATCGAACAGTTTTCAATCTGCATGTAATTGAAGGATATGACCATAAGGAGATCGGAGTAATACTTGGCATTTCAGAAGGAACATCGAAATCACAACTGCATCGTGCAAAAGCCTCAATCAGGCAACGTTTACAGGAATTAGAGACCGAGCGAATCATTGACCGTTAAATGATCATGGAAAATCGAGATAGCATAGAACATAAATTCAGATCATCGTTTTCAGATTTCGAACCTGAACCCCCTTCCGGCGTTTGGGAAAATCTTTGCCATGAATTACATCCTGAACCAAAACAAGAAAATTTTTGGTTGCGTATTACAGGGAGTTCCCTGGTTCCGGCATGGCATATCCGGAGGTATATGGCCTTGGCTGGGGCGGCTATCATTTTTTTCCTTGCCATTGTTTATTTTGCCTCAAATGATCATCATTCGATCAGGGGGCATGCATATGCCGGAGAATCACGGCTTTGCCGCGGGGTTGCTGTTTTGTTCCGGATTGCAGACAAATTAAAGCCTTGGGATTCGGTAAGCCATTACAGGTCGGCCATTATTGATGATCAAGGCAATTATAAATTTTCAAGAGTAAAACGCGGAACCTACCTTTTGCGCATCTCCCCTGAAGAAAGTTCTGAAACAGCGAAAATGTTCATGCCCTCATGGTTTGATCAGCATGAAAGCCCCGATTCATCTCATGTGATTCTCCTTAAGGCGGATGATGTTAATGCAGATGTTCATTTATTGGCTAAACGCAGATTCGCGAAATAGTTAATAGACGAAACTAATTGTCATCTGCGAACCATTCAGCATAGGAATTTGCAGTTTCCCGTAACCGCAAGCTATAAAGTTTTACCCCGGACGGTAATAGCTCACCTATCCGTTTAGAAAAATCCAGCAAAAAATTTTCACTGGTTGGCTGGTAGGGGACAAAAACAATATTTGTAAAAGGTTCGCCGAATTTCTCCGGATCTTCTCTCGAAACCTCTGAATTAAGAAGGAGCGCATGATCAAACGGATCGATAATCTGCTTCCTGATGATTTCTTTCAAATCGGCAAAATCCATGACCATTCCCAGCTTAGCAGATTCACGATTAGGAATAGGTGCGCCGATAACAGTGACTGACAACTCGTAGGAATGTCCGTGAATATTTCTGCATGGGCCGTCATAGCCTTTCAATGCATGAGCCGCCTCAAACCTGAATTCTTTTGTTAACCTGATTTGGTTCATGGAGTTTATATTGGGGACAAATATACAAAAATCAACAGTTATCCCGGCTTCAATCAGATTATCCCAAGATGTTCCAGTAAAACCTTTACTCCGATGGCGACCAACACCATACCGCCTGCAAATTCAGCCCATCGGGCAGGAATGAAAGTGGTTTTTTCTCCAATTTTGGCTCCTATTACTGAAACAGAAAATGTGATAAAAGAAATGATGATCACTGCTTCAAAAATATTGACCCTGATGAATCCAAAACCAACACCAGTAACCAGGGCATCAATACTTGTGGCGAATGAGAGGGAGATCAATACTATTAAATTACGAATGTCGATCGACCTCTTTTCTTCATCGCCATAATAAGATTGCCAAATCATTTTTATTCCTATGAACGATAGAATTGCGAAAGCAATCCAATGATCAACAGGTTCAATAAGCGACTGGATACTACTTCCGGCCAACCATCCGAGCAGGGGCATCACCCCCTGGAAAAGTCCGAAAAGAAAGGCCATAACCAGAACATCCTTCCATGACAATTTTTGGGAAGAGCCAAAACTAAGTGAAACGGCAAAGCAATCCATGGAAAGACCAAGCGAAATGAGAAAGAGTTCTGTAAGGCTCAAAGGTACAGAAGATTAACGATTTTCTCAAGCCATTCGGCATCTGTAGAGTCAAATGAATTCACAAATTCACTGTCAATATCAAGCACTCCGGTAATTTCACCGGACGGATTTTTCACCGGAACAACAATTTCAGACCTGGAGCGTGAATCACAGGCGATATGCCCTGGAAACAGATGTACATCAGGTACCACGATCGTTTTCTGCTGATCGACCGCAGCCCAACACACCCCGGTATGTTTTTGTAAAACTTGACATGCAAGTGGTCCCTGGTAAGTTTTTACAGTCAGTTCGCCTGATTTAAGAAAATAAAAACCTGACCAGAAAAAATATTCCATTTTATGATGGAGAACCGCTACAATTGTAGCCATTCGGGCATCCAGGTCGGTCGATTTGCACATCAGGATTTCCAATTGTTCGAACAAACGCTGGTAGCGGGCCTGTTTTTTTAATTTTTCCATTCTTTTATCACACAAGATCAAGGGCAACAGTGAAATGCCGCATTATTGGGGCTTCGTTAACAATTTTGAACCCTTTATTAATATTATTGCGCCGGTCAAAAATATTTTTTAATGCAACAGCAACAACATCCATATGATTGTTGGTGTATGCTCTGCGCGGGATAGCCAGCCGCATGAGCTCCAATGCCGGATACCGGTTTTCGCGTGTAACCGGATCGCGGTCGGCCATCAATGCTCCGATCTCGACCCCTCGCACACCAGCCTCCTTGTACAACTCAATTGCAAGGGTTTGTGCCTGAAATTCTTCCTTTGCAACATGGGGCAGGAAACGTTTGGCATCCACAAAAACAGCGTGACCGCCAATTGGTTGCTGCACCGGGATCCCAAAATCCATGAGGCGTTTGCCCAGATACTCCACTTGCCTTATCCGTGATTCAAGATAATCGAATTCAGTTCCCTCCCAAAGCCCCTGCGCCAGGGCATTCATATCTCGTCCCGACATCCCGCCATATGTAATGTATCCTTCGAACATGATGTTATAAACACTGGCTTTGCTATGTAATTCCTTGCTTCTCATTGCAATGAAACCGCCCATATTCACAATGGCATCTTTTTTGGCGCTCATTGTCATAACATCAGCAAATTCGAACATTTCATGAACAATTTCCCGAATGGTTTTATCCTTGTATCCTTTTTCACGTAACTTGATAAAGTATGCATTTTCTGCAAAACGAGCCGAATCAAAAAGAACTATCTTTCCATATTTATCGGCCAATTGCCTCACCATCTTCAAATTCTCAATCGAAACAGGCTGGCCTCCCGATGAGTTACATGTTATAGTAACAATAATAAATGGGATTTTTTCAGCATGTGATATCAAAATATTTTCAAGTTTCACAAGATCCACGTTGCCCTTGAAAGGATGGGGAAGAGTTGTGTCGAATGCCTCGTCAATCGTGCAATCTACAGCGATAGCCTTGCGAAATTCAATATGTCCCTTAGTCGTATCAAAATGCGAATTTCCGGGAATAATGTCTCCCTCCTTAATCAGAACTGAGAAAAGAACATTTTCTGCCGCCCGCCCCTGGTGGGTAGGTAAAAAATATTCAAATCCAAGAATGTCCCGGATGGCGTTTTCCATCTTGTAAAAAGAGGATGATCCAGCATAACTTTCATCACCAATCATCATTTCTGACCATTGCCTGTCGCTCATAGCCCCTGTTCCCGAATCGGTGAGCAGGTCGATAAAAACCTGATCACTTTTAAGCCTGAAAAGGTTATATCCCGCATTTTTTATCCAGGTCTCACGTTCTTCAGGGCTGCTTTTACGAATCGGCTCAATCATCTTGATTTTGTAAGATTCGGCAAAGGGTAACTCCATGGTGCAAATGTTATAGTGTTGCAGCAAAGGTAGAATTTTTTTATAACATTTTTTTAGCAACTGCTTGCCTGGTTTCTAAAAATCACGTAGGTTTGCTCCCAAAGAAATCGCTGTGAACAGATTAACAGGTAATTCGTAATTTTTAATTTTAATTTATTTTTATGACTACAACAACTGGGAAAATCGGGAGTAATTGTTTGACGAAACTTGCCGAACTAAATGAACTGGCAAAAAGATCCAGGAAAAAAAAACTTGCCGTTGCCGTTGCACATGACGAACATTGTCTGGAAGCAATATGTGCAGTGGATAAAATGGGAATGGTTGAGGCTATACTTGTCGGAAATGAAAAAAAAATTCATGAAATTGCCATCAAACTGCACCTCGATATCAGTGCAATGAAGATAATTAACGAAGAGGTAGACGCAAATTCGGTGAAGATCGCTGTAAAAATGGTTCGTAATAAGGAAGCAGACATCCTGATGAAGGGAAACGTTCCTACAGCCGTTTTCCTTCGGGGCGTTCTTGATAAGGAAAACGGATTGCGGAAAGGAGAAGTCCTGTCTCATTTTGCCCTTTTTGAAATTCCCACTTATCATAAACTGCTTGGCCTTACCGATGCAGCCATGATTCCTGCCCCTGATTTCAAAACCAAAGTAGCATTAACAATTAATGCTGTTGAGTTTATGAATCAGCTTGGCTATGCAAAGCCAAAGGTTGCCGTGCTTGCAGCTGTGGAGATGGTAAATGAAGCCATGCCAGCCACGCTTGAGGCAGCAATGCTATCGAAGATGGGCCAACGAGGGCAGATAAAAAACTGTATTATCGATGGACCGTTAGCTTACGACAATGCTGTAAGCGCAGCAAGCGCCAAGCACAAAGGAATCGTAAGCGATGTGGCAGGTGATGCCGATTTGCTGATCGTTCCTGATATTGAAGCAGGTAACATTCTTTACAAAGCATTCGGATTTTCAGCAAATGCAAAACTTGCTGCTGTTGTTTTAGGCGCTGCAGCCCCAATCGTATTAACGTCCCGTTCGGATACAGAAGAATCAAAGCAGGCAAGTATCGTGATGGCTGCAGCTGTTTAGCATTCATTTTCTTAATTTATAAACATGGGCAACAACCTGTTTCTTACAAAGTCGGTCAACGATTTACTCCAGGAGGCAAATGATAACAAATCAGGCTTAAAGAAGACCTTGACCGGACTGAATCTGACCACCCTTGGAATCGGGGCTATTATCGGAGCAGGAATTTTCGTTCTCACCGGGCAGGCTGCGGCACAATATGCCGGCCCTGCCATTGTGATTTCATTTATAATCTCAGGTATTGCCTGTGCCTTTGCGGGATTATGTTATGCTGAATTCGCCTCAATGATCCCGATATCAGGAAGTGCGTATACCTATTCCTATGCTACTCTTGGTGAGTTTTTAGCCTGGATCATAGGCTGGGACCTTATTCTGGAATACTTGTTTGCCGCATCGACCGTCTCTGTAGGATGGTCGGGGTATGTTGTAAGTTTTCTGAAGGATTTCGGGATATTTATTCCTACTGCACTTACGGCTGCAACGGGATCTGTTTTGGTTGAAGTTCCAAATTTTGGATGGCAGGAGTTAACCAAAAATCTCAGTACGAGTTTATTGGCGCAGGGAGTGAATGTTGATGCATTGCCTCATGTTACCGCTATTATAAACCTGCCAGCCATGTTCATAATTGCAGTACTGACTCTGTTATTGATCATTGGGATAAGGGAATCAGCTAATTTCAACAATATTATGGTGATTGTCAAGGTTTCGGTAATCATCTTATTCATTGCCATTGGTATTGCTTTTGTACAGTCTGGCAACTGGCATCCTTTCATACCGAAAAATACAGGTGAGTGGGGGCATTTTGGCTGGAGCGGCATCCTGAGGGGAGCAGGGGTGATTTTTTTCGCTTACATCGGATTTGATGCTGTTTCAACAGCGGCCCAGGAAGCTAAAAATCCACAACGCGATATGCCTATCGGGATACTCGGTTCACTCAGCATTTCAACGGTACTTTACATCCTGGTCGCAATTGTTCTTACAGGAATTGTTAGTTATACCACCCTGAATGTTTCAGATCCTGTAGCAGTTGGCGTTGATGCCATGGGCAAAGGGATGTTCTGGCTCAGGCCGATTGTTAAAATCGCCGCCATTGCCGGATTGAGTTCTGTGATATTGGTAATGCTGTTGGGGCAACCGCGGATTTTTTATTCGATGTCAAAAGATGGACTGCTCCCGCCTGTTTTCTCAAAAGTCCATCCAAAATATAAAACACCATATATCAGCACCATTTTGACCGGATTGGTGGCAATTGTACTAGCGGGTGTTTTGCCAATAAGTATTCTCGGGGAACTTGTCTCCATCGGCACTTTACTTGCCTTCGCCATTGTTTGTGTAAGCATTATCGTACTGAGAAAAACCAGACCTGATCTCAAACGCCCGTTCCGTACGCCATGGGTACCGTTAATTCCTATTTTAGGAGCGCTGATCTGCTTTGTACAAATGGCAGCTTTACCAATGGATACCTGGCTTCGGCTCATTGTTTGGATGGCAATTGGGATGTTAATTTACTTTACTTACGGTATTCGGCATAGTGTACAACGAAAATTAAATAATACCCCTAAATAAGACTTTTACACATGAAAGATGTTAGGGTTCTGGCAATTAATCCCGGATCAACCTCCACAAAGGTTGCCGTGTACCAGAACACGGAACCTATCTTTATAAAAAACATCAAACATACTACTGAAGAACTTGCTCCCTATCCTGTAATCACCGATCAATTTCAGTTCAGGAAAGAGATTATTTTGCAACAGCTCCGGGAAGCTGATATCAACATTACAGAACTTCAAGCTGTTGTTGGCCGGGGCGGATTACTGAAGCCCATTCCTTCCGGTATTTATGAGGTGAATGAGGCGATGATTGCCGATCTCAAGAACAGTTCACGGGGCGAACATGCCAGCAACCTGGGTGGACTGATAGCGAGTGATCTGGTGAAATCCTTGCCGAATGCCAAAGCCTATATTGTCGATCCGATTGTTGTTGATGAGTTTGATGATATTGCAAGAATATCCGGCCATCCGCTAATGGAGCGTGTTTCCATATTTCATGCTTTGAACCAGAAAGCCGTTGCCCGCGAATATGCAAAATCGACCCGCCGTAATTATGAGGATCTGAATCTGATTGTTGTTCATCTTGGAGGAGGCATTACCATTGGCGCACACCAGAAGGGAAGAGTGATCGATGTGAACCAGGGCCTGGATGGAGAAGGCCCGTTCAGTCCCGAACGTTCAGGAACATTACCGGTTATGGATCTTGTCAGACTTTGTTTCAGCGGTAAATATTCACAGAGGGAAGTTCAGAAAATGGTTAAAGGAGAAGGTGGATTAGTGGCCTATCTTGGCACCAACAATGCTTATGAGGTTGAAAAAATGGTGGATGCAGGCGATGCCAATGCTGAACTGATTTATCACGCTATGGCTTACCAGGTTGCAAAATATGTTGGGGAGATGTATACAGTGCTGAAATGCGAGGTGGATGCCATACTGATTACCGGAGGCATTGCCTATGATAAAGGGTTCGTAAACTGGATTCAGGAGCGCATTTACAAGCTGGCCCCTACCCACATTTATCCTGGCGAAGATGAAATGAAAGCCTTGGCCATTAACGGGTTGATGGTGATTCGTGGTGAGCTGGAAGTGAAAAAATATCAGTAGGGGAAATCGTAGCAGGGGCATAAAATTTCGTTCCCTGCAAAAGCATCAGACCCTTTAGAAATTGTCAGTTAAGCATGTCCTTCATCATTTCCCTCACAATATTCCCCGTGCCTTCAGCAACTTGTGAGATGGATGCATCGAGCATGTAACAAGGGGTTGTGTACAACTTTTTCGCTTTATCGATTACCACTTCAGTATAACCGGCAGGTTTATATTGATTGCCTGTCTTCTGGATAAAGGAACCTGAGGCAGAATCGTTTCCGGTAGTAAAAATTGATCCTTTAAATAATTTTGCCAGGATTACCGGGGCAATGCACATGGCGCCAATTGGTTTTGCATTTTCAGACATAGCCTTTATGGCAGCTTCTACATCTCGGTTTACAGTACAATTGTCCCCTTTGATAGCCCAGTTGCAAAGGTTTTTGGCAGCGCCAAATCCACCGGGAAAGATCAGGGCATCAAAATCGGCCACCCTGAAGGCTGCAAGGGGTTTAATATCACCCCGGGCTATCCGGGCCGATTCAACCAGAACATTCCGATTTTCAGACATCTCTTTCCCAGAGATATGGTTAATCACATGATGTTGGACTACATCCGGGGCAAAACATTGGTATGATGCCCCTGCGTTTTTAATAGCTAACATGGTAAGGACTGCTTCCTGGATTTCGGCTCCATCGTAAACGCCGCAACCGGCCAAAACAACTGCAAATTTTTTCATAATGTTTTCGGTTTATGTGATCAAGCAATTTTAATTACCCCGAGTGATAAATATTTAGGGCTAAAGTCAGTAACTATTTGTTTATCAATGCCCCTGGCACTATTCAGGGTAAAGTCATATTTCTACAAGGATCCAAAGTTAAAAGTAAAATGTATAAAAAACGGGAGAATATAATATTTAACTTTGCACAAATTTTACAGATACTCATAAAAAACTGATCCTGATGAAGAAAATCCAAATGGTTGACTTGCGGAGTCAATACCTCAACATGAAGTATGAAGTTGATAAAGCTATCCAGGAGGTAATTGACTCCTGCGCTTTCATAAACGGCCCGGCCGTAAATGC
Source organism: Bacteroidota bacterium (assembly GCA_037137455.1). Lineage (GTDB taxonomy): Bacteria > Bacteroidota > Bacteroidia > Bacteroidales > FEN-979 > CAIVAT01. Next base: position 23,612 of record JBAXKG010000006.1, read on the forward strand.
ATTTCAGAAAGAACTTGAACTTTATCTTGGCGTAAAACATGTAATTCCCTGTGCAAATGGCACCGATGCCCTGCAGGTTTCCATGATGGCCCTTGGACTTCAGCCAGGTGATGAAGTTATCACCTCCTCATTTACTTTTATCGCTACTGCCGAAGTCATAGCATTGCTTAAACTCACTCCGGTGCTTGTGGATGTGGACCCTGATACATTCAACATCGACCCGAAAGCCATTGAACGAGCTATTACCCCCAAAACCAAAGCTATTGTGCCTGTTCATCTTTTCGGACAAACGGCTCCGATGGAGGAGATAATGATGATTGCAAAAAAACATAACCTCTTTGTGATTGAAGATAATTGCCAGGCAATTGGTTCCGATTATATTTTCAATGATGGTTCAAAGAAAAAAGCAGGAACCATAGGCCATATCGGCTGTACCTCTTTTTTCCCCTCGAAAAACCTGGGATGTTATGGCGATGGCGGCGCCATTTTCACCAACGATGATGATCTGGCAAAGCAAATGCGAGTAGTGGTAAACCATGGAATGACGGTACGCTACTACCACGATTACATCGGGGTCAATTCGCGCCTCGACAGTATGCAGGCAGCTATTCTGAAGGTAAAACTGGCTCGTTTGGATGCATATGCTGCAAAACGCCGTGATGCTGCCGATTTTTATGATATTGCATTCGCAAATCAATTCAAAATCCAGACACCGAAGCGATATCCCAAATCGTCGCATGTTTTCCACCAATATACCCTTGTGACGAAAAATGTTGACAGGAAGGGCTTAATTGAGTATCTTGCATCCAAAGAAATCCCTGCTATGATTTATTATCCGGTGCCGTTGCACATGCAGAAGGCTTATATTGATCCGCGTTACCTTCCTGGTGATTTTCCCGTAACAGAGCATTTGTGCGAAACAGTGTTTTCCCTGCCGATGCATACCGAATTGGATAATGAACAACTGACCTATATCTCGCAAAACGTGCTTGAATTTTTAAACAGTTGAACATGGAAACCAGATATTTTGCTCACGAATCTGCCATTATCGATGAAGGATGCCAGATTGGGAAAGGATGTAAGATATGGCATTTTTCGCACATCATGAAAGGATGTGTGATTGGGGAAAATTGCAACCTGGGCCAAAACGTGGTGGTTTCTCCCGATGTCGTTCTGGGCAGGAATGTGAAGGTTCAGAACAATGTTTCAATCTACACAGGTGTAATCTGCGAAGAGGACGTATTCCTTGGGCCATCCATGGTTTTCACCAATGTGATTAATCCGAGAAGCCATATTTTGAGAAGGGATCAGTATCAAACCACGATGGTAAAACGTGGCGCATCAATCGGAGCCAATGCCACTATCGTTTGCGGCAATGAAATAGGGGAGTTTGCCTTTATCGGAGCTGGCGCCGTGGTTACAAAAAATGTGCCGGCCTATGCATTAATCGTTGGCAATCCGGGTCGCCACGTTGGCTGGATGAGCGAATATGGCCATAGGCTGCATTTTGATGAAAATGGTATCGCCATCTGTCCTGAAAGTCATGAAAAATACAAGCTAACCAAAGAGGGGAAAGTTAATAAATTTTGAGAATATCCTATGACAGCAAGTGATAAGCCCAAAAATTTTGCGCTGATCGGCGCAGCAGGATACATAGCTCCACGCCACATGAAGGCGATCAGAGATACAGGTAATCAACTTGTTTGTGCCTTGGATCCGTATGACGGAGTGGGTATAATTGACAGTTACTTTCCTCACGCTGATTTCTTCATTGAACCTGAGCGGTTCGACAGGCATCTTGACAAGCTGCGCCGACTGGCTCTTTCGAAAAAACGGATTGATGATAAAACGGTTGATTATGTAAGTATCTGTTCGCCAAACTACATGCACGATTCGCATATCCGCCTGGCTTTGCGCAACGATGCCCATGCCATATGTGAAAAACCCATTGTATTGAATCCATGGAACCTGGATGCGCTTAATGAAATTGAAAAAGAGACCGGTAAAAAGGTTTATACCATTTTACAGCTGAGGCTTCATCCTTCAATAAAGGCATTACGTGAACAGATTCTCAAAGGGCCCAGGAATAAAATCTATGATCTTGATCTTACTTACATCACTTCAAGAGGAAACTGGTACTATAGGTCATGGAAAGGTGATGTGTCGAAATCGGGCGGTATAGCAACCAACATCGGGGTCCATTTTTTTGATATGCTTACCTGGGTATTCGGAAAGGCAAAAGAGAATATAGTCAATGTCCTTAAAGAAAATAAAGCCGGTGGTTTGCTGAAGCTGGAACAAGCCAATATCCGTTGGTTTCTCAGCATTGATTTTAATGATATTCCTGAAGTTGTTCGCAAAGCAGGTAAAAGGACCTTTCGCTCTCTTGTTATGGGCGACCAGGAGATTGAATTCAGCGATGGGTTCACCGACCTTCATACCGAAATGTACAGCGAAATTATTGCAGGCCGTGGATATGGGCTAAAAGATGCCAAACAAAGCATTAACATCGTATACCACATTCGCAATAATCAGCCGGTAGGATTAAAGGGCGATTATCACCCTATTTTGAAAACGATTGCTAAGAAGTAGTGAGGATATTCATTAACTTGCCCGGTTTTTCGGGATTTTATTCTCAAACAGATTTTGTATGAAAATATTAGTTACAGGAGGTACTGGTTATATCGGGTCACACACCGTTGTTGAGCTCCAGGCAAAGGGGTATGAAGTGATCATTGTTGACAACCTCTCAAATTCATCTATTGAGGTACTGGATAACATAGCGAAAATATCCGGAAAAAAGCCTTTGTTTGAGAAGTTCGACCTGACAGATCCTGAAATGACCGCTGCCTTTTTCAAATTGCACAACGATATTATTGCAATCATTCACTTTGCAGCCTTCAAAGCTGTAGGTGAATCAGTTGAATTTCCATTAATGTATTACCGAAATAACCTGCTTTCACTTGTGAACATAATGCAAGGCATGATTGATAATGGCATTCGTGATTTTGTGTTTTCGTCATCTTGTACAGTTTACGGACAACCGGAGGTGCTGCCAGCAAGTGAAGACTCACCAATTCAGAAAGCAGCTTCACCCTATGGAAATACCAAGCAAATTTCTGAAGAGATCATTACTGATACGAGTTTGAATGCAAATATCCATGCAATCATGTTACGATATTTCAATCCTATAGGTGCACATGAAACGGCCTTCATAGGTGAACTTCCACTTGGTATTCCAAATTGCCTGATGCCGTACATTACCCAAACCGCAATTGGTAAACGACCTTTTTTGCGGGTATGGGGCGATGATTATGATACTCCCGACGGAACTGCCATCCGTGACTATATTCATGTGGTTGATTTGGCGAAAGCCCATGTGATTGCAGTGGAACGCCTGACAGAGGGAAAAGGGAAAAAGAATATTGAGGTTTTCAATCTTGGGACCGGAAACGGCTTCTCGGTAATGGAGGTAATTAAGTCGTTCGAACGCACCTCCGGGGTGAAATTAAATTACGAAATCATGGGACGAAGACCGGGCGATATCGTCAAAGTATGGGCTAATACTGAGTTTGCAAATAAGGAATTGGGTTGGAAGGCGGAAAAGAACCTCGACGAAATGACCAGTTCAGCCTGGAAATGGGAGCGGGCATTAGCGAAAAAAAAATAGGAAATAATGAAATAGTGAAATTATGAAAACAATTTTGATCACCGGAGGCGCTGGCTTCATTGGATCTCATGTAGTTCGCAGATTTGTAAAAAAATATCAGGATTATAAAATCGTGAACGTTGACAACCTGACATATGCAGGGAACCTGGCTAATCTTCGCGACATTGAAAAAGAGCCCAACTACGAATTTGTCAAAGCCGATATCACAGCAGGTGAACTGATGAAGGCCCTGTTTAAAAAATATCGTTTTGATGGAGTGATCCATTTGGCCGCCGAATCGCATGTTGACCGGTCCATCAGCAGCCCAATGGAATTTATCTATGCCAACATCGTAGGGACGGTCAATCTGCTGAATGCAGCGCGCCTTATCTGGGATGATTTTTCAGGCAAAAGGTTTTATCATATTTCAACAGATGAGGTTTATGGTTCGCTTGGCGCAAAAGGATTTTTTTACGAAAACACGCCATATGACCCAAGGAGCCCCTATTCTGCTTCGAAGGCAAGCTCTGACCACCTTGTAAGAGCTTACAATCATACCTATGGACTTCCAGCCGTTATTTCCAATTGTTCCAACAACTATGGCCCCTTTCAGTTTCCTGAGAAACTTATCCCTCTGGCCATTCATAATATCAAGAACAACAAACTCATCCCGGTTTATGGCAAGGGCGAGAATATTCGCGACTGGCTTTATGTTGAGGACCATGCCATTGCCATCGACCTGATTTATCATGAAGGAAAAATTGCTGAAACATACAATATCGGCGGGCACAATGAATGGAAAAACATCGACCTTATTCACATGCTTTGTGAAATTATGAACCGCAAACTGAAACGTTCGGCCGGTACTTCCGAAAACCTGATAACTTATGTGAAAGATCGTGCAGGTCATGATTTGAGGTATGCCATTGATTCTGGTAAAATCCAGAAAGAACTTGGATGGAAACCCAGCCTGCAGTTTGCCGAAGGCCTCGAAAAAACTGTTGAATGGTACCTTGCGAATGAAGAGTGGATGAAAAATGTTACTTCTGGCGAGTATCAGAAATATTACGATAGCCAGTATAACAAGCGATAAGAATTGCAGGAAAGATCAACTTGTAAGTGAATCCCACCCCGGCAGGGTGTTCAATTTTCACTAAACTCCCGAAACAGTAACATCTTTTCCAATCTTTGCTATCAGTCCCTGTAGCACATTCCCGGGGCCGACTTCTACAAAATTATCAGCTCCGTCAATGATCATATGCTGTACGATCTGTGTCCAGAGAACCGGTGCAGTGAGCTGGTCAATGAGATTCTGTTTGATCTGTGATGGATCGGTTACACGCAGTGCAGTTGCATTTTGGTAAATCGGACAAATTGGGGCGTTTACTTTAGTTGCATTGATAGCCTTGGCAAGTTCCGCACGAGCAGGCTCCATCAGAGGTGAGTGAAACGCACCGCCAACTTTGAGTGGCAAAGCCCTGCGAGCGCCCACAGCCTTCAACTTTTCACAAGCCAGTTCAATTCCTTTAATACTACCAGAGATAACAAGTTGTCCGGGACTGTTGTAATTGGCCGGAACCACTATTTCTTCAATGGATTTACAAATCTCTTCTACTTTGGCATCTTCGAGTCCAAGGATAGCTGCCATTGTTGAGGGTTCAGTTTCGCAGGCTTTCTGCATGGCATGGGCACGGGCTGATACTAAACGGAGTCCGTCTTCGAATGATATTGCCTTGATTGATACAAGAGCAGAAAACTCACCAAGGGAATGACCTGCAACCATATCAGGCTTAAAGCTGTCACCAAGCGTGGCAGCGAGAATCACTGAATGAAGAAAAATAGCCGGCTGGGTTACCTTTGTCTGCCGAAGGTCTTCATCAGATCCGGAAAACATCAGGTCGGTAATATGGAACCCCAAAATCTCATTTGCTTTTTCGAACATTTCTTTTGCTAAAGACGAATGTTCATAGAGGTTTTTTCCCATTCCGATATATTGAGCTCCCTGCCCGGGAAATACGTATGCTTTCATATCAGGAAATTAGAATTGGAATCTTGTGTGAATTTCGCTGCTTTGCTATTAAGCTTCTTATTTTCTGTCTCCCAGAAATCTCAATAGAAACATGAACAGATTGATAAAATCGAGATAGAGGGTAAGGGCTCCCAGGATGCTGAGTTTCCTTATATTCGCTTCTCCAGATTCTCCCGAACCGGCGCCAATCCTCTTCAGACGCTGCACATCATAAGCTGTCAATCCGGTAAATATCAGCACCCCGATAACGCTGATGATATAATCCATTGTGCCGCTTTTCAGAAAGAAATTTACGAACATGGCCACCATCAGTCCGATAAGCCCCATCATCATGATTGACCCGAATTTGGTCAGATCAGTTTTTGTGGTATACCCTGTAACAGCCATGATACCGAACATCGCAGCCGTAATGGCAAATGTTTTATAAACCGACGCAGCTGTATACACAAGCAGGATGAAGCTAAGGCTCATACCCATCAGCACCGAAAAGGATATAAATAAAAGTGTCAAAATGGCAGGTGACAGTCGTTGAAATCCGAATGACATCAACAAAACGAAGCCGATTGGAGCCAGCATAACAATCCAACCCAAACCGGTCATGCTGCCGGTCTCAACATTTCTCAAACTACTCATCAACGATTCGGAAGAGCTGAACCAATAGGCCGTAATTGCTGTTACAATCATCGCCAGGGTCATCCATCCGAACACCTGTGTCATGAATGATTTTGCCACAGTCGCATCCTGGGTGCCCTGCTGCGCTGTAAAAAACCCTCTGTTATTATTCGTTTGTTCAAACATAATCTATTCTCCTATTGTTTAGTCGTTTACTTAAAAAATTCAAAGGTCAAAACTATCAGTATATCAGCATAATACTAAACCATCATATTGCAGATTTTCAAATTCTCAAATTCTCAAATCCTCAATGCAATTTTGTGCTTATCAGGTGCAGAAATTCAGCCCTGGTTTTATCCCTTTCAAAAGCGCCGACAAAATCGGAAGTTGTTGTAACACAATTTTGCTTCTGAACTCCGCGCATTGCCATACACAAATGTTGTGCCTCAATCACGACTGCCACGCCAAGGGGTTTCAGGGTGTCATTTATGGCATCTTTGATTTGCATTGTCAGCCGCTCCTGAACCTGTAACCTGCGGGCATAAATATCGACCACCCTGGCAATTTTGCTTAAACCGGTTATATACTTATCAGGAATATAAGCAACATGAGCTTTACCAATAAATGGAACCATGTGGTGTTCGCACAATGAGTAGATTTCAATGTCTTTTACAATAACCATCTCCCGGTAATCTTCCCTGAACTTCGCAGAACTCAAAATCTCTTTTGGATCAAGGGCATAGCCATGGGTAAGGAATTGGATGGCTTTTGCTACACGAAGTGGCGTCCTTTCCAGCCCTTCCCTATCGGGGTTTTCACCAATAAGACGAAGTATCTCTTTATAGTGAAAACCTAACTCTTCAGTTGTTTTTTGATCGAATTCCTCAACTTTTTCATAATTCAGTTTTCTTCTGATAGCCATGTGTTTTCATTTAAAAATCAATCACCATAATATTCAATAATATTGTTCTCAGATTGCTCAAGGCGGACACAGTACAAAAAACCACCAAATTTCCTGATATCATGCGTCAGTTCATTCCAAATCCCGATGGCTACATTCTCGCTTGTTGGAACTTTCCCCGATAAGAAATCAACTTCAAGGTTCAGGTTTTTATGATCGACCTTTTTCAGGATCTTATCCTCGATCAACTTACTCAAATGACGAAGATGAATTACCAACCCTGTTTTAGGGTCAGCCTCTCCTTTAACAGTGACAAAAAAGATATAATTATGTCCGTGCCAGTTTGGATTTGAACATTTGCCAAAGATTTCAAAATTCTCATCATCAGTTAATTCCGGAAGAAAAAGACGATGTGCAGCACTGAAATGTTCACGGCGGGTGATGTAAACCATTTCGAATGAATTTGAATGCAAAGATATTGTTTTTATCACTGCACTTTGTCACCCCGGTTTGATGGCTTTGTGAATTTGATGATACAAACAGATTCGAAAATTGTATAGCACAGGTAAAGGATGAAAAAGCCGAGCATGAAGGGGATTGCATCGCTACGGTTGATAACTGCATAAGCAATCATGACCCCTGCATAAATAAAAAGTTTGATGATAATGGTTAAAAGGAAGGTGTTTACGAATTTGATAAATCTTTTATCGGTTGATTTAAGCAGGTAATAAAAGGATAGGAGCGAGGATGCAAGGAAAAAGACAAAAAGGAAAGGAAGCGCTGGAGAAAAATAAGCTTTCGGAAGTATTAACATGATAATCAGCGCAATAATTCCAAGAATACCAGAAAAGACCAGTATGTTTTTGAGATATTTTATATAAGCTGATTTCATAGTTCAAAGATGTAAAATATTAAAAAATAAAGCAAAGCTACTTGCGCAAGAGGTCTTTTGTGACAAAATAGATAGAAAGGGAAACAGATACAATGGAAAGAATTACGGTCAGGACAGGCTTTGTATGAAGCCATTGATCGAGTTTAAAACCGGCAAATACACCTAAAAGAATTATTACCAGCATTTGAATTGCCATGCCTGAATAGCGGGCATAGTCGTAAAGATTATTGCGTGGTGAAGCTTTCATTAGTGCTCGTTGGAAACTGGGTATCTTTTGAGCCGGGTTGTTCCATTGTACAGGTTCCGGAGAATTTTGCCCCGGGTTCAATTGCCAGTTTCACGGTCGTAATATCGCCGCTGAAACGAGCGGTCTCCTTTAAAGTGAGGAGTTCAGAAACCTTAACTGTAGCCTTTATCTCACCCGAAAAGTCGGCATTATGGCATTGTATTTCACCATCGATCTTTCCTGTAGGGCCAACAACGATTTTGCCTTTGCAGTAGATAGTGCCATTGAGGGCTCCATCAATCCGAAAATCACCATTAACCTGGATATCTCCTTTAACAACTGCCCCTGGCCCCAGAATATTAATGGTAGGCATTTCAGCTTCTCTTTTTTTTGACATATAAACTTATTTTAAAATTGGGTAATTCTTTTCAAAAAAACGAAGATACTGCGAAATATCTTTATTCTTGTAAAGTACGGGATAATTTTCAACTGAAATGACAAAATCGTAATATTGACCGGCATTCTCAAGTTTGGTAAAAATATATTTACTATCATGTATCCCAAGATAATAATTCATGGCTTTTTCGCTGTTATCAAAATTGTTAACCGTGATCATCTGCCTTTCATTGTCAAGCATCAGACTATTAACCATCAAATTTTCGAGGTCGTTGAATTTCGAATTGTAGTCGGTGATTTTTATCTTTAATGCATCCACATCCACAAAATTGTCATTCACGATAAGCACAAAGAAATGCACGGCATTTTGATCGTATTTGTATAGTTTCATTGAATTATCAAAAATGGCAGCAGAATCTGTTTTAATTGTCTGCCCTTTTGAGTCTTTCTGAGTTCCCAAAAAAGAGAGAACATCTTCGGCCATTTTTCTCACCTTACTTTTGGGATAATCCCGTATCACATTATTCATGGCAATCACCAGTGAATCTACAACTTCGATCTTGCCTAAAGCAAGACCCCGCATATAGTCAAATTTTGGCATCAATGCCGTATCTCCTTTATATTGAACGCGTGCAATATCAGCGTTGTTTATCACCATGTAATACTGTTGGTTCGTGAAAGCCTTGTAGGTATCATTATACAATATTGAGGCTTTCGATTGTCTCGAGTTGATCTCATTGTAATAATTTGGGTTCACGAGGAGTTTCGCGTAATCACTTTCCGGGAACTGAGACAGAATCTGGTTTTTATACTTATCGCTTTTGGTCTGGTTTTGAAGGTATGAATATAACTGACACAACTCATAAACCGTTTGTATCTTGTATTTATTTTCGGGAAACCTTTCAAGTAATGTTTCGAAAGTCTGGGTCGAATTACCCCAATCACCTAATTCTTCAACATAAATGAACCCTGCCTGGTAAAAAGCCTCAATGATCATATTGTTGGAGGCCTTAAGTTTTTCTTCGCCTACCGGGATATCCTTAATGTAATATGCCCTGTCCTTAGGATCTTTTAATTTGGCAAGCAACGCTTTTCCGGTTTGCGTAGTGTCGCCAGGCGCTTCGGGCAAAGAATCTGTTTGTTCGGGTTCATTTGAGAAGGCAGCAATAGTCTTATCGTTCAGAAACCAGTTGTCTTCAATCTTTCGTCTTCCCCATTTTCGCATGAATGTCGTAAAACCATTCGACATAATAGTAGGGTTGTAAAAATACCACCGACCTTCCTTTGGACCCGTTCCTTGTTGATCCTGACCAGGGGTCTGACTATTTAAAGTTTGGTTTTCAAGGCGTTTCTGATCCTCGATTTTTTTCTTCGCCTCTTCTGCAATAAGGTTTGATATAATCTGATCGATTATTATATTCCTTTGCTCTTCGGTCATTGCCGACAATTTCTGCAGGCTGTCCTGAAGGCTTATGACCTGTAGATTCTTAACAAGATCGGTGAGAGAGATGGTTCTCTTGGCAAGTTCTTTATAATTTGGATAGTCCTTTGGCAGGAATTGCATTGTGCTGTCATAGTAAGCCTGTGCAACGGTATAATTATGGGTGCCGAAGAAAATGTCGGCAAGGTCAAGTGAAGAGATGGCCTTCTGGTAATTATTAGTGCGGCTTGTGCTCACTGATTTTTTAAAATGTTCAATAGCGGTAATCGTATCTGCATCTTTGAGGGCAATATGTGCAAGTGAATAATAGATCTGATCCTGAAAATCTTTGTTTTTATCATCTTTCAGCATTTTTGTCAGCTTCTTTATGATAAACTCCCGGTTTCCGCTTTTGACATCATAACATTGTGCCAGGTTGATCTTAGCATTAAATTCCATTTCATAGTTTGAAGCATTTTTCACCACCGTTACATACATATTCGAAGCTTCATTAAACTCTCCGTTGCGCTGATAAATCTGGCCCAGGATGAACTGGCAACGAGTACGTACGACACGCGAAGGTTTCAATTCAAGGGCACGGTTCAGATAAGGAATTGCTGCATTATAATTCTTTTGCATGATATAAAACTGTCCGTACACAAGATTCAGGTCGGTTTCATAATTTTCGGGCGCTTCGCCTTTTCGGATCTTGCTTTGTAACATATCAAGCATTGGTTCGGCCCTGTTGAAGTCGCCAATCTGAATATTCGACATGGCTTGCCAAAGCATTGCCTCGTATTTTATTTCATTTTCATTATATGTCTTGATCACGAACTCGAAAGTACGGCGGGCCATTGGGTAATCCTGTTTATAAAAATAACTCTTACCGATCAGCATGTATGAATCATCGATCCAACGCACATACTCTTTCCTGTTAAAGTACATTGAGTGTTTGTTGATCGCCTTTGAAGCTTTTTTAATGGCTATATCGGCATATTGTGAAAGTTTGGTAGCGGTGGCCCTGTCACCCCAATTGAACACGGGCAAAACAACGGCATAGTTGTCTTTCAAGCTGGCCTGATATTCTTTCAGCCCCTGGCGCACGTTATCCATCCCGTTCCAATAAACATTATAATGCGCAGTAGTGTTATGATAAGCCCTGCGAACAAATGTATTTTTCTTGGTGGAACAAGCGCTTAACAGAATAAATCCTGACAATATCAGAACCGATGCGGCGAGGTTATATGTCTTCGTCGATATCAAAAGAGATTTTAAAGGAGTAATAACTATTATTTTACAAAATTATTTTAAATTTTTGAATTTGCCCGAAATAGGGTCAAGATTTGTCGGATCGCATAATTTTCCGATATTTGCAACGTTTTGAGGATTGTAGCGTGAGATATGGATTCGGAAAGAAGAGATAAAAAAAAAGTAAGGTGGACTGAAAAGTGGCGGAATAAATATCGCCTTGTTTTCATGACCGATGATACCCTTGAAGAGCGGTTTACATTTCGCCTTTCTAGGATGAATGTGTTTATTGCACTCGGAACATTGACCATTGTACTTATTTTCCTGACAAGTATTTTGATCGCATTCACTCCTTTGAGGGAATACATCCCTGGTTATACCAATGTGGGATTGACCAAAAAATTATATAAACTTCAGATAAAGACTGATTCAATTGAGCGCGTACTGGTAAAAAAGGAACTGTTCTTTCAGAATATTAAGGATATCATCAACGGCAAGAATTTAACAGAAGACAAGCCAATTGCAAGGGATACGGTGAAAAAATACAGTAACATTAAAATTAAGCGTTCAATCGAGGATTCTTTTTTACGCCTTGAGGTGGAAAACCAAAGTAGGTATAGTCTGTATAAGATGGAAACGATGGAAATTGCCAGTCTGAAAAAGGCCTCCATCGGAGGTGTTCTTTTCTTTACCCCGCTAAAAGGGATTATTACCAATGATTTCGACCCAACCCAGAAACATTATGGCGTGGATATAGTTTCAAAACAAAACGAGGCTGTTAAAACTGTTCTTGATGGTACGGTGATTTTCAGTAGTTGGACACTTGAAACAGGATATGTTTTAGTGTTGCAGCATTCACAGAATATTGTCTCGGTTTACAAGCACAATTCAGTGATCCTGAAAAAGACAGGAGAGTATGTGCGGGCTGGCGAGCCTATTGCCATTGTTGGCGAAACCGGCGAACTGATTACCGGGCCACACCTTCATTTCGAATTATGGAATGATGGAAATCCGGTCAACCCAAAGGATTACATTACATTTTAACTACCCCGACTGATATTTGAAAAAGAATATTGCCATATTAGGATCAACCGGGAGTATTGGAAACCAGGCTCTGGAGGTGGTGCGTAATTATCCTGATCTTTTTGGGGTTGAAGTTCTCACTGCCCAAAACAATTGGGACATGCTCATTCGCCAGGCTATTGAATTCAAGCCCAACGCGGTTGTAATTGGGGATGTTTCATATTATTCAAAAGTTGCGGAAGCCTTAAAACCTTATCCTGTAAAGGTTTTTGCCGGTCAGGATTCCATTGCACAGATCGTTGAGATGGAGGAGATTGATCTGGCGCTGATTGCCCTGGTTGGTTATGCCGGCCTGAAACCAACCCTCAATGCCATAAATGCCGGTAAGCATATAGCACTTGCCAATAAAGAAAGTTTGGTTATAGCCGGAGGCCTTTTAATGGCTGAAGCACGAAGGAAAAATGTACGTATTTTGCCTATCGATTCTGAACATTCGGCCATCTTTCAATGTCTGGTTGGTGAAGATCCGGTTTCTGTGGAAAAAATTTGGCTGACCGCTTCCGGTGGACCCTTCCGCGGAAAACAAAGGGCTCATCTCGTAAATGTTGCTAAAGAAGAGGCCTTAAAGCATCCCAACTGGAAAATGGGACACAAGATTACTATTGATTCAGCTTCCATGATGAACAAGGGACTGGAAGTAATTGAAGCCCGATGGCTTTTTAATCTTAAGCCCGAACAGATAGAAGTCATAATCCACCCGCAATCGGTAATTCATTCCATTGTTCAATTTATAGATGGTTCAATGAAAGCACAAATGGGAGTCCCTGACATGAAAATTCCGATTCTCTATGCCATGGCCTTCCCGGTACGCATAAAATCAGATTTGCCTCGTTTCAGCTTCATTGATCACCCGAAGTTGACATTTGAAGCGCCTGATTTAGAGTTATTTCGTAATCTTTCTCTGGCTTATGCTGCACTTAAACAGGGAGGGAATATGCCGTGTATTTTAAATGCCGCAAATGAAATTGCAGTTAACGCTTTCCTTGAAGACCGAATCAGTTTCCTTAGAATGCCGGAGGTTATTGAACATTGCATGCAAACAGTTTCCCATATTAAAATGCCGATCTATGAAGATTGTGTTGCATCGCACAAAGAGGCCATCAGCAAGGCAAAAGAGTTTATAAAACTTTCAAATAATCACCAAAATTAATTTATAATAATCTCATGGAAATCGTTATTAAAGTTGTTCAGTTACTGCTCAGTTTATCAATTCTCGTGATTTTTCATGAGTTCGGACATTTTATTGCAGCCCGAATATTTAAAACAAGGGTTGAAAAATTTTATCTGTTTTTTGATCCCTGGTTTTCGCTCTTTAAATTTAAAAAGGGTGATACTGAATATGGCGTTGGGTGGATTCCCCTTGGAGGTTATGTAAAAATTTCGGGGATGATTGATGAATCGATGGACAAGGAACAAATGAAACTTCCCCCGCAACCATGGGAGTTCCGTTCCAAACCTGCATGGCAGCGGCTGATCATTATGTTGGGCGGTGTAACTGTGAATATTTTACTGGCAATAGCAATTTACATAGTGATGCTGGCTGCCTGGGGAGAGCAATATCTGCCTACTGCAGAGGTAAAATACGGAATTACTGTTGATTCATTAGGCTATCAAATGGGTTTGCGCAATGGCGACCACATACTATCGGTCGATAATAAACAGGTTGAAGATTTTGCGGCCATTCCTAAAACAATCATTCTGGAGGAGGCAAAGACTGTGCAGGTAATGCGTAACGACCAGAAAACAGACATTATTATTCCAAAGAATTTCATCAGCCGGTTAATCAAACATAAATCCCCTGATTTCATTGCAGTAAGGTTCCCATTTGAGGCCGGAAAGTTTACAGCAGGATCTCCTGCCCAGGCTTCAGGTATGCAGATAAATGACAAAATCATTGGGCTGAATGACTCTCTTATGATCTATTTCGACCAGTTTAGAACTTGCATTCAGCAGTATAAGAATAAAAGGGTAAATGTTACGATTTTGCGCGGCCCGGATACGCTCCGTTTACAGGTTGATGTCCCTGAAGCCGGCCTTATTGGGGTATATCCCAGAGGACCAGGAAATTATTTTGCCTTTAAAGAAAAGAGTTATAATCTACTCACCGCCATTCCGGCCGGCGTTGTCAAAACCTTTGAAGGTGCCGGGAATTACATCAAATCCATAAAACTCCTTTTCTCTCAGGATAAAGCTTACGAATCGGTAGGCGGATTTATCACAATTGGCAATATTTTCCCCTCAACCTGGGATTGGACTGCTTTCTGGTCACTCACGGCATTCCTTTCGATCATGCTTGCCATATTAAATATCCTACCCATTCCTGCCCTCGATGGCGGGCACGTGATGTTCCTGTTTTATGAGATCATTGTCCGCAAAAAACCCAGCGACAAATTCATGGAATATGCCCAGATCGTTGGAATGGTAATTCTTTTCGGTTTACTGATCTTCGCAAACGGGCAGGATATTATGAAGCTGTTCAGGTAGCCACCTTTTCTTTCAATGACTTGAACCCTTCGCCTAATATTTCTGTGGCATCTGTGACGGTCAGGAAAGCTTTCGGGTCGATTTCATGGATGTATTCCTCAAGCAAAGCCAGTTCGCGCCGGCTTACCACGGTAAAAATGATTTTTTTATCGGCATAGTTAAACATCCCCTGACCATTTATAAAAGTTCCTCCACGGTCGAGATTGTTTATTATTTTATCACGGATTTCCTCATGCTTATCTGAGATGATAAACAGGCTTTTATCATAGCTGACTCCTTCAAGAACTACATCTATTACTTTTCCCGTGATGTAAATAACAATCCAGGAATACAATGGTATTTTCCAATCCTGGAATACAAGCAGTCCGACCAATACGATAACCGAATCGACATAGATCATAAGCACCCCCAGGGGAAGCCTTGTATATTTTGCAATGATCATGGCCACAATATCGCTGCCCCCTGAAGTGGCTTTGGATTTGAAGATCAGGCCAAGTCCCAACCCTGCCAGAACTCCTCCGAATATAGATGATAATAAGGCATCTCCCTTTACCAGGGGTTCAAACCCCCAGAAAATAGTGAGGGTATCAGTAAAGAGCGCTGTCAGAGAAAATCCGACCACTGTCTTCATCCCAAAACGGGGACCCAGGAACCTTATCCCTATAATTGTCAGTGGAATATCGAAACATAGTGCAACGAGTCCAACGGGAGTATTAAACAGATAGTGCAATACGATGGAAATCCCATATACTCCGCCCGGTACAATTTTATAAGGAGTAATAAAAAGGACAAAACTAGTGGCTAAAATAAATGCCCCGATTATGATAAGGCTGTAGGAAATAAACCACTTGCGGGTAAAGGGTTTTTCCTTAATAAGAAAAAATGGCATAAGAAGAATATTAGTTAATTATTAAAATGATAAAGCAAAGATATTTGATTGTGGCACAATGCATGCCTACAATGTGCGTTAATCTTAAAACATTTTGATCAAGAACCGGATAAATTTATTGAATAGATGTGTTTCTGATATCATTATTGATTTGACTGAGTTTAAATTGGCTTAACAGTGATTTTAGTAACAAAAAAAAGTGTACTTTTATCCCGTTTTTCTAATTGACCTAACAACCTGTTGTTGACGTTGCCTGTATCTGAATATTTGACCAAATTCAGGATAAAAATCTTTTTTATCCTTATTATTCTTGTTTCTCAGGAGTTTGCTTCATCCTTTGCACAACAACCAACACTCATAACGAATTACATGTTCACCAACATGGCCATAAACCCGGCGTTCGCGGGAAATAGTGGTGGCATTTGTGCAACGGGACTTGTTCGCCAGCAATGGATTGGTTTCAAAGATCCGGATGGATCCCAGACTGCTCCCCAGGTTTTTTTGTTAACTGTCGATTCTCCGATTAAATTCTTGCATGGAGGCATTGGGGGTGTACTCTATCAGGATAAACTGGGTTTTTTCAAGAATATCGGTTTAAAAATAGGATATGCCTATAAAATGGAAGCTGGCTCCGGTGATCTCTCATTTGGTTTACAATTAGGACTTCAAAACGGATCCTTCGATTTTTCGAAATTCGATATTGGCCAGGGGGCAGGTAATCTCACAGAGGATCCGGTGCTAAGGGATATTTCGGGGAATACTAGTGCAATGTCGTTCGATATGGGGGCAGGCATCCTTTATAAGGTGCCGGAAAAGTATTATATCGGACTTTCTGCAGACAATCTATTGCAATCCAGCGCAGATAAAATTGCATATAAATTACGCCGCACCTATTACCTTGGAGGGGGGTATGAATGGATTCTTCCGAACTACCCGGCTTTTGAACTACAGCCTTCGGTACTTTTCATGTATGATGGCGCTGCATTTCAATTCAATCTCAGCGCCCTTGTATTGTATGACAAAAAATTCTACGGCGGATTAGGTTATCGGCTGCAGGATGCTGTTTCGGTGTTGGCTGGTGTAAGTATTAAAAGCTTCCGGGTGGGAGTTGCATATGATATCAGCACTTCAGCAATGAGCAAATATAACAATGGGGGCTTAGAAGTTATGGTGAGTTACTGTTTCAAAATCGACACTGATAAATTTCGGAAAAGCTACAGAAATACACGTTTCTTGTAGAAAAAATAGTGAAATTTGCTTTCTTGATTTGAAAAATAATTGTTTTAAAATAATAAATTTCAATACGTAGCGTTATTTTTCATCCATTAATAGGCTAAAAAATGAAAAAACTGTTCATTTATTCCGCGCTGCTGATTTTCCTGGGAAGTTGTAGCAATTCAGGGAGTGGCGAGCTTACAGGAGTAAAAAACCGAAGTAAGTACTATACGCCCGATCCGTTTGGCATGGTTTACGTTCCTCTGGGTTCATATACCATGGGCGTGAGCGATGAAGATATGCCATATGCCCAGCTTAACAACCCTAAAACGGTGACAGTTCAGGCTTTTTATATGGACCAGACTGAAATTACGAACAATGAATACCGTCAGTTCGTTTACTGGGTGAGAGATTCAATTGCACGACGGATTCTTGGAGAAACCAAGCCGGAACTTTATTTTATTTCGGAAAACAAGAAAACCGGTGAGCAATTTGATCCGCCATTCCTCAACTGGGAAAGCAAATTGGAATGGAATTCTGAGCAACAAGATGTTCGCGATGCACTGGCCCCGTTATATCTTCCGGAAAATGAACGTTATTTTAGAAGGAAAGAGATTGATACACGAAAACTATATTTTGAGTACTATTTCGTTGATTTGAAAGCGGCCTCGCGCAAAGACTTTACCGCACAGGCTGATCTCAAAGAGGCCAGCCTTGCAAATCGTCCGCAAGGCTTGAAGGATCGTTCAGTTTATGTTCGTAAAGAGGTTATAAATGTATATCCTGATACCTTATGCTGGATACATGATTATACCTATTCTTTCAATGATCCGAGTACTGAAAAATATTTCTGGCATCCTGCTTATGACAATTACCCTGTTGTTGGTGTGAATTGGCGTCAGGCTAACGCTTTTTGTATCTGGCGTACACAAATGAAGAATAGTTTCCTTTTTGGTCAAAAAGGAGAGACCTTTATCAGCGATTTTCGACTTCCCACCGAAGGGGAATGGGAATGGGCAGCGCGCGGAGGTTATGATGCAAACCCCTATCCCTGGGGAGGACCATATACCCGCAATGACAAAGGATGTTTCGTTGCGAACTTCAAGCCAATGCGGGGTGATTATGTTGCCGATGGCGGCGCCACTACAGTTATTGTTGGTCACTATCCAGCCAATGATTATGATCTTTACGATATGGCTGGAAATGTGGCAGAATGGACAGTTACGGCCTTTCATCCCTCTTCGTACAATTTTTCATGGGACCTGAATCCCGATTATAAATACAATGCCAAGGATTCCGATCCACCGGCATTAAAACGTAAAGTTACCCGTGGTGGATCCTGGAAGGATGTTGCTTATTTCCTTCGAGTTTCAACGCGTTCATATGAATATCAGGATACTGCAAAATGCTACGTTGGATTTCGTTGTGTTCAGAATTTCATGGGTCGCCAACGCGATGATAAGCCTGCAAGGGCTTCAAAAGTCTACCGATAATATAAATGACCTGTCCTCTTCATTAACATTTAATCCTCTCAAACTATGGCGTTATTAGATTTTGTCAAAACAAAGCATTATAAAAACTTCATGGCCAAGCTATATGGCTGGGGCGCCGCTGTTGTAATTATCGGTGCATTGTTTAAAATCAACCATTACAGCTATGCTGATGTTTTACTGATCATCGGCTTGGGAACTGAATCGATAATTTTCTTCTTTTCTGCTTTTGAACCTCCACATGTTGAACCTGACTGGAGCCTGGTATATCCTCAATTGGCAGGAATTTATCACGATGATGAAACAGAAATGATAAAATCTTTTAGTTCAAAGGATAATGTGACTCAGGAATTGGATAAAATGCTTGAAAAAGCAAAAATCGGTCCTGAATTAATCGCGAGTCTTGGCATCGGGTTAACGAACCTGTCTGAAACCACTTCGAAATTATCGAATGTTGTTGATGCTTCTCTCGCCAACGACAGGTATGTAAATACAATGAAAAACGCAACTGAATCGGCAAACCAACTTAATGATTCTTACCGCAAGGTTGCCCAAACAATGGAGCAAAGCGTGAGCGCATCCCAGGAGCAGTTGACTCATATCAAATCTACCTCCAGGAGCGCTGCCAACCTATCCATGATGTTTAACGAAGTGGGAGAATCCCTTAAAGAAGATATTTCCGCCAATAAGGCTTTCTCTGCAAGCATTGCAAATGTTACTTCATCTGCCAGCAAATTTGTCGAAAAGTACAACGAATCAGCAGAACTTCTTTCAAAAACCGCAGAAACACTGAATGCATCGGCAAACGGAGGGGCGAGTTACAATAGAGAACTCCAGCGTGTTTCTACCAATCTTTCTGCTCTCAATGCATTGTATGAACTTCATTTGCAGGGGTCAAACCAACAAATGGAAAATACGAATAAGTTCAACAATGTTCTGAATAAGTTCACGGTAAACCTGAACGAATCAATTGTTAATACTGAAAAATTCAAATTTGAGGTTGACAATATGACCAAAAACATCGCCGCCCTCAATAAAGTTTACGGCAATATGCTTTCGGCCATGAGTGTGGGTGGAAAATAATCAGGATTAACTTACTTGTATAAAATATATAACTAGATGGCTGGATATAAAGAGACACCGAGGCAAAAAATGATCGGGATGATGTATCTCGTTCTTACGGCATTGCTCGCATTGAACGTCTCGAAACAAATCCTGGATGCTTTTTTGGTAGTAAATGAAAGTATGGAGACTACCAACGAAAACTTCTCGAAGAAACTGGATAATACATACACCAAATTTAAAATTCAACACCAGTTAAACCCGAATAAAGTCGGGCCCTATTGGGAAAAAGCCCAACAGGCGCATTTCCTTTCTGATAAACTCGCCAGGTATATTGACAGTCTGAAATACGTGGTAATAATGCGTACTGACAGGTTGGCCACTTTGGAAGAAGCAAAAAATCTGAATTTGCGCAATGCCAATAGAAAGGATAATTATGACATTCCCACACGGTTTTTTATTGGAAGTTCAACCGATGGATCAGCAGGAGAATCCAGGATTCTGAAAGTGAAAATTGAAAATTACAAGAAGCAAATGATTCTTCTGGTAGAGCCGAAATTCAGGAAAACAATTAAATTCGGAATGGATACGCAAGGTCCGTTTTATGATGCAGATGGAAATAAGCAGAATTGGGAAATGCATAATTTCTATCGCACGATCCTTGCCGCTACCGTTACAATCTTGAATAAAATGAAGGCAGAAGTATATAATGCCGAGTTTGATGTTGTCAACAATCTAATTAGTTCGATCGATGCCTTGAACTTTAAATATGATAAAATTCAGGCAAAGGTTATACCACGCAGCAGCTATATCTTCCTGGGTGAAGAATACCAGGCTGAAATTCTTGTAGGAGCATATGATACAAAGCAAAACCCGGATGTTCGATATGCCTTGGGCGTCGATACACTTACCCCTGGCAACTATCGGAATGCCACTCCTTTAGAAGGTTCAAACGGATTGGTTTTCTTGAAACTGGGTGGCACATCGGAAGGGTTAAAGAAATTTGCAGGAATTATTAAAGTGGTTAGTCCGCTTGGGGATACTATGACATTCCATTTCAAAGAGGAGTTCGTAGTAGCCAGACCGGCTATTACAATTTCCCCGAGTAAAATGAACGTATTTTATATTGGCGTGGATAACCCCGTTGAGATAAGTGTTCCAGGCGGACCCGAACGGATCGTACCCTCCATTTCTACCGGAAGTATTCGCCAGGAAGGAAAGGCTTGGGTTGTTTCAAATCTGACCTCCTTGGGACCAAGGGAAGCTATTATCAGTGTTAATGCAATTTTTTCGGGAAGATCAAAAAACATGGGATCCTATAAATTCAGGTTAAAGACACTTCCTGATCCGTTGATTAAAATCGCCGGAAAAAATGAAGGCTTTATATCGAAAAGTTTATTACTTGCAAGTCCGATGCTTTTACCGGAAATGCCAGCAGGCTTTGATTTTGACCTTCGCTATACAGTGACGTCTTTTGTATTTTCTACTTCCACTGCGGCAGGCGAAGGCAGTGATGTTAAGGTTCAGGGAAGCCGACTCACACCTGAAATTCTAAGAACTATCAACAGCGCACGCAGAGGCCAACGTATCTGGTTTGATGATGTGTATGTAAAAGGTCCTGATGGATCACGTAAAGTAAATACAAGTCTTAGTTTGAAATTGAATTGATAATGCTCATAAGGAGGTAATTATGAAGAAAGCGCTTTTCCTGGTTTTATTCCCTTTGATTTTAGGGGGAATCAGCCATTCATCCTACTCACAAGTCCTTGAAGGCCCGCCAAGAGATGGTGTGTATGAGAAAACGACTATAACTCAGGTTCAGCCGATTTCTTACCCATATCTCCGGGAGGCAGATATCGTTTGGACACGAAGAATCTGGAGGGTGCTGGATATGCGTGAGAAAATGAACCAACCATTTTACTTTCCTGAAAAACCTCAGAACAACTGGCATAGTTTTGTTCAGATTATAATGGATGGGCTAAAAGAAGGTACTGTTACGGCCTATTCCAGCGAATCAGATCAATTTCTTGTGCCTTTGACATATAAAGAATTATTGGACAAAATGGAGCGTAGCGATTCTGTAAGGTTACCCCGGGCCGACAATCCGGATATTTTTTATGATACGGTAATAAAAACAGAGTTCGACCCCGCTAATGTTAAGAAGTTGAAGATCAAGGAAGATTTTTATTTTGACAGGCAAAGATCTGTTGTTGAAGTAAGGATACTCGGAATTTGTCCGGTTGTGGATGAAATTGATAAAACTACCGGTGAAAAGCGTTTTGAGAAAAATCTCTTCTGGATCTATTTCCCTGAATGTCGCAATTTATTTGCCAAAAATGAAATGTTTAACATGAAAAACGGCTCTGCCGGCAGAATGACGTATGATGATGTATTTATGAAACGAATGTTTTCCAGCTATATTTATAAAGAGGAAAATGTGTATGACCGTGCCATCAATGAATATTCGACCGGTGTGGATGCATTGCTGGAGGCTGAAAAAGCTAAGAAAAACCTGTTTGAATTCGAATCAAATCTCTGGGAATACTAACCCGGATATTGCAGGATAATATCTGAGGGCTGTCTCGATGAAATGAGACAGCCCTTTTTAACGCCTAAATATTTCTGCCTTCATGACCAAATTTTCTATTTTTGCGAAAGCTGTTTGATCCTAAAGCATGGCATCATCATTCCTTGAAACACCAATCGAATATCTTAAAGGCGTTGGCCCGGCCAGGGCAGGTTTGTTGAAAAGTGAATTGAATATTTTTACTTTTGGTGAGCTCCTCACATTCTTCCCGTTTCGATATGTTGATCGGAGTGTGTTTTATCGCATTGCCGATATAAAAGACGATTCTTCATATATTCAGCTTAAGGCTAAAATGATCCGGATTCAGACTATCGGCGCGCCCCGCCATCAGCGAATAGTGGCAACTGTACGCGATGAAAGCGGAGAAATAGATCTCGTCTGGTTCCAGGGAATAAAATGGGTATCTGATATGTTGACGCCGCAACAGGAGTATATTATATTTGGAAAACCAAGCCTGTTTAACGGACGATGGAATATTTCTCATCCGGAATTGGAGATCCCTCCGGTTCAACAGGTCCCATTAAATGAAATAATCAGGCCAGTCTATAATTCTTCAGAAAAACTTAAATCAAAAGGATTGGAATCAAAGGGTATCGGTAAGCTCATGAAAACCCTTATCCTTCATGAACATTTTGCAATCTCTGAAAATCTTACTCCCGAAATCCTTCAAAACCTACGGTTGCTTAACCGATATGAGGCCTTTTTGAATATTCATTTCCCGCGTACACCCGAATTGCTTAAAAAGGCTCAAACCCGGCTTAAATTTGAAGAGCTGTTTTTCATTCAATTACGATTGGCACGGCAACGATCTTTGCGACTTACAAAGCATGAAGGCCATAGATTTCTGAAGGTTGGAAATTATGTTAATCAATTTTACCATAATCACCTGACTTTTGAGTTGACAAATGCTCAAAAGAGGGTAATCAAAGAAATCAGGGCCGATTTGGGATCTGGCAACCAGATGAACCGTTTGCTTCAGGGTGATGTAGGCAGCGGAAAAACCTTGGTGGCATTGATGACAATGCTCATTGCCCTGGATAATGATTTTCAGAGTTGCCTGATGGCCCCAACGGAAATTTTGGCAAAACAGCATTTTAATACAATTTCACAGATGCTTACGGGACTGAATGTTACCGTGAAATTGCTTACCGGATCTACGAAACCAGTTGAACGAAGGGAAATTCTTGAACAACTTCAAAACGGTGATGTGCAAATACTTATCGGAACACATGCCCTGATAGAAGAAAATGTTCAGTTTAAAAAGCTTGGATTTGTCGTTATCGATGAACAGCATCGTTTTGGAGTAGCCCAGCGTGCGAAACTGTGGGAAAAAAACATTGTCACACCACATGTCCTGGTAATGACTGCCACACCTATACCACGTACCCTTGCCATGACCCTTTACGGTGATCTTGAAACATCTATAATTGATGAAATGCCCCCGGGTCGTAAATCTATTGTAACAAAACACATTTATGAGACGGAACAGGCAAAGGTTTTTAATTTTATCAGGACGAAGATCAACGAAGGCAGGCAAGTTTACATTGTTTTTCCTTTGATTCAGGAATCGGAAACCCTTGATTTGAAAAATCTGAAAGAAGGATATAAACATATTGTTTCGGAGTTTCCTCCTCCCGCCTATGCCGTGAGTATGGTACATGGCCAGATGAAACAGCACGAAAAAGATGTCGAAATGAAACGGTTCCTTGACCATCAAACCCAAATTATGGTTGCTACCACAGTGATCGAAGTGGGACTCGATGTTCCAAATGCGTCTGTGATGGTGATTGAAAACTCAGAACGGTTTGGGCTTTCACAGCTTCACCAATTACGCGGTCGAGTGGGAAGAGGAAGTGACCAGTCGTATTGTATTCTCATAAGCAAGTATGAGCTTTCGGCTGAGGCACGTAAACGCATTGCGACAATGGTGCGCACAACCGATGGTTTTGAGATTGCCGAAACCGACCTGCAACTTCGCGGACCGGGAGATTTACAAGGAACCCAGCAGAGTGGTATTCTTGATTTGCGCATCGCTGATATAGTTAAAGATGAAAAAATATTAAAATATGCCAGGAATGTAGCGACAGATATTATAAAACATGATCCTGCACTGAGCAAAAATGAAAATGACATTCTGACACAACATCTTCTCCAGATGGACCGTAATCAGCAAAATTGGGGGCTGATTTCATAGTTGTTATTGTTTTTATTATTACTTTTGTTCCCTTAATCCGTAAGACGAATGAGAATTTCATATAACTGGCTTAATCAATATCATGATGTCGATCTTTCACCTGACAAGGTGGCTGAAATTTTAACAGGTTGCGGACTCGAAGTTGAAAGCATGGATCCGTTTCAATCGGTGAAAGGGGGATTGAAAGGAGTCGTAATAGGCGAAGTACTGACATGTGAAAAACATCCCAATTCCGACCATCTTAGTCTCACTACAGTCAATGTTGGAACCCGAACGCCGCTAAAAATTGTTTGCGGTGCGCAAAATGTTGCCAAAGGACAAAAAGTTGCAGTGGCAACTATCGGAACCACTTTATACTTCAACGACTCGGAGCTGACGCTCCAGCCTACTAAAATCAGGGGAGAGGTATCAGAAGGTATGATTTGTGCTGAAGATGAACTTGGAATTGGAACTTCTCACTCGGGGATTATGGTGCTCGATCCAGAATCAACGGTTGGTATGCCTGCAAGCGAATTTTTTAAAGTAGAAGAAGATGTAACCTTCACAATTGGGTTGACCCCAAACCGCATCGATGCGGCTTCTCATGTCGGGGTTGCACGTGATATGGTGGCAGTTGTGAATAATTTCGGCCGTGATCAAATTGATAATTCAACGCAAAAAAAGCTTTTTTTACCGGATGTTTCCGATTTCAGAATAGACAACAACAATAAACCAGTTGAGGTGATCATCGAAGATCAGAAAGCCTGTCCACGATACTCCGGAATCACCATTTCAGGTATTACTGTGAAAGAATCACCTGGTTGGCTTAAGAACAGGCTAATGGCTATTGGGATACGACCGATCAACAATATTGTGGATATTACTAATTTCGTCCTGATGGAGGTTGGTCATCCACTTCATGCATTCGACTACGACCAGATCACAGGAAACAAGGTCATAATAAAAAAGTATCCGAAAGGAACAAAGTTTATCACCCTGGATGGGGTTGAACGCGTACTTTCTGATAATGACCTGATGATTTGCAATGCCACTGAACCCATGTGCATTGCCGGGATTTTCGGTGGAATTAAATCGGGTGTGACAACTTCAACAACAAGTGTTTTTCTTGAAAGCGCCTATTTTGATCCGGCTCATATTCACAAGTCTTCACGCCTTCATGGGCTACAAACCGATGCTTCTTTCCGTTTTGAACGTGGCGCCAATATCGATATCACGATTTGGGCATTAAAACGTGCAGCATTGATGATCAGGGAAATTGCCGGTGGTGAAATTTCCTCAGGAATTGTCGATGTTTATCCCGTTCCGGTTTCACCCTGCTTGGTTGAACTTTCCTTTGATAATATGGATCGATTGATCGGCAAGAAAATAGATCGTGATGTAGTTAAAAACATTCTGACCACCCTTGGAATTCAGATCCGGCAAGGATTGGATGCAGAAATTGGTTTAAATCTCGAAATTCCTGCCTTTAAAGTTGATGTTACACGCGAAGTTGACGTGATTGAGGAAATATTGCGCATTTACGGATATAAAAACATTGAAATTCATGATCAGGTCAGGGCTTCACTTTCCTATACCATTAGCCCTGATCGGGAGAAGGCACAGAATCTTGTTTCAGATTGGCTGGCTGCCAATGGGTTCTGTGAGATTATTAATAATTCTCTTACCAAATCAACTTATTATACTGCCAATCCGGATTTCCCGGTTGAGCTTTGTGTAAGAATGTTGAATCCGGTAAGCCGTGATTTCGATGTAATGAGGCAGACATTGCTTTACGGTGCACTTGAAAGCGTAGTTTATAATCAAAACAGGAAAAACCCCGATCTGAAAATATTTGAATTCGGCAGGGTATATTCGATGGTTAATGATAATAACGACCCGATTGCCGGATATCATGAGAAGAATCATCTGGCCTTAATGATAACCGGTCGTTCACATCCAGAAAGTTGGAATTCAACCGATAAACAGGTTGATTTCTTTGATTTGAAAGCAGTTCTGGAAGCCATTTTCAAAAAATTAGCAGTCCGACAAGAAAAGTGGAGCATTCAGTCATTTAAATCACATCACCTTACCGATGGTTTATGCTATTCGATTGATGAGAAATGTATTTTAACAGTGGGGTTTATTAGCAGTCAGGTTTTGTATGCTTTCGACTGCAAACAACCGGTTTTGTATGCGGAAGCAGATTGGGACTTATTGTTTTCATTAATTCCCGACAAAGTGACACAGTTTAAGGGAATTCCAAAATTCCCGGAGGTCAGGCGCGACCTTGCTTTGCTTGTTAAACAGGAGATTACTTTTGATCAGATAGAAAAGTTGTCATATCAGACTGAAAAAAAGCTATTGATAAAGGTCGCGTTATTTGATGTTTATGAAGGTGATAAAATTGAATCTGGAAAAAAGTCATATGCTATCAGTTTTATTTTACAGGATCATGAGAAAACTTTGACTGATAAGGAGATCGAAAAAACGATGAACCGGCTTATAACAGCTTTTAACCAACAACTCAACGCACAGATCAGATAAAATTCAGTATGGATATTCAGTCAATTAAACAACGCTTTGGAATTATTGGGAGCTCTCCCTTACTTGACCGTGCCATTGATATTGCACGCCAGGTAGCCGCGACCGATATTACTGTGCTTATCAGTGGGGAGAGCGGAACAGGAAAAGAATTTTTCCCGAAGATCATCCATCAATTGAGCGCCCGGAAGCACGGCCCCTACATTGCGGTTAATTGCGGGGCTATTCCAGAAGGAACCATTGATTCGGAGCTATTTGGTCATGAAAAAGGATCTTTTACCGGCGCCCACGAAGCACGTAAAGGTTATTTTGAAGTAGTAGACGGAGGTACCATTTTTTTAGATGAAGTTGCCGAGTTACCTCTTGGCACCCAGGTTCGGCTTTTGCGAGTTTTAGAATCCGGGGAATTCATGCGTGTTGGTTCATCAAAGGTTTTAAAAACCAATGTCAGAGTGGTTGGAGCGACAAATGTCAATATTCCCGATGCCATTGCCAGCGGCAAATTCAGGCAGGACCTTTATTATCGTTTAAATACAGTGCCCATTTTGGTCCCTGCGTTGCGTGAAAGAAAGGAGGATATATATCTGCTATTCAGAAAGTTTGCGTCAGATGCTGCTGAAAAATATCGTATGCCCTCTATCCAACTTGACGAGGAGGGACAACAAATGCTTAAAAACTATCGCTGGCCAGGAAACATTCGCCAGCTCAAAAATTTGACAGAGCAAATTTCCATAATCGAAAAAACCAGGGTAATTGATGCTCTGAGCCTGATAAAATATATGCCGCAGAGCCAGTCAAGTGAACTACCGGTATTGTATAAAGGGGAAGACAGTTCAAAATTCAATGAACGGGAGTTGCTTTACAAGGTGCTTTTTGATATGAAGAAAGACATGAACGATTTGAAGCAGCTGGTCATGAACCTTATGCAGAATGATGATGAAATCAGCAATAATCTTGGGGAAAATACGCATTTGATTAAGAGACTTTACAAGGATTTCGAAGAAGGGAAAGACACTGTTCAGCCAGTTATCGTTCACCGTCCCGACAACCGGTTTTCGGAACATGAACCAATCCAGGAGCCCGAGGAGGTGGAAGAGTCCCTTTCCTTACAAAAAAAGGAGATCGATTTTATTAAACGTGCACTTACAAGGCATGAGGGCAAACGTAAGGATGCGGCAAAAGAACTGGGTATCTCAGAGCGAACTTTATACCGTAAGATCAAGGAATATAACATCGAATAATATTGGCTATCTTTGTTAATCAATTGAAATAGTTTTGACCCCTCAATTCAAAAGGAATTCTTTTCTGATCTCTATGCAATGGTTCTTGCTACTGTTGTTGTCAATCTCTTTTTTTCTGCCCTCTTGTCGTGTAAGTTATTCATTTACAGGCGCATCTATTTCCCCTAATGTAAAAACTGTCTCCATCCCCAATATCCAGAACAATGCTTCATTGGTAATTCCCACTTTATCGCGATCAGTTACTGAAGCCTTGTGGGATTACTTTACCTCGCAAACGAACCTTGTACTCGTTGATAGAGGCGGTGATCTCAACCTCGATGGAACAATTATGCAATATGCAGTTCAGCCAGTCGCAATTCAAGGCAACGAAACCGCTGCCTTAAACCGGCTTACAATTGTTGTTAATGTGAAGTTTACCAATAAAACGGATAGTAAGCAGAATTGGGAAACGACATTTTCACGTTATCAGGATTATTCCAGTTCCTACAACCTTTCTGCCGTGCAAGATGGATTGATTAAAGAAATCACCGATCAACTTGTACAGGATATTTTCAATAAGGCAGTTGTAAATTGGTAAATATTTTAAGTGGATTAAGCAATTATGAACCAGCAACAATTTTCAGAATTTGTGAAAAACCCCGGGATGACCAATTCCGAGAGTTTAAAACCGCTGGAAGAACTTGTCAAACGTTATCCATATTGCCAGTCAGGGCAACTTTTATATACTTTTAACCTTTTCAAAGAGGAGAATCTTCAGTACCCCTTGCAACTTAAGAAGGCAGCAGCTTATGCCGGTGATCGAAAAATCCTTAGGGAATTAATCGATTCTGCCAAAATAAAAGTACCTGTTTCAGCCCGGCTAGAACTCCCCACCATTAACGCTTCGCATAAAAACTCCGGTGATAATTATGCGCCAGCAGTTGAAATTATTCCTGAATTGATTGATCGTGTGGATTCGGTCAAATTGGCTTTCAAGGCAACTTATGATCGCATGACACATGAGGAACTGATTTCCATTGTAAAGAAAAGGATTGCCGAAATAAATGCCGATAAAAAGCAAGGCCACTTATCTTTAAAAAGCTTACATAATCCGGAATCTGATCTGCAAAATGTGTTATCTGAAGAATCAATCCCATTATCCCGCAACTCCAAAGAAGCGATCATTGACAAGTTTATTCTTGAAGAACCAAAAATTTCAAAACCAAAAACTGCTTTTTTCAATCTATCCGACAGCGCTGTTCGAAGCAACTTCGATGATGAGGAAATTGTAAGTGAAACCCTGGCTAAATTGTATGCCACCCAAGGCAACATCTCCAAGGCTGTTCATGTTTATCAGAAATTATCCTTGCTTAATCAAGAAAAAAGTCGTTACTTTGCAGCCCAAATTGAAAATCTGAAATCGTAAATATTAACTGTTATGTACATTTTAATTTCCGTTCTTGTCCTGATCGTCTGTGTTTTGCTGGTTTTGGTTGTGTTAGTCCAGAATTCAAAAGGAGGTGGGCTTGCTTCGAATTTTGCATCGTCTAATCAATTTATGGGTGTTCGAAAGACCGCCGATTTTCTTGAAAAAGCCACTTGGACCCTGGCCGCCACACTTCTTTTCCTGAGCCTGTTTTCCATTTTTGTCATTCCTAAAAACCAGGTTAAGACTGACACTACGCAAAGTGAAATCCAAAAGCAAATCAACGAAAGTAAAACTGCTCCGATAAAGGATTTTCAATCCCCACCAACTCAAAAGAAATAAAACGGACATTCGATTCATTCAGCCCGTATAGGAGTGTCAGATTGTCAGCACAGTCTGACATTTTTATTTTATTTGGGCCGGGAACTGAAAAAATGTCCAGATTTATTCCATCAGTTTCATTTGGCATAAAATATGACTAACATGGGTAGCCTGTTTATAAAGGTGAATTTCGTAATGTTAAACTTTAAAATATTGTAAAATGGCAAAAGTTAAGATTAAACCGTTGGCCGACCGCGTTTTGGTTAAAGCGGCAGCGGCTGAAGACAAAACAGCTGGAGGTATTATAATTCCTGATACCGCAAAGGAAAAACCGCAGAAAGGAACTGTAATTGCAGTTGGTCCGGGTAAAAAAGATGAACCCATGACAGTGAAAATTGGTGACAGCGTGCTCTATGGCAAGTATGCCGGAACAGAAATCACTATAGATAGCGAAAATTACCTTATCATGCGCGAATCTGATATCGTTGCGGTTATCTAACTATCTAAAAGTATTAAAGAAACAAAAGTATAATCACAAAAAAAACGAAAAACAATGGCAAAAGATATAATCTTTAGCATAAAAGCAAGAGAAGCGTTAAAGAAAGGTGTTGATGAACTTTCAAACGCCGTGAAGGTGACCCTTGGCCCAAAGGGCCGCAATGTCATCATTGACAAATCATATGGATCACCTGTAGTTACCAAGGATGGTGTAACTGTGGCAAAAGAAATTGAACTGAGAGACCCTGTTGAAAATATGGGCGCCCAGATGGTGAAGGAAGTTGCTTCCAAAACAAGCGATCTCGCGGGTGATGGAACCACAACCGCAACCGTTTTGGCACAGGCTATTTTCACGGTTGGGTTGAAGAACGTTACTGCCGGCGCCAATCCAATGGACCTGAAACGTGGTATTGATAAAGCAGTTGCAGAAGTTATTAAGTCGCTCAAATCACAGACCAAGCAGGTTGGCGACAGCATGGACAAGATTGAGCAGGTTGCTTCTATTTCTGCCAACAACGATAATTTCATCGGAAAGATGATTGCCGAAGCAATGGGAAAAGTAAAGAAAGAGGGTGTGATCACCATCGAAGAGGCAAAAGGAATTGAAACAACGGTAAAAGTTGTTGAAGGTATGCAGTTCGATCGTGGCTATATCAGTCCCTATTTTGTGACCGATACAGATAAGATGGAAGTTGTTTTTGAAACTCCTTACATCTTGATCTATGATAAAAAAGTTAGTGTAATGAAGGACCTGCTTCCTGTTTTGGAAAAGGTTGTTCAGACCGGCCGCCCTCTCATCATCGTAAGCGAGGATGTAGAAGGTGAAGCGCTTGCGACCCTGGTGGTGAACAAGATCCGCGGCACCCTGAAAGTTGCGGCCGTAAAGGCTCCTGGATTCGGCGACCGCCGTAAGGAGATGCTTGAAGATATCGCCGTATTAACCGGTGGTACCGTAATCAGTGAAGAAAAAGGCTTCAAACTTGAAGATGCAACATTGCAGTATCTCGGTCAGGCCGAAAAAATTACCATTGACAAGGAAAATACCACCATCATCAATGGCAGTGGCAAAAAGGCCGACATCACTGCACGTATCAATCAGATCAAAACTCAGATCGGAACAACTACATCCGATTATGATAAGGAAAAACTGCAGGAACGCCTGGCTAAATTGGCTGGTGGAGTGGCAGTGATCTATGTTGGAGCTTCATCTGAAGTGGAAATGAAAGAGAAAAAAGCCCGTTTCGATGATGCATTGCATGCAACCCGTGCAGCTATTGAAGAGGGAATAATCCCCGGTGGCGGTGTCGCATATCTTCGCGCACAGAAGGCAATTGAAAAAATGAAAGGCAGTAACGAAGATGAAACCACTGGAATCGCAATTATAAAGCGCGCCCTCGAAGAACCACTTCGCCAGATCGTTGAAAATGCCGGCCTCGAAGGTTCAGTAATTATACAGAGAGTAAAGGAAGGGAAAGATGATTTTGGATTCAATGCCCGTACCGAGGAATATGAAAACCTTTACAAGGCTGGAGTAATTGACCCAACCAAGGTGGCACGCATTGCGCTTGAAAACGCTGCTTCAATCGCCAGCATGCTTTTGACAACTGAATGCGTTCTTGCAACCCATAAAGAAGAAAAACCTGCAATGCCACAAATGAATCCAGGCATGGGCGGAATGGGTGACATGTATTAACCGTTAACAAAACTGTTCAAAAAAAGCCCTGAGTAATCGGGGCTTTTTTATTAGAATATAGCTAATATTGTAAGTGTAAAAATGCCGGAATAACACCTCCGGGTGGATATAAACATGTAAATATTGATGTCATCGTTGAAAATCAATGATACTTGCTGTTGTAAAGAATGATGAATGGTGATACAAGCCTGGATATCAGGGCTATAACAAAAGAAGAACTTGAGCACTTTCTGCTTTTGCACGGAGAAAAAAAATTCCGTGCAGGTCAGGTGTTTGAATGGCTATGGCAGAAATCCTGCCGTTCATTCGATGATATGACGAATCTTCACAAAAATACGCGCCAGCTTTTAAAGGAACATTTTTTATTTAACAAAGCGTTCGCAGAAAATCATCAAAAAAGTTCGGACGGAACTGTTAAAATCGGGTTTCGTTTATATGACGGGTTTCTTGTTGAAGGGGTTTTGATCCCATCCGACGACAGGATTACTGCCTGCATATCCTCGCAGGTTGGATGTGCCCTTGGTTGTAAATTTTGTGCCACAGGATATTTGGGATTCAGGCGAAATTTATCTGTTGGTGAAATTATAGACCAGTTGACCGGAATCCAAAATCCATTAGCCAGTGGTGAGAAAAATATTTCTAATATCGTCTTTATGGGCATGGGCGAACCTTTTTTGAATTATGAAAATGTGCTCACAGCAATCGAAAAGATCACTTCTGAAGATGGGTTGGGAATGTCGCCACAGCGTATAACTGTTTCGAGTATAGGTATTCCGAGAATGATAAAAAAGATGGCCGATGATGATCCTAAATATCACTTTGCCTTGTCATTACATGCAGCAAATGATACAAAGCGCGATCAGATTATTCCTTTTAACCTGAAGCATCCTCTGAAAGAAATTATCGAAGCTCTGAAGTATTACCATCAAAAAACAGGCAAGCGAATTACCATTGAATATATTCTTTTTGGCAATTTCAATGATTCGGTTTCCGATGCTAAAGAGCTTGCAATTTTTTGCAGGAATTTTCCCGTTAAAATTAACATTATCGAATACAACCCGGTGAAGGAATCAGGCTTTACAAAATCTCAACCGGAAATGACCAAAGGGTTTATAGGATATCTTGAAAGATGTAATATTGTAGTCAATATCAGGAAAAGCCGGGGAAAAGATATTGAAGCAGCATGCGGACAGCTTGCCGGGAATCAGATAAAAAGTAAAAACCAGTGCTAAAAATTATTCATTATGAACCATGCTTCGTTTGAAATTCAGGGAAATATTGTTGACGTTGTCGGCAAAAGAATTTTTCGGGGAACTGTTGTCATTCGCGATGGACATGTCGAAACCATTCGTGAAGAGACTGTCGAAGCGACCGAATATATTCTTCCCGGACTGATAGATGCTCATATTCATATAGAGAGCTCGATGCTTATACCCTCGGAGTTTGCCAGGCTTGCGGTTGTTCATGGAACAGTTGGGACAGTATCTGATCCGCATGAAATTGCCAATGTACTCGGAGTTCCAGGGGTAAAATTCATGATTAAAAATGGCAACAAGGTGCCATTCAAATTTAATTTCGGTGCGCCATCGTGTGTGCCTGCAACCCCATTTGAAACTGCTGGCGCCCGGCTTGGCGTTGATGAAGTAAAGGAGCTGCTCCAAATGACGGAGATAAAATACCTTTCGGAAATGATGAATTTTCCGGGAGTATTATTCAATGATGGCGAGGTAATGGCAAAAATTGAACTGGCAAAAGAATATAGAAAGCCTGTTGATGGTCATGCTCCGGGTGTTATTGGTGAGAATGCGCAGAAATATATCAAGGCTGGTATATCTACCGATCACGAATGTTTTTCAATAGAAGAAGCCTATGAAAAGATTAAATATGGGATGCATATACTGATCCGTGAAGGAAGCGCCGCTAAAAATTTTGAGACACTCTACCCTCTGATCAATGAATTCCCTGATCAGGTAATGCTATGCTCCGATGATAAGCATCCCAACGATCTCGTGACCGGACACATCAACGTGGAGGTGAAACGTGCAATCGCTAAAGGAATGAACATCATGAATGTACTCCGCTGTTGTACATATAACCCCGTGAAGCACTACAACCTGGATATTGGATTGTTAAGAATCGGCGATGCAGCGGATTTTATACGGGTGGATAATCTGGAAAGTTTTAAGATACTCGACACATATATCAATGGGCAAAAAGTGGCTGAAAACGGGAAAACTTTGATTTCAGGTGTTCACGAAAAGCCGTTTAACAAATTCGAAATCGAAAAAATTCAAATCTCCGAGATCAATATCGAACCTCAGGGAGGTCACATACGAGTGCAAGGGGCTTTTGACGGACAATTGATAACAGAGCAGTTCCTGGCCGAGCCAACAATTGCAGGAAACAATGTAGTTAGCGATCCAACCCGTGATATTTTAAAAATCGTAGTTAAAAACCGGTATAACGAAGCGCCGGGTGCGGTAGGTTTCATTCGCAATATCGGGCTGAAAAATGGAGCTATAGCTTCGTGTGTGGCCCACGACAGTCATAACATTGTGGCGGTAGGCGTCGACGATGCCTCCATTACAGCTGCGATAAACCTGATTATCGAAGCAAAAGGCGGTATTTCCATTGTGGATGGGACGACAAAACGCCTGCTCCCATTGCCTTTTGCCGGAATTATGTCAGGATTAGACGGTTTCGAAGTAGCCCGCTTGTATGATGAAATGGATAAAAAGGTAAAAGAAATGGGCAGTCCGCTTTCGGCGCCTTTTATGACCTTGTCTTTTATGGCCTTGCTGGTCATCCCCGATTTGAAGCTAAGCGATAAGGGATTGTTTGATGGAACACGTTTTGCGTTTGCAAATCTGTTCGAAAAATAAACTCACATAGTTATATATATAGTTAATGTTATTTTGTTAATTTTGTAACATAAACTCAAAATTAACACGTTATGAAGAAAACAAACCTTGACATTCAAAAACTAGAAATGGCTGCCAGCAAACTGCGTGCAATTGCTCACCCTATGCGTATCGCCATTATTGATCTGTTAACCGAGAATAAAAAGCTCACTGTTACAGAAATTTATGAACGGCTTAACATTGAACAAGCCTCCGCTTCACATCACTTGAATATTTTAAAAAACAAGGGATTATTGGAGTCGAAACGTGATGGAAAAATGATTTTATATTCTTTGAAAACAAGCGTACTCGCTAATGTGATTGAATGTATCAACCAGTGTGCAACGCACTAATCCCAAGTTTCTTCTACATCCCAGTTAGAACGTATCTCAATTATTTTAGAAAAATATAGCACCTCTTCAGGCTGTAGATTCTTTTTGTAATTTCCGGTATCCCATCTCATATTTTTATTTCTGTCGAAAATAGCTTTGATTCTATATTTTCCCGGGGGCATGAAGTTAAAATGGATTTTTCCTGATTGAGTTACAATGTGCTCTTCATAAATGGTTGACTCTTTTTCGTCAATTAACTGGATAATATATTGCCCGGGACGTTTGTCAATATTCATTGACAGGATAAAATTCCCGAAATCTCTTTCGGCCCGGGTCCTGAAATCCATCAGGATGGAGTCATGACTGATGTTGTTAATTCCGTAAAATACCGAATCAGGAATGATGATTTTATAACCTTTTTCCTCTAACCATTTATGGTGAACGACAATTTTTCGTTTAAGGCTGTCGAAGAATTCGATTTTCGGGTAAATTGTGTCTTTGTTTTCAATAAGAGAAACTCTGGTAAAATCCCAACGGATTAAGGGACAGGAGAAAGTCAGCACAAAATCATTTTTAAATTGGTTGAGGCCACTGCCTTTTATTGAACTGGTCAAGGCAAGTTGGTTGGTTTTTTCCTTTTTTTCCGATTTCTTTTGAATATCTTTTTTGGTTATATCCAGCATTACCGTGTCCAGTACTTTATTGCCAGCCAAGACTTTAAGGATTAATGAATCGGTTTTCGGGCGGGTTATCCAAAGGGAAACAGAGTCTCTCCTTCGCGAGTATTCCTCCACATACCATGGTGCAACAGAGTCGAAATTCAATGGAACAAACCGGATATTATTGGCTGGAAAACGGAATGTAAAAAGAGCCATTCCTTCATTTTGGGAGGTAGACCTGACTAACCGTTGAATGGAGTCAGTCTCTTCAAAAAGAAAAAGAGGATATGAGGGATATAGTAGACGATACTGTTTGATGGAGTCGGCTTTACGTGTGGAATCAGCCTTTCGCAAAACATCAGGATTTTCAACTTTTGATTTGACATTTTTGGCCGGAGTTATTAGCGCTGAATCCTTTCTGGATGTATCCGCTGTTTTCCTGAGAATATAAAAGGGTTTGACAAGGCTGTCGTAGAAAGCAATTTTTTCATTAGCCTGATTGAAGATCAGGTCACCGTTCTGATCGGATAATGCGACCAGTTTGAATTGTTTATCCTGAAGATTATTGAAAATGAAATTACCTTTATCATCGGTTTTGGTAAGATAATAGGGTGGCACATGTAGCGGCAGTGAATCAAACGGGAGGGTGTCGTTGTTGTTGATATACAATTCAACAAAAACATCTTTCTGGGGTTTATGATCGAAGGCATTAATAATGTTTCCCTGCAAAGAGAGCGTATCAACAAAAGCGCCTGTAGCGAATACGTAATTGAATCCTTTGAGAATATTATTTTCAGTGAAATCGGTGATGGCATTTCCAAAAGTTATGGAATAGGTAATATTTTTAACGAGGCTGTCTTCAAATTTCATCATAAGCGATTTTCCACGTAACCTCGGTTCAAGCGGTGTTTTTAGCGGGGGAGAGATAAATACTTCAGTTGAGGGATTTTTAAGGTTGA
The DNA here is from genome assembly GCA_037137455.1 of Bacteroidota bacterium. Taxonomy (GTDB): domain Bacteria; phylum Bacteroidota; class Bacteroidia; order Bacteroidales; family FEN-979; genus CAIVAT01. Next base: position 60,517 of record JBAXKG010000006.1, read on the forward strand.
TGAATTCATCGAAATCAATCCGGAAACTGTTTCCCATGAAGTTTACAGCAAAGTTTGGCGGGTCACAGGCAATCACCGATGGGGGTTTCAAATCTTTCGGGCCGCCATCGGGGCTAACCGGGTTAGCACAACGAAATAGAAACAATGCAGTTGCGATAATAAAAAAGAAAAATAAATTGGTTTTTCGTTGCACTCTGGCAGTGGATTTTCTTAAGTTTGCGACCCCAAATTTACCAATCGTTTTGATAACAGAACCTTTTTATTATTAATTTTACACTGTTAATCGATAAACAATCAACTTATGTCTGGTCACAATAAATGGTCCACTATAAAACGAAAAAAAGGCGCCCTGGATGCCAAGAGATCGAAAATTTTCTCTAAGATCATCAAAGATATTACAATTGCAGTAAAAGAAGGAGGAGCTGATCCCGATGGCAACCCACGTTTACGATTGGCTATTGCCAACGCAAAGGGAGCTTCGATGCCAAAAGACAATATTCAACGGGCAATCAGTAAAGGAGCCGATAAGGATTCCGCCGCCCTTATTGAGACCACCTATGAAGGAAAAGGGCCGCATGGTGTTGCCATTTTTGTAGAATGTACCACCGATAATTTACAGCGAACAGTGTCAAATGTTCGTGCATATTTCAACAAGCATGGCGGGGAACTGGGACAGAATGGGATGTTGAACTACCTTTTCGACCGTAAAGGTGTATTTGTTGTTTCTGAGGGAGATTTGAACCACGATGACTTTGAGATGGAGATGATCGATGCTGGTGCGGAAGATATTATTCTGGAAGATGGTTTCTTTACTATCACAACGGCCATGGAAGATTTTGGCAGCATGATAAAGAAACTGGAACATCTGAAAATTGAGACTGAAAGTGCATCTCTCCAGCGTATTCCAAAAACAACGGTATCTCTTGATGAGGATTCAACAAGAAAGGTTTTAAAGCTGATTGATATTATTGAAGAGGACGAAGACGTTCAAAATGTTTTCCATACTCTTGCCATAAGTGATGAGATGGCAGAAAAGCTTTAACTAAAACGCGGTTTGAGCCGCGTTTTTAATTATACTCCACAAACAAATTGCGTCAAATTGATGCCTTTCGGTAATATCAGTTTTTTCCGTAACCTGATCCTCGAGATTTCAGTGCTGGGAGCTGTGATCTTCAGGATATGAGAAATTTCTTTCGTATTCAGATTCATGCGCAATAGTGCGCAAAGTTTATGGTCGCTGGGCGTGAGTTGCGGATAGTTCTTTCTTAACCGTTCGAAGAAACCCGGGTATATTTTTTCAAAATGGGCTTTGATGCGGTACCAGTCATTGTCGAATTTAATATTCTCGTCAACTGTTTTAAGCACCCTTGTGATTTCATTCTTTGAAATGCTCTTTTCGGTTTTAAGGATGCGGTTAACATCTTTCTTTATCAATCCCAATATCTTGTTTTTTTGTGAAATAAAGATTGACGAAGTTGCAAGTTCACGGTTGATCAGATCAAGCTCCATTTGATGTTTCAGTTTGAGCAACTGATTAACTTTTTGTTCGGCACGGATCCGTTCCTGAAGGCGCAGATTACGCTCTTTCTCAATCTTTTTGCGGTGTTCAATTTCACTTTTCAGTTCTGAAATAATTCGCTCATTCGTAATTTCCAGGTTTCGCTGGTAATTGGCAACCTCAATAGCAGCAAGGATTTGATTAATATCGACTGGTTTGAAAAGATAGGCATAGGGTTTAAGTGAGAAGGATCTTGAAAACACTTCGCCTTTATTCATCGAAGTGAGAAAGATAATCCCGCAATTATAATTTTCGGTAAGAATTCGGGCTGCTTCAATACCGTCCATTTTTCCGGCAAGCTTGACATCCATGATGACAATGTCAGGTGCCATGTTGGTCTCCTGGAGATTTGCAATGTTTTCAATTGCTTTTTCTCCGTTGGTATCAATACCAAGTACTTCATAGCCAAGGGTGGTAAGATTGGCTTTTAAATCATGAGCGATAATTAACTCATCTTCAACGATATACAAACTAATTGGGGCCATATGTAAGGGGTTTAAATTTTGAAATCAGCATTAGTTACAATATTAAAAGTATCGATGGCAATAACCAATTCTTCATTGGTGGGCATCACCATAGCAACAACAGGGGATCCCGGCCGGGTAAGAATGGCCTCCTTTCCTCTTGTTGTATTGCGTTCGGGATCAAAGTGAATCCCCAGAAATTCTGTCCCTTCCAAAATGCGCCTGCGTGTGTCACGATCGTTTTCTCCAATGCCACCGGCCAGAACGATAAGGTCAACACTACCCAAGGCAACTGCATAAGCGCCAATGTATTTTTTAACGCGATAAGCGTACATGTCTAAAGCCAGTTGGGCCCGTTTATTGCCATTTTCGGCAGCTTGTTCCACATCTCGCATATCGAATGAAATCCCGGATATTCCACAAACGCCGCTTTTTTTATTAAACATGGCATTGGTGTCGGCAATACTGAGATTTTCTTTTTCTGCCATAAACAACAAAACGCCAAGGTCAACATCGCCGCTGCGGGTTCCCATCATTAACCCTTCAAGTGGAGTAAAGCCCATGGAGGTATCTATTGATTTTCCATTCTGAATTGCCGCGACAGATGAGCCATTGCCTAAGTGGCAGGTAATGATGTTGATATTGTTGAAATCTTTGCCCAGGTAACGACAAGCTTTCTGAGCTACATATTTATGTGAGGTGCCATGGAACCCATACCGACGGATCTTATATTTTTCATAATATTCGTAAGGAATGGCATAGAGGTACGAAAATTTAGGCATCGTCTGATGGAAAGATGTATCGAACACCGCAACCTGCGGCACTTTGGGAAGTATGGCTTCGATAGAAAGGATCCCTTTCAGGTTGGCAGGATTGTGCAAGGGCGCCAACTCGATACATTTTTCTATCTCTTTTTTAACATCTTCGGTAATTAGTGCGGAGGTTTTGAAATTTTCTCCCCCATGCGCCACGCGATGTCCAACAGCAACAATTTCATTCTCATCTTCTATTACGCCGTAAACAGGATCCTTAAGTATTTTCAGAATAAGGTAGATTCCAACCTGATGATCAGGAACCTCCTGGGCCAGTTTATATTTATCTTTACCTGTTACCTGATGGCTGAGTTCGCTGGTAGGCAACCCAATCCGGTCGAGTAACCCTTTGGCCTTGAGATCTGCTTCAGCAGAAATTTCTATGAGTTGATATTTGATAGACGAGCTGCCACAATTTAATACGAGGATTTTCATTGAATCAGTAAGATAGTTAGTTTGTCTAAGTAGTTTGTCGGACCTTCTGCGAACCAAACATAATGGAGCAGATGTTAGGTTGTGCAAACATACGACATTATTATCTTTTTGCAAAGGAAAATACAAAAAATAAACGTAACAAATACTTTTTAATCGTATTTTTGACCACCCTAACCAAGTGTTGAACTGATGGCCTTAATCAACTCAGTTATTTCGTGGCTGATGAAAAAACGCATTCACCAGATTGAGCTTTTCATGAAGTATCCTCATGAGGTTCAAACGGAGTGGCTGCGCAAACTTCTTGCATCGGCCCGCAACACGGAATGGGGTAAACAGTTTGACTTTAAATCGATCACGACCCCAGGCCAGTTCAAGGAACGACTGCCTCTTTATGACTATGAATCATTGAAAGGATCCATCGAACGATTACGCAAAGGAGAACAAAACATTCTCTGGCCTTCTGAAATTAAATGGTTTGCCAAGTCTTCAGGAACAACCAGTGATAAAAGTAAATTTATCCCTGTCAGCCAGGAAGCGCTTGAAGAATGTCATTTTAAAGGCGGAAAGGATCTGCTTTCAATTTATTGCAACAACCATACAGAAACAAAACTTTTTGATGGGAAGTCTATTGCCATGGGTGGTTCGCATCAGATCATGGAGGTAAATAATGAAATGTATTACCAGGGAGATCTTTCCGCCATTCTTATTCAAAACCTCCCAGGCTGGGTAGAGTTCATGCGTACACCTAATTTATCGATTGCTTTGATGGACGAGTGGGAGAGTAAAATTGAAATGATGGCCAAGGCCACAATTCAGCATGATGTGACAAACATTTCGGGTATCCCTTCCTGGACGCTTCTTCTGTTCAAACGTGTGTTGGAACTTACCGGCAAGTCAAACATTCTTGGTGTTTGGCCTAATTTTGAACTATTTATCCATGGAGGTGTCAATTTTTCTCCTTATCGCGAACAATTCAAGCAAATTATGCCCTCAGAAAAGGTGAATTATCTTGAAACATACAATGCTTCTGAAGGTTTTTTCGGAATCCAGGACAGGATTAAAGCAGATGATATGCTGCTGATGCTTGATTATGGCATCTATTATGAATTCATTCCACTTGATCAGGTAGGCCTTGAGCAGCCCAAAGTATGCATGCTCGACCAGGTGGATTTATTTACAAATTATGCCATGGTCATTACAACCAATGCCGGGTTATGGCGTTACCAGATCGGAGATACTGTGCGTTTTACTTCATTGGAGCCTTATCGGATAAAAATATCAGGCCGGACCCGAAGCTTTATTAATGCATTTGGTGAGGAATTGATCATTGATAATGCCGAAAAGGCAATGGCCATCGCCTGTGATCGCAGTCATGCCATCGTAACCGAATATACGGCTGCTCCTGTATATCTTTCAGGTAACCAAAAAGGAGCTCACGAGTGGCTCATTGAATTCGAAAAGAAACCCGATGATCTTTCTTTTTTCACAAGTTCGTTGGATACAGCTCTGAAATCGTTGAATTCTGATTATGAAGCCAAAAGGTATAACGGATTAATGCTGGAGGAACCACAAATACGGATGGTTCCTTCGCGCACCTTTTACAACTGGCTTAAACATAAAGGGAAACTTGGAGGACAATACAAAGTTCCACGTCTTTCGAATGACCGTAAATATGTTGATGAAATATTGCAATTATTAGCGCGGGATTAAATCCTTTTTTTAATTTTGATCACAAAATAAAACTTATGCACATTGCTGTCGCCGGAAATATCGGATCCGGAAAAACAACGCTGACCGGCTTACTGGCCAAACATTTCGGATGGGATCCGCATTATGAAGATGTAGATACCAATCCTTACCTAAACAGCTTTTACGAGGATATGCAACGTTGGTCATTTAACCTTCAGATATATTTTCTGAATAGTCGTTTCAGGCAGGTGGTCAATATACGAAAATCAGGGAAGACTGTGATTCAGGATCGAACTATTTATGAGGATGCATATATTTTTGCACCCAATTTACATTCGATGAACCTCATGAGTACTCGTGATTTTGACAACTACAGGTCACTCTTTGACCTTATGAGTACATTTATCCAGCCACCCGACCTTTTAATATATCTCCGCGCCACTGTTCCTACCCTTGTCAACCAGATCCAAAAGCGCGGAAGGGACTATGAAACCGCAATCCGCCTCGATTACCTGAAAAACCTTAATGAGATATATGAGGATTGGATTGAAAATTACAAATTCGGAAAATTGCTTATAGTTGATGCAGATACCCTGAAGGTTAGTGAAAATCCCGAAGACCTTGGTTCAGTGATTGAAAAGATCAATGCACAGTTGCATGGGCTTTTTTAATTGTGAAATACCTGGCACATTCAGCATGAATCAAAACGTTTACCGATTTCCAGGCATTTGATAAAAGAGTTAGACTGATGAAGATTTTAGGGGTTATTCCTGCAAGATATGCCTCGACGAGATTTCCCGGCAAGCCGCTTGTAATTATCGAGGGTAAGTCCATGATCCAGCGTGTTTATGATCAGGCCTTGAAGTGTGACATACTTTCAAGAGTAGTCGTGGCAACAGACAACGAGGAAATCCTTAACCATGTGAAGCTGTTCGGGGGGAATGTGCTAATGACAAGCAGGGATCACTCCAGTGGAACGGAACGTTGTAATGAAGCTGTTGAAATTCTCCGGAATAACGGCGAAAATTACGATTATGTAATTAACATTCAGGGTGATGAACCATTTATCGACCCAGAACAGATCAAGCAGCTGGCTCAATGTTTTGATAACAGGCAAACCCTGTTGGCAACACTTATCAAAAAGATTACAAAACAAGAGGAATTATCCAATCCCAATATCGTTAAAGTGACGGTTGATAATAAAGGATTGGCTCTTCTTTTCAGCCGTTCACCGATTCCCTTTACACGTGGAACAGAGCAAACATTATGGGTATCTGCGACAACCTACTTCAAACATATAGGCATTTACGGATATCAATCCTCGATATTGGAGATTCTTGTTACCTTACCGGAAACACCGCTTGAAATCGCCGAATCTCTTGAGCAGCTGCGTTGGCTCGAACATGGATTCAAAATCCAAACACGGGTAACACAATATGAAAGTGTCGCAATTGATGCCCCAGGCGATTTATCAAAAATTACTAACAGAACCTGATCGTTTCTTCATTATTCCTGTATCTTAGCAATTTTGTAAAAAGGCAGGTATATGGACATCCGTAATTGTATTGCTGAGTTATTGTCAGTGCACGACTGCGTCATTATTCCAGGTTTTGGCGGCTTCATTGGCAATTATTCGCCCGCCCGAGTCGACCCGGTGCATCACTCTTTTCAGCCACCCACAAAAAAACTTCTTTTCAACATAAACCTGAAGCAAAATGACGGACTTTTAGCAAATGCCGTTGCTGCCTATCTGGGAATATCATATCTGGACGCCTGTAAATTGATTGATGCTTTTACTGAGGAGTGCCGCCATTCATTAAAAGCCGGGAAATCCTTTATTATTCCTGATGTTGGCCGTCTGTTCTCAGGAAGGGAGGGGAATATACAGTTTGAACAGGATAAAAAAACCAATTTATTACCCGATGCTTTCGGACTAACACCATTCATCTCTCCACCTATCAGCAGGAACGCTTCTGTGATGAACCGCGACAGGAGCCTGGCATCTGCCAGAATCTATCCAAGTGAGAAAAAAACCTCCTTGCCACGTTCATTAAAATGGGCTGCTATTCTGGCGTTGCCTATCGGGTTAGCCGCCTTGATCGGGGTGACACAATATGATAAAAATTTTTCCGATTCTGCCAATAATGCCGGCATATTGAGTTCGGTATTTTCCAGATTCTCTTCTGCCTCGCTTGTAGAGAAAAAGGAAGCTCCTCAAACACCTCCCGAGTCACATTTTCAGTATGATCCGGCTCCTTCTGCTTTCGAACAACAAGATTTGGCCGATGAAACTGTAACCCTTAATGAGGATTTAACTTCAAACCAACCAGTGGATCAGCCTGCAGCAGACCTCCCATATCTTGAAAGTAATTTGGGTGCAGTTACCGAAACAGAATATCCCTCAGATGATAGTTCAAAGATTCTCGGAACCGAAGATTCGTTTGTTATCATTGTCGGGGCTTTCAGGTCGAAGGAAAATGCCAAAAATTTTATTGCAGAACTTAATGAAAAGGGCACGCAGGCATCTATTTTTGATCGATCAAAATCCGGGTTGTTCAGAGTGACTATTGGTACATTTTCACTGCGGGAAGAGGCTATGCAATTGCTCTCTTCGGCGAAATCAGGCGATTTCAATGGTGCCTGGTTACTCACAAAATAGTTGATTTGTGACTAAAAAGAAATTGGTTCACTTTCGTGAAAATCTATCCTTTCCTCACCTTTTCCAACCAACCTATAATGATCTCTATAATGAATATCCATTACGTTCGAAGTGGCATAAAAACTTTTTTGGGAATGACCATCCGATAATTCTTGAACTGGGATGTGGAAAAGGTGAATATACTGTCGGACTGGCATCAAAATATCCGGATAAAAATTTTATTGGAATAGATTGGAAAGGAGCGAGACTATGGAGAGGGTGCAAAACTGTCTCAGAAATGGGATTGAAAAATGTTGGTTTTATACGCACCCAGGTTGATCATATTGAGCAAATTTTTGCCCCCGGTGAAATATCTGAAATCTGGATTACATTTCCTGATCCTCAAGTAAGAAAAGAACGTAGCCGGCTTACTTCCTCGTACTTCCTTGAGAAATACAAAAATATACTGTTGGTATATGGAACTATACATTTGAAAACTGATGATATATTTTTTTATTCATACACACTCAATGTAATCCGCCGGTTTTCTCATACCTTGCTTTATTCCGCCGATGACATATATAATTCCGCGGCCAGCGATGAAGTCATAACAATACAGACATATTATGAAAAAAAGTGGCTTGAAATGGGAAAAAAAATTTGCTATTTAAAATTTCAACTTAAAACACTATGAAGAAGATCAGCCTTACCTTAATTTCTTTTATCATTTTCCGCATGTTTGTTGTCGCAGAAGAAGGAATGTGGATTCCCATGTTGCTCGAGCAGTTGAATATTAAGCGAATGCAGGATCTTGGGCTGAAGCTTTCGGCAGAAGATATTTACAGTGTCAACAATTCCAGCCTGAAGGATGCAATTGTCCAGTTTGGAGGTGGTTGTACCGCCGAGATAGTTTCTTCCCAGGCACTCATTCTCACTAACCACCATTGCGGCCTGGGTGCCATCCAGCGCCAGAGTTCATTACAACATGATTATATTACCGATGGTTTTTGGGCCAACTCATTTGCCGAAGAACTGCCATGTAAGGGCGTTTCGGTAACATTGCTGGTTAGAATGGAAGATGTTACAGCGAAGGTGCTTGAAGGGGTCGATGAGAAATTGAATCAGCTTCAACGGTCGCAAATGATCAAACAGAATATCGAAAAACTCGAAAAGTCTACTGTTTTGGGCACTCATTTTGAAGCCAGGGTCAGGCCTTTCTATTATGGCAATCAATATTATATGTTTGTGAATGAGGTTTTCAAAGATATAAGATTAGTTGGCGCCCCACCGGGCAGTATCGGACAGTTCGGGGGAGATACAGATAACTGGATGTGGCCACGACACACAGGTGATTTTTCAATCTTCCGTATTTATGCCAATAAAAACAATGACCCGGCTGATTACTCACCGGAAAATGTTCCATACAAACCGAAAAATTATCTTCCAATTTCACTAAAAGGCTACCAGAAAAATGATTTTACTTTTGTTTTTGGATATCCCGGAAGTACCAGGGAATATCTGACATCTTATGGCGTTGATTTAATAGCTAATTATGAAAATCCTTTGAGAACCAGTCTCCGCAAAAAACGCCTTGATATCATACAATCTGCCATGAATGATAGCAAACTTGTCAGAATTCAATATACATCAAAGGCCAATGGAATTGCAAATTTGTGGAAGAAGATGATTGGAGAATCAATTGGTATCCATCGTGTTGATGCCGTGGTGGCGAAGGAACAGTTTGAACGGCAATTTCAATCCTGGGCCGATTCAACTTTGGAGCGCAAGGCACGCTATGGAGGTTTACTCACCTCCTTTAAATCGACTTATCAGGGATATATGCCGGTGGATTTATCCTCATTGACAATCAGCGAGGCAGGTCAGGGGATAGAGGTTGTACGTTTTGTTTCAGGTTTCAGAGATATTGTAAAATTAAGTAAAAACAAAGAGACGAAACCTGCAGACATTGAAAAAGCGAAGAGTAATCTAATTAAATCGTGCCGCGATTTTTTTAAAAATTATCAGGCTTCCATCGACCAAAAAGTCATGATATCAATGCTTCATGAGATGAATGCCAGACTTGAAAAAAAATATCTGCCAATAATTTTTAACGATATTGAGACCTCTTTTAAAAACAATTGGGCTGCCTTTTCTGCCGAACTCTTTTCAACCTCGTTATTTACCGATTCAACCCGGATTCTCAAGTTTATAGATGCTTATAAAGTTTCGCAGGTTAAAAAGCTTGAGAAAGATCCCGCATTTCGTTTGATGAAAAGTATTTACGATCGGAACGAAAAGGATATTCAGCCTGTTGTTTCTATATTTACTTCGCGGCTCGACAGCCTTCAACGGATTTATATGGCTGGCTTGATGGAAATGCAAAAGAATAAAAAGTTTTACCCGGATGCGAACTCAACCCTGCGGTTAGCATATGGCATGGTTGATGATTATAAACCCGCTGATGCTGTTAGTTTCAACTATTTCACGACGCTTGAAGGCGTGATGCAAAAAGAGGATCCGACTATTTTTGATTACAGAGTCGATCCGCGATTGAAAAAACTTTTCATCAGTCATGATTATGGCCGATATGAAGATAAGGATGGAACTATGCATATTGCTTTCACGGCAAGTAACCATACCACCGGTGGAAATTCAGGAAGTCCTGTTCTGAATGCTAATGGGGAACTAATCGGCATTAATTTTGACCGCAATTGGGAGGGAACGCTCAGCGACCTTTTTTATGACTCCTCACAATGCCGCAATATTGCTCTGGATATCCGTTATTGTCTTTTCATTATTGACAAAGTGGCGGGTTCAGACCGGCTGATCAAAGAGATGAAAATTATTTACCCGTAAATCCTTACCAAGGCATTCTGAATTGTAGGGTACTTAAACCGGAATCCTGCATCCAGCAATTTTTCAGGCAGAACTTTCTGTCCTTCGAGTAAAACCTGAGCGCCTTCACTATAAATCAGTTTCATTGCAAATGCAGGAATGGTCAGCCATACAGGTTGCCCAAGAACCTTACCTAATTTATCAGAGAATTCTGCATTATTGGAGGGAAATGGGGAAACTGCATTTACAATTCCGATTATTGATGGCGTGTCAAGTGTAAAAATCATGGCATTTATCAGGTCGTCAATGTGGATGAAGGATACCGGTTGTTTGCCATTCCCAATTTTAGCGCCCAGACCTATGCTGAAAGGCTTGTGCATTTTGGCCAGGGCTCCGCCATCTGAACCCAGCACCAATCCTATTCTGAAAATCACCACCCGGGTTGAAGGTTCTGCATTTGTTGCTTCTCGCTCCCATGCGATGCATACTTTTGCCAGGAAAGAATCGGCATAAGAGCAACTGGTTTCATTGTGGGTTTTCAGCGAATCATAAATCCCTATGGCTGATGTGGAAATAAAAACCGAGGGTTTTTGACGTGACTGGTTTATGGCATTAGAAATTTTTAGGGTCGTATTCACCCGGCTATCAAGTATTTCCTTTTTATTTTCCGGAGTCCATTTCCTGGCGACAGGCGCTCCGGCGAGGTTGATAACTGCGTCGGCTCCTTCAATCTTTTCCGATAGAAATTTTTCATCTGTCATTAAAAATGAGTCCCGGTCGATTACTCGTAATGTCCATCCCCTTTCCCTTATCTTTTTGATCAGGGCTTGCCCGATGAATCCGGTTGTGCCGCTGAGTGCAAGGATCATACGTTTTTTTTTGTAAAGTTATGGAATTCTTAAAATTTGCGTTACTTTTATAGTCGATTAACCTGTCAAATTTTGAACTACAAAAACTAACCTTCATCATCAAAAGACCAGGAATGGAGTATCAAGGGCAAGCAAAATTATTTTCCGGATTTTCACCAATTTCTACCGACTTATGGGAAGAAAAGATCGTTACAGACCTCAAGGGCGCTGATTACAATAAAAAGCTTATCTGGAAAACTGATGAAGGATTCAATGTCAAACCATATTATCGTGTCGAAGATCTGAAGGGACTGGAATACTTGAATGCCCTTCCTGGTGCATCGCCTTTCGTAAGGGGACTTCGCACGCAGAACAATAATTGGGTGGTGAGACAGGATTTTTTCACTACCGATATTAATGAAACCAATAAGCTTGCAAAGGAAGCCGTATCTAAGGGCGCTTCGGCTTTAGGACTTAAGGCAAATGAAATATCAACACTTAAGCAAATTAGTGAGTTGCTTGCCGGAATCGATTTTAATACAACCGGAATCAACTTTATTTCATCGCAATCATATCCTTTGACACTTGAGCTATTTCTCTTTGAAGTTAATCATAGAGGCGATGCAGGAGAAAAGATTTTTGGGTCCGTCAATTTTGATCCGATCAGCTACCTGTTGCTCAATGGAGATTTTTATGTGAACTGGATACATAATTTAGAAGAGGCCGAATACATTCTTAAAAACATCCGGAAAAAGCTTCCGCATTTCAAGGCCATTACCATCAACGGCCATTATTTCCAAAATGCGGGATCTTCCCTTGTTCAGGAGCTCGCATTCAGCCTGGCATCAGCAAATGAATATCTTGCCGGACTTACAGATAAAGGATTATCAGTGGATGATGTAGCCCCTTTTATGCAATTTTCTCTGGGTATTGGATCAAATTATTTTATGGAAATAGCCAAGCTCAGGGCTGCAAGATTATTATGGACAAGGATGGTTGAACAATATCACCCGGTTAGTGAGGAGTCACTCCGTTTATTTATCCATTCTACTACCGCATTGTGGAATAAATCGATTTATGATCCTTATGTCAACATGTTGCGAACCACAACTGAAGGCATGTCTGCCGCGATAGGGAATGCCGATTCTATCGGGATTTTACCTTTTGATATTCCTTTTAAGCATTCGGATGAATTTTCGCGTAGGATAGCGCTTAACCAGCAGCTCGTTTTTAAAGAGGAATCATATCTTGATAAGGTTATTGACCCTTCTGCTGGTTCATACTACATTGAAAACCTCACACATACAATTGCACATAATGCCTGGAATCTTTTTAAGGAGGTCGAATCGCGGGGAGGAATGATCGAATGCATTAAAGCGGGCTTTATTCAGGATGAAATTGAAAAAATGCGTAAGCAAAAAGAGATCGATATAGAGCAGCGCAAGATAGTTATCCTGGGAACCAATCAATTCCCAAATCTCCAGGAAACTATGTTTGACAAGATTCAACTGCCAGCAGAAACCCAGGCAGCCTCTTCTCCTTCCTTTAAGAAGCTGACTTCTTTCAGGAGTGCCAGGGCATTTGAAGAGATCAGGCTCGCTACTGAACGCTTTGTAAAAAACGGAAACAAACGCCCGGGCGTTTTCCTCTTCAACATCGGGAACCTGGCGATGCTCAGGGCCCGTGCTGGGTTTACCACGAATTTTTTTGGTTGTGCAGGATATGAAATTTTTGATAACCAGGGATTTTCAACTATCGATGAAGGGATTATTGCTGCCTTACAATCAAAGGCAGAAATTGTTGTTATTTGCAGTTCCGATGAAGAGTACATCGTGATTGTCCCGGAAATCACACATAAAATCAAAGAGGCTAACCATAAAATAGGTATTCTGGTAGCAGGATATCCAAAAGATTATATTGAAACTTTTCAATTGGCTGGAGTGGATGATTTTATTCATCTCAGAAGTAACTTAATGGCAACGTTACAGAATTCGCAGAGCCAGTTGGGAATTATTTAGTATTTACGCTTTGATCAATAGAGCATTATGACTGAATCGAAATTGAATTCAAATCCTGCAACCCCGTCTAAAGGACCATTAAGAATCCTGGTCGCAGAAGACAATGCTATAAATCTCAGGTTGATAACGGCTGCTCTGCTGCGCTCAGGCCATAAGGTTGATGCTGCAATGGACGGAGCTGCTGCTATTGTTCAATTCAACAACAATGTTTACGATGTTATTCTGATGGATATCATGATGCCGGTTATGGATGGCATTACAGCCACGCGTGAAATCAGGAAGATTGAAGCTGAGCGTATAACCGGGACCGATCGCCGGGTAAAAATTATTGCAATTACAGCTAATGCATTTGAAGATGACCGGGTCAAATTTTTTGATGCCGGGATGGATTATTATATGAACAAACCATTGGAAATAGAAGAATTAACCAGGATTTTGAATATATAATCCAAATCAGATGAACCAGAAACAATCATCGCTTCGACCTTTTTTAACTCCAATGATTATTTATTTGATAGGAGTGGCAATATATGCTGTTGTGGTTAGTTATGTTGACCGTAATGCGACAGTGAAAAATATTGATGAGAAACTTCTATATGTCGCACAGAATGTCAAATTTATTTTACCTGATGATTTTCATGACAGGGCTCTTAGTAAAGGGGCAATAAGCGATTCAGAAAACGTGCGGAATACAACTTTGCTTTCGGAGTTTGCAAAAATTTCAAATTTGTCATATTTGTACACCGCAGTAATCCGTGACGGGAAGGCGTATTTTACCTCTTCCAGCGCCTCTGAAGAGGATATAATGAATAATAACCTTCCATTTTATTGGCAGGATTATCCGGAAGCTACATCAGAATTTAAATCAACAATCAAATCAAATTCGCCCACCTTTGAATATTCCAAAGATCGATGGGGATCTTTCAGAAGCGCCATCATTTGTGAATTATCACCGGGGGGCCAGAAGTATTTGATTGGTGCCGACATGAATGTTAGCTTTGTAAAGATTGAATCCATTAAGAGGGTGGGGATTGTTTTATTAAAGGCATTGTTTTTCTTTATTATCCTGATACCATTTTTCATTGTACTTCGTAATTTTTATAAAGGACATGCTTTCCATCTTGAAAGAGAAATTTTGGAGCGGAAACAAGCGGAAGCCAAGCTGGAGCAGTATAAACTGCACCTTCAGGAGATTGTTCGCAGACGCACTGAAGAACTCCAGCAGGAAATCGCAGACCGTAAGCTTATTGAAATTGAGTTGGAAAAGGCAAAGGAAATAGCCATTCGTGAAAGTAAGGCCAAATCCATTTTTTTGGCCAATATGAGTCATGAAATCAGGACCCCGATGAATGGCGTAATCGGGATGGCTAATATTCTCAAAGATACTGAATTGAACGACCAGCAACGTGAGTATCTGGATATTATCGAAATTTCCGGAAATAATCTTTTATCAATTATCAATGACATTCTTGATTTTTCGAAGATCGAAGCCGGGCAAGTTGAGTTGGAAAATATTCCTTTCAATCTGATGCAGCAGGTCGATGAAGTAACGAAAATCCTCCATGTCAGGGCTGAGGGAAAAGAACTAAAACTTTTTTTTATGATTTCCCCTGAATTACCTGACCATGTTAAAGGGGATCCGGTCAGGTTTAAGCAAATCATTATCAATCTCACCAACAATGCAATAAAATTCACTCAGGAAGGAAGTATAACCATTACCCTTGAACCAGTCTCTCAGAGTTCAGAAAAACTCATGATCCGGTGCAATGTTAAAGATACAGGGATCGGGATCTCGTCAAATAGCCTGGAAAGACTATTTAAAGAATTTTCGCAAACTGATGCCTCTACTACCCGAAAATACGGAGGAACCGGATTGGGACTTAAAATTTCAAAAGATCTTGCACATCTTATGGGCGGAGAAATTGGTGTTGACAGTGAAGAAGGCAAAGGATCCACCTTTTGGTTTACTGCAGAATTCGAGAAAATAGAGCAATCGGAAATAGATCAGTTAGTAGCAAATAAAAAGAATGATTTATCAAAATTTTTGACAATATTAATGGTTGAAGATAATTATATCAGCCAGAAAGTTGCCAAAACAGCCCTTGAAAGGTATGGGTATCATTTTGTCGAAATTGCCGAAAACGGAAAGTTAGCCGTGAAAATGTTTAGTGAAAAAGAGTATCATCTTGTGCTGATGGATATACGTATGCCAGTAATGGATGGCTTGGAAGCCACTGAAAAATTAAGGGAAATCGAACGAAATAACCCGGACCGAAGCCGCACTACTATTGTTGCATTTACTGCATATGCAGTTGAAGGGGATCGTGAACGCTTTCTTGCAGCCGGCATGGACGATTATATTGCAAAGCCTTTCCAGCCCGAAGAGCTTATACAAGTTATCGAAAAATTTGCAAATAAGCATCGATTCCGTTCACAACGCTCTCTGAAAATCCTTCTGGCCGAGGATAACAAAATCAACCAAAAAGTCGCCTCTAAAACTCTTGAAGCATTCGGACATAGAGTGGATGTGGTTGAAAATGGACTTGAAGCAGTTGAAAAGGTAAAACAGAATGAATATGATTTGATTATGATGGATCTGGAAATGCCAGAGATGGATGGCATTGAAGCCACGCGGGTCATCCGGAAAATGGAATTGGAAAATGCTCTTCCTGGAATCAACAGGAAGAAGTTAAAAATTGTAGCACTGACCGCACATTCTTCAACAGAAGACAGGGCGAAGTGCCAGGAGATCGGAATGGACGATTACATCAGCAAGCCTTTCCGCCAGAGTGAAATCGCCAGAGCGCTGAATATTTAATCTGACTTCATGAAAAAGATAATTTTTACCCTGTCATTTTTTTTGATTGTCGGGCAGTTTAACTCACTTATGGCACAGGATGAAAAAGTCCGCGATGAGATTGAAACCGAAAAGGAAATCGAGGGTGCGACTTTGCTTTTTGGGGCCGATATCTTCAGTCGTTATATCTGGCGTGGGTATGATTTTGGCAATTCACCGGCAATTCAACCAAACATTTGCTTTGCATGGAAAGGCTTTAATATTGGGGCTTGGGGATCATATGCTTTTGCCAAACACAGCATCCAGGTCAATGATTCAACGATTGAAGATGCAGGAAATTTTTCAGAGATAGACCTATATTTATCGTATACCTACAAATGGTTCACCTTATTGTTTTTTGACTATTTTCCCGTGAATGGATTAAATGCCAATTATGGGAATAAATATTTTGATTACCGAAACAGAACCACAGGACATACCTTCGAAGGTTGTCTCTCATTTGATGGAACTGAGAGTTTTCCACTCAAGGTAATGGTATCCACACTGTTTTGGGGTGAGGATAAAAACCGGGATTCAACAGGGACATATGGCCTGGGGTCAAAAAATAATTTTTCGACCTATATTGAACTTGGGGTCACAATCAAAATCAAAAAGATTGATGTCGTATTGAAACCTTTCATCGGGGGTATCCCGTTTGGGAGTGCATGGTACGGCCCCTATGCCGGAATTACAAATCTCGGATTAACGGCAAAGAAATCGATTCCTATAACACCATTGTATGCACTTCCCATTCAAGCTTCATTGGTTGCTAACCCCCAGGGCCAGAATGTATATCTTGTATTTGGGATATCACTATAAATACCTAAGGCAACACTATAACGACGGATGAGACCTGATTTTAAAAATGTCGAATTATATCGAATTCCCGCCGGAAAATCATTTCCTGAATGGGAGAAAGATGCCGGGATTCAAAAGAATTGGAAAACACCTGAACATATAATGGTTAAACCTGTTTATGGTGAAAGCGACCTGTTTGATATGGAACATCTCAACTATGCAGCCGGACTACCGCCATTTCTTCGCGGACCATATTCCACCATGTATGTTATGAGCCCGTGGACCATTCGCCAGTATGCTGGTTTTTCCACTGCCGAAGAATCCAATGCATTCTATCGCCGGAATCTTAAAGCAGGGCAGAAAGGTTTGTCTGTTGCCTTTGATCTTGCAACCCACAGGGGTTATGATTCTGATCATGAACGTGTTACTGGTGATGTCGGAAAAGCTGGTGTGGCCATTGATTCCATTCTTGATATGAAGATCCTGTTCGATCAGATACCGCTTGATATCATGTCAGTTTCAATGACTATGAACGGAGCGGTATTACCTGTTTTGGCTTTCTATATTGTTGCTGCTGAAGAGCAAGGCGTTCCGATGTCTAAGCTTACGGGAACTATTCAAAATGATATCCTGAAGGAATTCATGGTGCGGAATACCTACATATATCCACCCAACCCATCAATGAAGATTATCGCCGACATATTCGAATTTACATCGAAGAATATGCCAAAATTCAATTCGATCTCCATAAGCGGTTACCACATGCAGGAGGCAGGCGCCACGGCTGATATTGAACTGGCATATACTCTGGCTGATGGACTGGAATACCTGCGTGCCGGTATTAATGCCGGTATGGACATCGACACATTTGCACCACGTTTGTCCTTTTTCTGGGCAGCAGGGATGAATCATTTTATGGAGATCGCAAAGATGCGCGCTGCAAGGTTGCTATGGGCCAAAATAGTTAAACAGTTTGACCCGAAAAATCCCAGGTCGATGGCCCTGCGTACCCATACCCAAACCTCTGGCTGGAGCCTCACGGAGCAGGATCCTTTCAACAACGTGGCCCGTACATGCCTCGAAGCCCTGGCTGCAGCCCTGGGCCACACACAATCGCTGCATACCAATGCAATGGATGAGGCAATCGCCTTACCAACTGATTTTTCGGCCCGAATCGCACGCAATACACAGATATACTTGCAGGAAGAGACCCAGATTTGCCATTCGGTTGACCCTTGGGCAGGTTCATATTATGTAGAAATGCTGACCCATGAAATCGCTCATAAAGCATGGGCTTTGATCGAAGAGGTCGAAATTCTTGGCGGCATGGCAAAAGCAATTGAGACAGGAATTCCCAAAATGCGTATTGAAGAAGCATCTGCCCGAAAGCAAGCCAGGATCGATTCAGGAAAAGATAAGATTATTGGAGTCAACCTTAACCGACTGGATAAGGAAGATCCTATTGAAATTCTAAACGTAGATAATGCAGCAGTTCGTGAATCGCAGGTACTCAGACTCCGACAGTTACGAACAAATCGTAATAATGCAGCAACGCAGGCCGCTCTTGAGGCGTTAACAAAATCAGCCGAATCCGGTGAAGGCAATCTTCTCGCTCTGGCGATTGATGCAGCACGTGAACGGGCATCTCTGGGTGAAATTTCATTCGCACTCGAAAAAATCTATGGGAGGTACAAAGCAGTGATACGAAGTATTTCAGGAATATATTCATCGGAATCGAAGGATAATGAAGCTTTTTGTAAAGCACGGGAACTGGCCGACAGGTTTGCCGAAATGGAAGGCCGACGGCCACGTATCATGATTGCAAAAATGGGTCAGGACGGCCATGACCGGGGCGCAAAAGTGGTTGCTACCGGATATGCAGACATTGGCTTTGATGTTGATATCGGGCCATTGTTTCAGACCCCTTCAGAATCTGCAAAACAGGCTGTCGAAAATGATGTGCATATCCTTGGTATTTCGAGTCTGGCCGGTGGTCATAAAACCTTAGTGCCGCAAGTGATCGATGAATTAAAAAAACTTGGCAGGGATGACATCATGGTCATAGTAGGTGGAGTGATTCCCCCACAAGATTATGAATTTCTTTACAAATCGGGCACCGCTGCTATTTTCGGGCCGGGTACTGTCATTTCAGAGGCAGGGATCAAGTTACTTGAGATCCTGATTGAAAGCCGGAAATAGATCATGGAGCTGCAAACGGTTACCTTGTCCAATGGAATAAGGCTGGTACATTATCCTGTTCAGAATGCTGTGGCCCATTGCGGGATATTCATCCATGCAGGCTCACGTGATGAAACAAATACTGAGCACGGAATTGCTCATTTTATTGAGCATATCATTTTCAAAGGAACCAAAAAGAGAAATGTTTTTCAGGTGCTGAATCGCCTCGAAAATGTTGGCGCAGACCTTAACGCGTATACAACTAAAGAGGAAACCTGCATATATGCTTCTTTTCTAGACGAGTTTTGGGATCGCACTCTTGAATTGTTCCAGGATATTTTTTTTCACTCAATTTTTCCAGAAAAAGAACTGGAACGGGAGAAGCAGGTTGTGATGGATGAGATCAGGTCATACCAGGATATGCCAGACGAGCAGATATTTGATGACTTTGAAGATCTGGTATTCGCGGGGCACCCTCTTGGAAAAAATATCCTGGGCACAGCAAAGAGTATTAAAAAATTGAAACAGGAAGATATTCTGAACTTTATTCATCAAAATTACCGATTGAACGAAGTGGTGATCGCATCGGTGGGAAAGATTGAGTTTAAAAAACTTGTAAAATATGTAAACAAGTATTTCAGCGATCATCCGGGCCGCGGGCAAAGTCATCCAAGGATTCCATTTCAGAATTATCATCCTTTCATAATCAAGCGTAAGAAAAAAACATCCCAGTTATATTGTCTGATTGGCGCGCCTGCATATGAATTCGGTAATGAACGTCGTATTCCACTTGCGCTACTCAATAATATGCTGGGCGGCCCTGTCATGAATTCGCGGTTGTCGCTTGCACTGCGTGAACGTAATGGGTTGACCTACCATAATGAATCAAATTATTCGGCCTATTCGGATACTGGGATTATACATATCTATTTTGCAACAGATCCGGTAAATCATGAAAAGGCTCTCGCAATTGTGAGTAAGGAATTGAAACGCCTGCGTGAAGAGAAATTAAGTCGTGTTCAGTTGCAAATCATTAAGAAACAACTAATCGGGCAGTTGGCAATTGCCCGGGAGTCGAACCTTTCAACAATGCTTGCTATCGGCAAAAGTTACCTTTTGCAAAACAGCTTTGATAATGTTGAAACAATTATTGAACGAGTGCAGTCGACCACAGCTGAAGAATTGATTGAAATTTCCAATGAAATTTTTGAAGAAAAGCAACTTAGCATGTTAACTTTTAATTCGGGATCTTAAAATTCAGCCAGTTAAAAATTAGAAAATATGACATCAGAAATTATCTTGGAGTATTCAGAAGCCCACACCACACCTGAAATACCTTTACTGGCCAGACTTAATCGCGAAACCCACTTTTCACAGGTATATCCTCAAATGTTGTCGGGGCATTTGCAAGGCACTTTGCTCAGAATGATCGTTCAAATGCTTCGGCCAGAACGGTTGCTGGAGATCGGTACTTTTACCGGATATTCGGCAATAGCGATGGGGTTGGGGATGACCTTGGGGAAGGGAGGCGTGTTGTTGCACACCATTGAGGTAAATCAGGAGTTGGAGGATGAAATTTATCATTATCTGAGGGAAGCCGGTCTCGAGAATCGGGTTGTTCTTCATATTGGGCAGGCAATTGATATTATTCCTGCACTTGACGAAGTGTGGGACCTGGTTTTTATCGATGCCGACAAAACCAATTATTTGAATTATTATAAAATGGTGTTACCCAAAGTGCGTCAGGGTGGGTTTATTATTGCCGATAATGTGTTGTGGGATGGAAAGGTTACCGGTGATCCTTCAAAAATGGATCAGGATACCCGCGGAATTGTTGAATTTAATGAATTTGTACACAATGACGATCGGGTAGAAAATTTGATATTGCCAGTCAGGGATGGGCTGATGATTATAAGAAAGAAATGATCAAATTCCTATTTCCCTATTTATCCCACCCGATATTCGAACTTCACGCCCTCCAGTTCCTTATTTGCCTTGATAATCTTCTTTTTCAGCTCTTCCTTGAAATGAACCATTTTTTTGTGAAGTTCAGGATCGCCAATGGCAAGGATTTCGGCAGCAAGAATGGCCGCATTTTGGGCGCCATTAATTGTGACCGTGGCAACCGGGATTCCCGGAGGCATTTGAACAATGGCCAACAGTGCATCAAGTCCGTCAAGTGATGCTTTAATAGGAACCCCAATAACCGGCAGTGTAGTCATAGAGGCAATTACCCCTGGAAGATGTGCGGCCATCCCCGCGGCGGCAATGATTACCCTGACACCACGATGATAAGCGTTTTTAGCGAACTGTTCAACCTTTTCAGGTGTTCGGTGGGCCGAAAGTGCATTGATCTCAAAAGGGATTTGCATATCATTCAAAAATATTGCTGCTGCTTCCATTACCGGCAGGTCGGATGTGCTGCCCATGATAATGCTTACTTTGGGGTCCATGTGATGGTTGATTTATGTTTCTAAGACAAAATTAGCGATATTTTGACTACTTTTGCATCAAAGAATCAAAATATTGACTATGACAAAAGTACAGGTTAGGGAATTGATTTTTGAGAAGTTCATTAACAGGGAAGAAATTGATGCAGCTGTGCAAAAGGTCGCAGATGGAATTAACCGCGATTATGTCGGGAAGAACCCCCTTCTACTGGCCATCCTCAACGGAGCATTTATCTTTGCCTCCGATTTATTACGCAAAATAACCATTCCATGCGAAATTTCATTTGTAAAGTTTGCCTCTTATTCCGGCACGCTCACAACATCGAAAGTGAAAGAACTGATTGGCGTGAATGAAGAGCTTGAAGGCAGGCATGTAATTGTTGTTGAGGACATTGTGGATACCGGAATTACAATGCACAAGTTACTCGAAGATATTCACGAGAAAAATCCATTGGATATTAAGGTAGCCTGTTTCTGTTTCAAACCTGAGGCATTTCAAAAAGATTTTAAAATTGATTACCTTGGAATGGTGATTCCCAATGATTTTATAGTTGGCTATGGTCTTGATTATGATGGTCAAGGGCGAAATTTTCCGGAAATATATAAGATTGTAAAATAATGGATTGATATGTTGATGATTTCCTTCGTCAACTTGTCATCAAAAAATTGCACTTATGTTTAATCTGATCCTTTTTGGTCCGCCAGGCGCTGGTAAAGGAACACAGGCCACTAAAATTGCTGAAAAATTTGGCTGGAAACATGTGTCAACGGGTGATATCCTCCGTGCGGAGGTGAGCATGGGAACTACCCTTGGTTTAAAAGTAAAGACCGTAATGGAAGCTGGTCATCTTGTTTCGGATGAATTACTGATTGAGATCATGGAGTCGGTGTTCGTTAAAAACAGTGGGGTCAAAGGATTCGTATTCGATGGTTTTCCACGAACATTAAATCAGGCGCAGGAGCTCGATCATATGCTCATAAAACTTAGTCAAAAGGTTTCACTCGTGCTTGCTCTTGAAGTGAACGAAAAGGAACTTGTCGACCGGCTTCTCAAACGTGCTCAGCAACAGGGTCGTATGGATGACACAGAAGATGTGATCAAAAACCGCCTTGTTCAGTATTATCATCACACTAAACCATTGATTGATTATTACCAGGAGAAAAATTTATATCAGGAGGTTTATGGAGTGGGGTCAGTCGAAAATATTTTTGACCAGCTTTATGCTGTAATTAAGGCAAAAGGCTAAAATTCAAGGTTCAAAGCTTCGTATTTCACCATGTCAATATTTTGTTATTTATTATGTCTGACTCCAATTTCGTTGATTATGTAAAAATTCACTGCGCTTCCGGAAATGGAGGAGGGGGATCGAGGCATTTTATGCGTACCCGTACCAATGCGAGGGGAGGCCCCGATGGCGGAGACGGAGGTCGTGGTGGCCACATCATTCTCAAAGGGAATAGTCAGTTTTGGACATTACTTCATCTCAAATTCACGAAGCATCTCAAAGCAGAGCATGGTGGAGCTGGCTCCAAACAGCTAATGCATGGGGCCAACGGCAAAGATGTATTTATTGATGTTCCGCTTGGAACGGTTGCCCGTGACTCCGAAACCGGAGAATTTATATGTGAGATTACTGAGGATGGCCAAACCCATATCCTCGTGCCAGGTGGACGTGGTGGATTGGGTAATGATCATTTTAAGACTCCAACAAGGCAGGCGCCTAAGTTTGCACAGCCGGGTGAACCAGGGCTGGAAGCCTGGAAAATCCTGGAATTAAAATTGTTAGCTGATGTTGGATTGGTTGGTTTTCCTAATGCCGGTAAATCGACCCTGCTGTCGGTGATTTCGGCAGCAAAACCGCAAATTGCCGATTATCCTTTTACCACACTGGTTCCCAATCTTGGTATTGTTCGGTATCATGACAATAAATCGTTTGTAATGGCCGATATCCCTGGGATTATTGAAGGGGCCCATGAAGGTAAAGGGCTGGGATTGCGCTTTTTACGACATATTGAACGTAATTCTACCCTATTATTCATGGTCCCGGCCGATTCGAGAGATATCCGTAAAGAATATAATATTCTTCTGAATGAGCTGGAACAATATAATCCGGAGTTGCTTGATAAACAACGTGTACTGGCCATTACCAAATCTGATCTGGCCGATGAGGAGATCATCCGGGAGTTAAAAAAGGATTTACCAGAGATACCTTCGGTTTTTATCTCTTCGCATAAAAAAACCGGACTGGAAAAACTGAAAAAAATGCTGTGGGAGGAGTTAAATCGTAATGATTGACATTTTAAAATCGATCGACCAAGGGCTGTTTTTTTTCCTTAATGGCCTGCATTGTTCTTTTTTTGATCCGATAATGTTTTGGGGAACCAAATCAATTATTTGGTTGCCGCTATCCATTTTTGTTCTATACCTTGTTGTTAAAAAGTTCAAGTGGCAAGCCATGTGGATCATCCTTTTCGCTGCCATTATGATACTGTTGAGCGATCAGTTGTCGAATATCTTCAAGGATTGGGTAGCTCGCCCGCGCCCCACTCATGATCCCGGGCTAACCGGCATTCATACTGTAAATGGTTATGTTGGTGGGAAGTATGGGTTTTATTCGGCTCATGCTTCTACAAACCTGGCCCTTGCTATCTATCTGATTCTCGTTTTGTCGGACAGGTACAAATATTTTACTCCGCTTATTTTGTTATGGGCCTTTTTCATGGCATATACCCGAATTTACCTGGGAGTTCATTATCCGGGTGATATTCTTGCAGGCTGGTTGGCTGGCAGCCTTATCGGATTTTGTTCCGGCTTGGTTTGCCTTCGGTTTTTACGGCAAAATCCAGATCAATATCCGTAGGCTCTTCCTTCGAATTTCACAACTTTAACTTTCCAAACGTTTACTTCCTTGATTGAAGGAGGGTTGAATTTGAAATCTCCTTTTGTATAATGTGCCATTACAATATGAAAAGAAGATATTTTTTCTTCAGGATCTTTAATGAATTCAACATTACCGTAGCAAAGCACACTCCGGTATTTCATGCTCCAGGAACATGCGACCTGTTCATTCTGGTAACGTAAAACATGATCGGTGGTGAAATTAATGCATACTTCAGGATGTTTGTTCAGAATATCGATCTTTTTGCCATGTTGTGCACCATGCAGGTAAATTACATCATCCTTAAAACCGAAATTCATCGGGATTACATAAGGCTTGCCATCAAGATCTGTCATGGCCAGATGGCACCACATGCACCGTTGAATTATATCAACAAATGCATTATGTTCAGTAATTGGGAGGGCTTTCATCTTTTTTAATCAGAATTTCCAATATAGAAAAAATCAATGTAGAATAGTACAAATATAAATAAATTGAGTTTCGTTGCATAAGAGACAAAGGCAGCTCACGTGAAAAGCTTCTTGTAGATCTCTTCAATTTTTGCCACAGTGATAATCTGAATGGAATACCGCTTGAAATCCAGTCCCTTTGTATTATACCTTGATATAAAAACACGTTCGAAACCCAGTTTATCGGCTTCGGAAATACGCTGTTCCACCCGGTTTATAGGACGGATTTCGCCACTCAGCCCGACTTCCGCGGCAAAACAGGTTTTTGAATCGACAGGGGTGTCCTGGTTTGAAGAAAGAACAGCCACCACTACAGCCAGGTCTATAGCCGGGTCTTCAACTTTTATACCCCCGGCAATGTTGAGGAATACATCCTTATGGCCCAGCCTGAAGCCGCTTCGTTTCTCCAGAACAGCCAGTAACATGTTGAGCCGCCTCGCATCAAAACCGGTGGTTGATCTTTGCGGGGTACCATACACTGCTGAGCTTACCAGTGCCTGAGTTTCAATGAGCATGGGGCGCTGACCTTCCATCATCGCGGCAATTGCAATACCGCTCACCGCTTCATCTCGCTGGCTGAGCAAAATCTCCGAAGGATTGGAGACTTCGCGCAGGCCGGCATCGTTCATTTCATAAATTCCCAGTTCAGAAGTCGACCCAAACCGGTTTTTAAGGGATCGGAGGATACGGTAACCATAATTCCGGTCTCCTTCGAACTGAAGTACGGTATCGACCATATGCTCAAGGATCTTGGGCCCTGCCAGGCTTCCATCTTTTGTGATGTGTCCGATAAGAAATATAGGAGTGTTGGTAAGCTTTGAATACTTCTGCATCTCAGCCGCGCACTCTTTGATCTGGGATACGCTGCCTGCTGATGACTCAATCAGATCGGTTTGAAGTGTTTGAATCGAATCTGCAATAATGATTCCGGGTCTTAGTGATTCAAGATGCTTTAAGATGGCCTGGGTGTTGGTTTCAGTGAGGATAAAACAGTTCTCGTTCCTGATTCCGAGTCGCTCAGCCCGCATCCGGATCTGCTGGTCGCTCTCCTCACCTGTGATATAAAGGATTTTTTGATCGGTACATTTGAGGGCGACCTGCAACATCAGGGTCGATTTACCAATGCCCGGTTCTCCTCCGATCAAAGTAAGTGAACCTGGAACAAGCCCTCCGCCCAATACCCTGTTCAGTTCCTGGTCATAAGTGTTAAGTCGTGCTTCATGGCTGAATGTGACATCTGAAATTTTAACCGGAACAACTGACCGATAATTGCCAATAGCTGACTTCACAGAACCTTTTTCCTCGCGTTGAATAACCTCCTCAACAAAAGTGTTCCACTCCCCACAGGCGTTGCATTTTCCCATCCATTTGGGGGCCTGGGCGCCACAGTTTTGACAAAAAAATGCAGTTTTTATTTTTGACATAATGGAGGTAAAACGGTAAAGTCGTTAAAAGGTAACTAAATTAGTCACTCGTCACTTATCATTGGTCACTTCTAAAGGTGTATTTTCTGCGCCAGTTCGATTGTATGGGTCGATGAATATCCTTTGGTAAGTTCTATGGTGACAACCTGTCCACCACGGGCTTTTACCACATCACTGCCAACAATCTCCTTGCCATCATAATCTTTTCCTTTCACCAGGATATCTGGCTGAACAAGCTTGATTATTTCCAGGGGAGTATCTTCGCCAAACAGAATCACAGCATCTACAAACGATAAAGCTGCAAGTGTGATTGCGCGTGCTTCTTCGTTGTTGACCGGACGGTGGGCGCCTTTGATTTGGCGAACCGAGTCATCGGAGTTAAGACCAACGATCAGAATGTCGCCCATATCGCGGGCTTTGGCCAGATATTCAACATGTCCGAGATGCAGTACATCAAAGCATCCATTTGAAAAAACGATACTTTTCTCTTTGAAACGCCATATTACAATCTGTTTCTGGAGATGGTCCCAGGAAAAAATTTTTGACTTTATTATGCTAAGCCTTTCCATTTGTTTGTTTGTTGAATGAAAGTAAAATCAATGAAATTCCACCAACCAGCAGGATCATACCGGTTTGTGCAGTCCAGGCAATCCATCCCAATGCCAGTCCTGTGGGACGCGATATGCCATATAGCAAAAGTGTTTCCTGGATAATAGCCGGATAGAGTCCAATACCTCCGGGTGTTATCATAATTCCAACGCTACCCAAAACAAGTGAAGAGAGGCCGGCGCCGAGACTAAGTGAACTGGTACTGGTGAAGCAAAGAAAGCAGACATAGAGCATGAAAAAATACAGAATCCATATTGTGAGGGAGTAAAAGATAAAAAGGCCTTGTTTCTTAATCAGGCTAAGCGATTTTAACCCTTCCCAAAATCCAAGTATCAGTTTTTTAAACCTATAAAAAGTGTTGGAAGAAGCGATCTTTTTTCGCATCAGGAAAATAAGGGAAATAAAAATAATGGCTAATATTAATCCAGATAATATGAACATCCTGTTGAAAATCGGGTTTTGGAATTTTTCAGCCAGTTTAGGATATATGTTGGCAGAAAGATAGTGGCCGATAGTACTGGCTTGAGTTACTATCATAATCAAAAACAGCAGAAAAAAAATGATCATATCTATCGCCCTTTCAGTAATAACGGTGCCAAAAGATTTGTTGAAAGGGATATTCTCATAACGGGCAAGGATACCACACCGGGTTACTTCTCCCAGCCTGGGAAAAGCAAGGTTCGCAAAGTAACCGACCATCACTGCAAAAAAGGTATTTTTCAACGATGGTTTGTAACCCATGGGTTCAAGAAAGAGCATCCACCGGAGCGAGCGTAAAATATGACTGAATATCCCCAATACAACTGTAAGGATAACCCAGGAGTAATTCGCAACGCGGAAAGAGTGAAGAATCTGGCTACGTTCCAGGGGTGTCAGTCCGCGAAGCGAAAGCCAGATTATAACTATACCCAGACCTAAGAATAGCGAAAATTTAATAAAAGTGATTACCGGGTTCTTCCGGGATATTTCTTCTGCTGGGATGGCAGTCATTATCGTGTTTTTTAGTCGTTGGTGAGCATTTCTTTTGAATCCCCGCGAGCGCATTCCCCGCTGCTTGCGGCGGGGTTAGCGAGCAAAAATTCAAATTCCTATGGGATCGAAGAATCCTCGCTGCTTGCGGCGAGGTTCTTCAATCAGCAAATGCGATGTAGGAGTTGGATTTACTGGCATCTCCTTCACGTCTTTGATATTATTGCCGGTTAATCACCCCAATGCAAATTTATGAAAAAAGTTCAATGTTGTCGATCAGGCGGACATCGCCCATAAAAACAGCGGTAAATGCCACCGCTCGCTCTTTTTGATGCCAGTTCTCGATTGGCAGAAGGCTGTCCTTGTCTCCGATTTCGAAATATTCAACCCGCAACTCCGGATTCTCCTGAATTTTTTTTACTGCCCATTCTTTCAATTCCTGAACCGGCAATTTTCCGGCTTTTTTTTTCACCATTAAAAGTATATGATAAATTTCTGGAGCGAGATTCCGTTCGGCTATGGTTAGCCGCATGTTCCGCGAACTCATGGCCAACCCATCGAGTTCCCTGATAGTGTCACATGATATGATTTCGACCGGGAGATTCAGGGTTTTAACCATGTAACGGATAATAGCCAGTTGCTGAAAATCCTTTTTCCCGAAATAGGCACGTGTTGGCTCAACGATGCCTAATAACTTCTTGACAACAATTGAGACTCCCTTAAAATGTCCGGGACGAAATTTGCCTTCCATTACTTTATCCAGTATACCGAATTCAATATCGAGACCGGTCGTTTCATAATCCGGGTACATCTCGTCATTATCGGGCGCGAATAGCACATCACATCCAATTTCCTCCAGCATTTTTGCATCCGAAATCAGTGTGCGGGGATATTTTGCCAGGTCCTCCTTGTTATTAAACTGGATAGGATTGACAAAAATACTGCACACTGTGAGGTCATTCTCCATTTTCGAACGCTTTATCAAGGCCAGATGGCCCTGATGCAACGCTCCCATGGTTGGAACAAGTCCGATACTTTTCCCAATATCCTTCAGTCCACGCAGGTAATCGCGTGTGTCTCTTATAGTGGTTATTTGCTTCATCGGCGTCATTAAGTCATGTTATGAAGATATCTAAAGCGTATCAGCTGCAAAGTTGCAAAAAAAATATCCATTGAAATCTGGATTGACATGCGGATGTGGATAAAATCATATTTCAACAATTTTATTCCTGATCGCATACTTGATCAGTTCGACTGTAGATTTAAGTTCGAGTTTTTTCATGATGTGGTTCTTGTGGGTTTCCACGGTACGGATACTGATATCGAGTTTATCACTGATTTCCTTATTTATAGAACCTTCGGCAAAAAGTTTCAGGATCTCGATTTCACGTGGAGTGAGTGGAATGGGATCGCCCTGGGAAGCTATGTCCTCTTTTTTAGCCTTACGCACGTAACTTTTCAGCATAATGCGGGAAATGGAATCTGCAAAAAACTCCTCGCCTTCGTAAATAGCAACTATTGCACTCAGAAGCTCTTCGCGCGAAGTGTTCTTAGGCAGATATCCCTTTGCCCCGGCCTTTACCGAATTAAAAATAAAGTCCTCGTTGGTGTACATGGATAGTATCAGCACTCTGATTTTAGGATAATCAGCAGTGATGCGTTTCGTAATTTCAATACCGCTGGTATCAGGCAATGAGATATCAAGTATGAGGATATCGGGGGGCTCAATGGCAATTTTTTCGAAACACTCTTTTCCTGTTGAGGCCTCTCCAAGTATTATGATGTTTTCGGAACTCATCAATAACGACTTGATACCATCGCGAACAAGCTGGTGGTCATCCACGAGGAAAATCCTGATTGTTGACATAAGGGATTATAGTTGGTATATTCACGTTAATTGTTGTGCCTTTGCCTGCAGCCGACCTGATTTCAATTTGTCCTTTAAGCAAACTAACCCGTTCGCGCATGTTATGTATTCCGTTGCCTCCTTCTTTTCCAACGATTTCAGGGGAAAACCCCTTCCCATCATCGCGTATCATAAGCGAAAGTTTATCAGCTTTCCTGACCAGGTTGACCCATACCTCGCTGGCTTCAGCATGTTTCACGATGTTGCTAAGCGCCTCCTGGGTTAAGCGATAGATGTAGGTTTGAATTTTTTTATCGAGTTTGTCAAAATCACCTTTAGCCTCGAAATGGATCTTTAATCCGCTGAGTTCTTCAGTATCAGCAAAGAGATTTCGAAAAGCAATTGCCGGTCCGAAGGCTTCAAGTACTGAAGGCATGAGGTTGTTCGAAATCCGGCGCACCTCATCGATAATCTGGTCAAGATATTTCTTTAGCTCATGGATGGAGTTTTTAACCTCCTTCCCATCCTGGTACAATAAACTTTCCAACCTAAGCTTGATTGCTATGAGCAATTGGCCTATGCCATCGTGCATCTCTCTTGAAAGGCGCTGTCGTTCAATCTCTTCTCCATCGATCACTGACCGCATGCGGCCGAAACGCTCCTGCTGAATTTCGCTGGTCTTTTCCCTGATGTGATGGGCCATGATGTTAAAGGATTCAGTCAAAAGACCGATTTCATCACGGGTGGTGACCGGAAGGTCACTGTCAAATTGTCCTTTTCCAATGTTGATGGTTGCATCTCTCAGTTTCGCCAATCGTTTTGTCACTTCTTTTAAAATGAAAAAAATTGTGCAGAAAAATAAAGCTGTCAATATCATGCTGAAAAAAAGGATCAGCAAGGTGTAGTATAAATTTACAGAATCCGGACTTAAGGCATCCCCGCTTTCGGGAATAATCCAGATTCGATGAAAGGCGATAATATTGATCAGGATGATGGCAGCGAGAAAGGAGATAGCAAAATACAGCGCTAATTTCCCGCGCAAAAATATATTCTTCATGGCTTTTTACTACTTTTGACCCTGTGCGCAAACATACTAAATTTATGCTTTTATGCTGTTACATTTTCTAAGAGAAACACCCAATAAGATCTTCTTTGTTTTTGTCTGCATTATTTTGATACTTTTTGGGACCTCCGGCAAATTGTCATCACAGGAAAAAACTGTTTCCTATTATGCCGATCCGGCTTCAATTCCACCAGATCAGCCAATTTCCATAAAACATCTTAAAGCAGATATTAAATTTCAGCCAGAACAGAATATGGTTTTTGGAGCAGCTGAATTCACCTTTATCCCAAATCGATATAAAATCGATTCCATCGTTTTTTATACACCCGACTTTAAAATTTCCGGTGTAAAAATCAACAATATGGATGTACGATATCGACAATCTGGAACAAACCTGATTATATATCCTGAACCACAAGGCAGTTCGGAGCACGAAATGCAACATCCGGGAAGGCCAATTGGGACCATTTCTATTATATACACGGCTTCACCTCTCTCGGGCGCCATATATTTCATCGGATGGAGGCCTGAAGAAGCAGGCAAGCGCAGGCAGATCTGGGCGCATCGTCCGCATGGCTGGCTTCCGTACATGGATGGACGAATCACAATGGATATGTTCATCACCTTTGATAATAAATACAAAGTATTCTCAAATGGAGAGCGGGTAGGGGTTCAGGAAAACCCGGATGGAACCAACACCTGGCATTATGCAATGAAAAAGGATCATCCCTATTTCTCTACCGCTCTTGTTATTGGTGATTACGATTATAAAACATCAAAAACATCACGCGGAGTGCCACTTGAATACTGGTACTACTCCGATCTTCCCGACAGGGTTGCCACGACTTATAAATACACCGAACTGATGTTCGATTTCTTCGAAAAGGATATGGGAGTTCCTTATCCCTACCAGGTTTACCGCGAAGCCCCTGTGATCGATTACATGTATGGCGCCATGGAGACTACTACCAGTACGGTGTTTGGTGATTATATGCTGATTGATCCCCGCGCCTGGTGGCAGCGAAATTATGTGAATGTAAATGCCCATGAACTGGCACACCAGTGGTTTGGGAATTGGGTGGCCCATTTTGTAAACCGCGATGTCTGGCTCACCGAAAGTTTCGGAACTTACTACGCCAAGATGTTTGAAAAAAATATCTATGGGGAAGATTATTACCAGAATATCCGAAACGATGAGATGTTACAGGCTTTTGATGCAGCAAAGAAAAACAATTTTCCAGTGGGCGGTTCCCAGGGAGGTGTGCAGCGGATCTACCAGAAGGGCTCGCTGGTGCTGGATATGCTGCGGGATTTGATGGGCGATCGTGAATATAAAGATGCTGTCAGGCTCTACCTTGAAAAATATGGATTTGACTATGCAGAAACTAACGATTTCATACGGTGTGTATATAAAGCCACAGGTAAATCCTACAATTGGTTTTTCGATGAATGGATTTTAAGGGGAGGTGAGCCTGATTACAAAGTATCAGATTCAGTAGTCAACGATTCGCTGGGAAATCGCGCAACCATGTTCAAAGTATGTCAGGTGCAGGAAGTAAACGAATTGAATGGATTGTTTAAAATGCCTGTGATGTTTGAAGTACATTACATCGATGGTTCCTGCGACAGCAATAAAGTGTGGATTGAAAAAAAATATACGGAAGTAAAGATTCCAAACCTGCTAAAGAAACCGGTTGAATTTGTCCTTTTTGACCCAAACCGGAAAATCCTGAAAAAGACAACCTGGGAAAGAAGTTTCGAACGACTTTCAGCACAGGCTTTAAAAGCTAAAAACATGATTGACCGATATGATGCCTGGCTTGCCTTGCGCTCTGCGTCATTTGATAAAAAAGTGGAAATGCTGATTACAGCCTTTAAAAATGAATCTTTTTGGCTGATCAAATCTGAAATTCTCGGTCAACTTGCCGTGGATAATTCTCCGGAGGTGATTGAGATTTTTCGCCAGGCATTGCGCGATAAAGATGCCAACGTACGAAAGGCAGCTTTGAGAAACCTGACCCCTTTACCCGATTTGTTGCAAAGCACCGTTGAAGGCTTGTTATACGATTCCAGCTACCTCAATGTTGAGTTGGCGCTAAGTTTACTTTGCTCATCATTCCCCAAAAACGTTAATTACTATCTTGAATTGACCAAAGATATGGATGGCTGGCGAGGCAAAAATATTAGGATGAAATGGCTCGAAGTTGCCATCAGCAATGGTAAAAATCAGTTTTTACCCGAACTCATCAGCTATTGCAGCCCGAAATTCGAATTTGAAACCAGGATTAATGCTTTTAATTTATTGAAAAAGCTCAATTACAGTGATGATGAAATGCGGAGCTATGCACAAGCTGCCAGCAAACACTGGAATTATAAGCTGAGTGGCGCCGCTAAGGAATACTTGAAATAAATGACGGGTGACGAATGACGAGTGAAGATTATGACTGGTAAGCAAAAAATATTGACGCGTACGGTACTGCTGGTATCTTTCGTGAGCCTTTTTACGGATGTGGCCAGCGAAATGCTTTATCCCATCATGCCGGTATACCTGAAATCGATTGGCTTCTCTGTCTTATTGATTGGCATTCTTGAAGGGTTTGCTGAAGCCACTGCCGGTTTGAGCAAAGGCTATTTCGGTCATCTGTCAGACACCTGGCAAAAAAGGGTTCCATTCATTCGCGCCGGTTATTCATTAAGCGCCCTTTCCAAACCCATGATGGCTCTTTTTACATTTCCTGTCTGGATCTTTTTTGCCCGTACCCTCGACCGCTTTGGCAAAGGCATACGTACCAGCGCCCGCGATGCCATGCTCAGCGATGAAACCACAAAGGAACACAAAGGAAAAGTGTTTGGCTTTCACCGGTCAATGGATACCATCGGGGCTGCCATCGGTCCTGTTCTGGCTTTGATCTTCCTCTATTTTTATCCCGGCCAATACAAATGGATGTTTTTCATTGCCTTTTTTCCGGGACTCATCGCCATTGGCCTTACATTCTTGTTAAAGGATAAAACCAAAGAGGTATCGGGAAGTAAAGCCCCTCTCTCAGGCCCCTCAGTTCCAAATTCACCCGCTTACCCTTTTACTCGTTTACCAGCCGGTGTTGGATTTTTCTATTACCTCAGATACTGGCGAAAAGCTTCTCCTGCTTTCAGGTACCTGGTGGGTGGGCTGCTGTTCTTTGCGCTGTTCAATAGCTCTGATGCCTTTTTGCTACTGGCTTTAAAGGAACAACATCTTTCGGATACTATGATGATCGGCGTATATATATTTTATAATATGGTATACGCATTGTTTTCATATCCCATCGGAATATTAGCCGATAAGATCGGATTGAAAACAATGTTAATTGCAGGATTTTTAATTTTTTCCATTGTCTATTCCGGAATTGGATTTGCCTCTTCAATATTCGTATTCGGATGCCTGTTTTTTCTTTACGGGATTTATGCAGCCTGTACAGAGGGAATTTCAAAAGCGCTTATTTCAAACCTGGCCGCAAAATCTGAAACTGCTACTGCAATTGGATTTTACAATAGTGCAGCCAGCATATGCACTCTTATTGCAAGTAGTCTTGCCGGAGTTCTCTGGTATACCATCGGACCCCGTGCCATGTTCCTGATTTCAGGTGTTGGGGTTTTCGGGGTAGTTTGCTATTTGGTGTTGGCATTTCGGCTGAAAAGTGTCAGGATGCAGTAACAGTCTCATTTACGCACAGTCACTTTTATTATTTTAGGCGCTAATCTGCATTTCGTAATACAAAAAAATCCCCGGCATTGCTGCACGGGGATTTTAACCCACAGAAAACAAAAGCTCTTATTAAGGTATCACGTAAATTTTCGATGCGTCCCTGTATCCTGAGTTGTTCATGTACCAGTTGTCGTATGATGTTCCCGATGATTGTGCCCATTCAGCAAAGTGGTGATAGCAAGTTACGATATCATTCTTCTCTGCAGGGTAGTCAAAATTAACAGGAACTTCAAAAGCCCAGGTTAAACCAGTTGATGAAGTGTAGTAGTGATTCTGTTCCGGATTCGAAGCATCATTCCCGGTACGGAACAATGACAGATCTGCCTTCTCGGTAGGGGGTTGATTCTTCATATGGATTTCGTGACCCCTCACCTGG
Source organism: Bacteroidota bacterium (assembly GCA_037137455.1). GTDB lineage: Bacteria > Bacteroidota > Bacteroidia > Bacteroidales > FEN-979 > CAIVAT01. The sequence continues at coordinate 95,457 of JBAXKG010000006.1, forward strand.
TTCTGGAAAATAAACGGGTTCCATGGGAAATCACCGACATTTGCCTGAGGTGTTGCAAACACAATATCGATCACTTGTGTAATCGGATGAATGTAAGGGTTACCAGGAACCGTATTGATTAATCCCCCTCCAAACATGGTGTTAATTGCATCAACAGGGATAATAACTGTCGAATTTTCGTGTCCTGCTTCAAAACCTTTGGCATCGTAAGTAACGGCTGTTCCATATTTTGTACAACCACTCACTGATGTAATATTAGCGGGACTGGTATTTAATACAAAACCGAACCCATTGTTCAAGTCTGCTCCGGCAGCCTTATAGATGAAGGTAGCCTGGATATTGGTAATCTGGTTTTGGTCATTGGATGTGATTTTGTACTGGAAGTTCACCACGAGGTCGTTGCAGTCATAATCGCCATAGGATGGCCATAAATCTTCGAATACAAAAGTACCGTAATCTACAGCATTGGGATAGTATGAGATAATTGAACCGCCGCCGCCGGATGTAATGGTGATAACAAGTGTTTTATTGTCATCCCCATAGTCGCTGTGTGCTTTTAACTGTACATTTGTGGTGCCTGCTACCGTAGGGGTCCCCATAATAAGATTCGTAGCGGGATCAAATGACAGTCCATCGGGTAAAGTGCCTTCTATGGAATACTCTATTAGAGCAGTACCTGTTGCATATACCTGGTATGGAGTAAATGTCAACCCAACTACTCCTGATGCTGTCAATGGTGGTTGAATTTCCGGAGGCGTTCCGGCACCCTGGGCAATGGTAATGACAAGATCTTTAACATCATCACCAAAGTCGTTATGTGCGGTTAAATTTACATGGGTTATACCTGGCTGGGATGGAGTGCCTGTGATCTTGTGTGTTAGTGCATCATAGGTAAGTCCAGCCGGTAAGTTCTCGGCATTTAAAGTTACAAGTGAGGTGCCTGTTGACGTAAGGGTATAATCACTAAAAACTGTTCCGGCGGTACCGTTTGCGGTGAGAGAACTTGTGATTACCGGCGCCACACCTGCGGGAGCAACGGTAAGAATCAGGTGTTTTACGTCATCCGGAGCATAGCAATTGTGGGCCGTGAGTGTAATGTCAAAGGTGCCATCAGTTGTTGGAATGCCTCCGATCACATTGCCTCCTTGCAGAGTAAGTCCGTCAGGCAATGTACTGGTGGTGAAGGTCAACAGACAACCCGTTGTGTTTTCACCCGTAGCAGTTATAGTATAGCTGAAAGTCAAACCAGCCGTAGTGGATTTTGTTAAAGGACTGGTTATTGATGGGGGTGAACCTGCAGCTCCAATGGTAAGGACCAATATTTTGGTATCGGTGCCAACAGAATTGTCGGCAGTAAGCGTGATATTATTTGTGCCTGCTGTGGCAACTGAGCCTGATATAGTATGAGTTCCACTGTTAAAACTGAGGCCCGCTGGAAGAGTGCCCGTAGTATAGGTTATGGGGTTTGTCCCTGTAGCTAATATCACATATGGGGTAATGGTCTGGCCTGCAGTACCTGTTGCTGTAAGGGCACTGGTAATAACTGGTGCAACAGGGTTTGAACAGCTGGGAGGTGACGGTAAATTAGAGCAGTCAGTCACATTAGGGCCATAGTGACCGTTGTCGGGTTGAATGTTACCACTTGCACAGAAATCCACATATCCGGTGATATGGGCATCCCCTGTGGTTTTGCCGTCAACTGTTTTAATACCGGCATAAGAAGCTGTATTTGGACCGTTACAATCCCCTTCAAGGTCAAAATACTTACAGTCAGCTAAACTCTGGGGACCTAAAGTAAGCACTCCATTGCCGGTTACTTTAATACTTCCATCATCATCATTACCGCCCGATTTGTTGCTGGATTTAATGACTTTAAGATAGCCATTATTGATAAAGCTGCCACTGCCCGTAATAGTTACATCACCAGTAACATACATTGAGCAGTTGTTAGTGACAACACCATCGGCATTCGTCTTATATTCGTTACCGCCAGTTACATTAAGGGTGCCGTTATTATTAAAGGTTCCCTTAAAATCAACATCGTCTGATAAAGTAAATGTCCCGTTGTTATTGATAACTCCGTTTGTTTTAGATACATCAAGATTATTGACCGTCAATGTACCGCAGTTGTTGAATGTTCCTCCGGAGTTGACAGTAAGGTGTTTGATAGTCACGGTTGAACCGTAAGGGACATAAAAGGTTTTACCCGAAATAATAGTTATCTCATTTTGATTTGTCGTTATAGCCGTACCTGTTCCACAGTCGTTATTGGTGCCTTCTTCTGATTTCAGCCCTCCGAAAACATAGGTCACGTCTGAACCATTAATAGGTACAATCGCTGATTCATATTTCCCATCCGAAGACACATAAGAAACAAAGAGGGATTTGATCGCCTTGGGAACCCTGATACTCTTATAATAAGCTTGGCTTCCAACAGTGGCGCCTGAAATAATTAATTTTCGGTTACCCTGTTCATCCTGGTAAATCTGGATAATATTCGTATTGTTTGAGGTCGGGGAATTGACCCTGATATTCACATTCAAAGGGATGAAGTTATCGAAAGTAAATGAAGGGTCAACTTTCATCTCGGTAAAATGAGTC
>JBAXKG010000007.1:0-92956 GCA_037137455.1 Bacteroidota bacterium
AAAAGTCATGAAAGCGCACATTATCAAATCTAACTACGAAACGATGATATTTACTTTTAGGGCAAAGAAAGTAATGGTTGACAGTGATCTTGCCGTACTTTACGAAGTACAAACAAAAAGGCTCAAAGAACAAGTGAAGCGGAATATTTCAAGATTCCCGGGGGATTTCATGTTTGAACTAAATGAAATTGAGAAATTGGAACTGGTCGCAAATTGCGACCGGTTGCAATCATTGAAACACAGTAGTGTTCATCCAATGGTTTTCACTGAACAAGGAGTCTCCATGCTGTCATCCGTGTTAAGATCTGAAAAGGCAATCCAAATTAACATCGAAATTATGAGGGCATTTGCAAGGTACCGGGCGCTGATAACAGAAACCAATGAGTTAAAGAATGAACTAAATGCACTGGATAACAAGTTCACACAGGCATTCAACCACCTTCTTAACCGCTTGGACGAGCTTCATATTAAGCAGAATCAACCAAGGAGAAGGATCGGATTCAGGCCGGATGAATTATAAACGATAATTTGAGGTCACAATTTGTGACCTCAAGTTGGGAAAGACCCCTGTTCCTAACGCAATACAGGACTTGGCTCTAAAAGAACTCCGCTCAGTCCAAACCTTTATCGTGCAAAAATTTGGATAATAAGCCCGCGATTTCCACATTGTTCAAATCAGAAAATGGAAAGTGTGTATTCCCATGAATGCCAATTTCGGGCAGATGGACCAGGGTTACATCACCGCCGTAACGGTTTACCTTATCTTTCCACAATCTGGCCATTTCAAGACGTGCGCGCCAACCGTCCTGGCCTGGATTTTCCACCGGCTGTTCGGGGATATTATCCCCGTAGTAAAGGATGATTGGGATCTTCGTGAGCTTAATAAAATCGGACATAGGTACGCCAATTGCCGTCAAAGGGCCTGCAGAAATTTGTATGGGCGGAGGCACCTCTCCTTCGGGGAAAACGAAATTGCTGCCGGGTTCATACGCTACGACAGCTTTTACCTGCTGATTTTTAATGGCTGTCAGCCAACCGGGACCCCCTGATTGCGAGTGGGTGACAAGGATTCCCTGACCGATTTTGTTAAAAAGTTCGGAAACAGCATCTGAAATCACTCCCAGGTCAAAAGGTCCGGTGTTGGGTGTCATTTGACGGAAATATTGGTTCAGCGTTTCCGGATCTTTTGCAAACTGTACCCCGGGGAAATAGTCGGGCCAGACTCCAATGCGAAATGTATCAAACCACTCCTGCTCATCCGGAACAGGAGTGATCATCGCGGCCACCGTGCTGCGACCGGCATTGCCTCTCCTTGGCTGATCGATGAGATATACCGCGAAACCACGTCTCAGGAAAATATTCTGAAATCCTTCCCGTCCGTCAGGGGTGGTTTCCCATGTCTTGGAGAACTGCCCAAACCCATGCCAGAATACCAAAGGAAACTTACGGGCTTTTTCCGGGATCTGGTAAAAGACGTAAGCATGGTCGCCATGAAAGGTCTGTCCTGCCGGGGTAGGAGCGTAAGGGTTGAATGTACCGGGACTATGGATCACGGTGCCACCCACGGCGAAGCTCCCTTGTTTCTGAATTTCCAGCGACCCGGCTCTGTCGTTAATCATAGCGGTTCTACAGGAACTGATCAATAAAGGTAAAAACAAAATCGTTCCACAGCATATAATTCGCATATGATTCGTTTTCATCTTATTCGGCGATAATATTATTTTCTATGATCAAATGCCGAAATTAAGAAGAATTCAGTTTGCAGTACAGTGTTTACCGGCTTTTTAGCTGCCGGGTCAACTTGTTTTTATTTTATTTAGTAAATTTCTCAAATAAATGCGAAAATTCCTTGAAACTCACAAAGAACTTGCCATGAAGATCGAATAATTGGAAAGGGTGTCTGCAAGGTCATCGATGTAACCCAGAACAGCCTCGCGAAGCCGGCCCCATTCGTTCCAGGCTCCACAGTCTAAAGTCTGCAATGTGACTTCGGACTTCAGACTTCTCACTCGAACGTTGACAGTGCTCCTGCCATTCAAAAATCAAATTCATTCACTATGTTTGACAAACATTCATAAAGGAGCTAAATAAGCGTAAATTGAATTTTTTGGTACAGGCCGTTGTATTACTATTTCTTGTATTTCATAACTTCGCTATTTCATATGACAGATCCCGGGCGCATTTTTTTTCTCAACAATCTTGCAGAGCAAAATGGTTGCGTTATATATTGGATGCAGCGTGATCAGCGGGCAATTGATAACTGGGCTTTGCTATATGCCCAGGAACGGGCGCTGAAGAAAATTCAATAATTAAATTTTAAATAAAAACAATTGTCTTATGTCCGAAATTTCCTCCTGCTCCTGGCCTTCCAATGATCCGCTGATGATCAGATATCACGATGAAGAGTGGGGCGTCCCAATTCATGATGACCTGAAACTTTTTGAATTTATGACGCTCGATGCTTTTCAGGCCGGCCTGAGCTGGAAAACTGTGCTGAACAAGCGCGAAAATTTCAGGAAGGCATTCGACGGGTTCGATCCGGAAAAGATTGTCAGATATGGAACTGCTGAATATGAAAGGCTGATGGCCGATGCAGGGATTATCCGGAACCGGGCAAAGATCAACGGAACCATTCAGAATGCCATATGTTTTCTGGAGGTGCAAAAAGAATTCGGGACCTTCGATAAATATATCTGGCAATTCACCGGAGGGAAGACCCTTTTTAACGGACTGAAAAATCTTCAAGAGATGCCATCCTCTTCAAAAGAATCGGATGCAATGAGTGCAGACCTGAAAGCCCGTGGGTTCAAATTTGTCGGAAGCACTATTTGCTATGCCTTCATGCAGGCTGCAGGGATGGTGAACGACCACCTGGTTCAATGCAATATTTACAAAAAACTGAGAGGCGTTAATTAATTTTAAATATATCCATGACTAAATTTGTTGACTACATGGGAATGGCCCGGTTTGAAATTTATCCCGAGCTGCTCGATATCATTAACCGTGATAAAAAATATCAGATTTTTCAGGGAATAAACCCGTTGCTTACCCCCAATGGAAAGGAGTTTGTCCATGAATCGGAAAGACTGATGCAGTTGATTGTTACCGATCTTATTTTTCATGGGGCAGAGAAGGAGGCGAAGTATCTGTCGCCGATCCTTTACGCCTTCCAGAAAGATATAATTGAACAGGGTAGTGATCCATTCCGCCTGGATTGGGATGGGTTGCTTAAATCAGATCCTTTCGTATTGATTAAAACCACCGGCACGAATGATCTTCATCCATTCACTCCCGATGATAAGCTTTTCTCTTTTTCATTCATCACATTGTCTGGTTTGATCAGGTCGATCAACGATTTTGTGAATTCGACCCTGGGCGAGATCGATCTCCGGGATTCTGATTCACATCCATTTCCTGAATTGTTGTTGATGTGCTATGATCGCCTTACCTCAGATAAAAAAGTGGTAGTCCAGGCTCTCAGTGGTTTGCATAATTCATCGCTTGTTCTTCCCCTGGTACTTGTTTCAGGAATAATCAGCCCTAATGAATATGTCAAGGGTCTGATTGCCACTAAGATACAATCGTATGCTCATTATGATTCATTGTTGTTGGATGTTACGATGGCAATGGAATACCTTGAAGATAATCAGCCCGGGGCAGAAGCAATCAGACAGGTAATCACATTTATCCGCGAGGGAGAAAATGAGAATGTTGAATTCAAATCGACTCTTCGGTGGGATATCAGGGCCGGAAAAACAAATCAGGCTATTGAAAGGGCTTGCCTGAAAACCATTTCCGCGTTCCTTAATTCACGTGGAGGAACCTTGCTGATTGGCGTTCGTGATGATGGATCTATCGAGGGGATTGAGAGTGATAAATTTGTAAACGAGGATAAATTCCTGCTCCATTTATGGACGTTGATCCGTAGCTGCCTTGGCCGGGATGTGAGCCGCTACATAAGGACCCGTCTTGAAAAAACCGATGAGAAAAATATTTGTATTGTTCAATGTCTGCAAAGCAACAGACCGGTGTTTTTGAGGCAACCAGGATTCGATGAAGAATTTTTCATCCGGATTGGACCATCCAGCAACGCGATGGATATTAGCGAAGCATTAAAGTACATCGCCGACCATTTTCCTGTTACATGATCTTCCATAAGTGATTTAAAATCCGAAATCCCCTACCACGCCGGATTTCCCATCCCATATGCCGGAACAAAGGAGCCGGAATGGAAAGGATCATTGTAAAACGGATTCGGACTATAGGGATTCACTCCTTGTGTATAGCGAAAACCTGCCTGGATAAACATATTTTTGCCAACCTTGTAACCAACGTTAAAGTTTACTCCCTGGGCGCCGTTGGGTGAAACCGGGTTGAACGGATTATAGGGGAGAGGGTCATTAGTGATTGGAAATTGTTTAAATGCCGAGCCATAAATCGTAAGCCGGTCATTGACAAGGTACTGACCGTTGACAAAAATCATGGCACTCGTGAAGCTCCCGTTACTGAAGGAGTTCTGCTCATTCTGGAAATAAGATCTGGCTTTGAAATAGTTTGTTTGAACTATGCTGAATCCCCCGCCGATGCTGAGGCGCTTGTTGATGTTATATGAAAAATGCGGCGTAAGGTAAGTATTTAGTCCTGATCCGAATCCCGAGGTGGAGGTGAACTCCGAACCAAGAGTGACCCCGTAATCAAATTTCTTTGGCTGAAAAACATGCAGACCACTGTTGAATACGGTATCGTTCATCATGACCTGGCTAAATGCATTGATCATCATGAAAAACAGAATCGTTGTTGCTGAAATTAGTCTCATAACCTGGAAACAAAGTTAACTATTCTCTGTGAGTCCTGCTGATGGATTTAAGGTGAAAAATGTTAAATTTTCGGTAAAATGCATCTGAATCATCCTTTGATATTCTCCTTCGGCAACCAACTTTGTGATATGGCGCTGAATTACCGGAACGAAATATTATCGCGTGCTGTTATTTTTTCACAGTAATGGCAACGAAGCTTCAACTCCTTTTTATCAATAACCGTGAACTTTGTGATGATCTCCTCGTTATTCGTAATGCAGTTGGGATTAAAACATTTTACAATGTTTTCAGCATAGTTGGGAACTTCGACCTTTTTCTTTTCAACGACTTCGAAGTTTTTAATGATAATAAGGGTTGCAGTGGGAGCAACTAGAGAAATCTTATTGATCTCATCGCTTTTGAAAAATTTATTGCTGACCTTGATGATGCCTTTCTTGCCCATTTTCCTGCTGTCGAGATTGGTGGCCATCAAAAGTTGGTTCTGATATTCGGTAAGGTTCAAAATTTTTATAACCTGGAATACACTTTTCGAGGGGATATGGTCTATTACCGTGCCGTTTTCAATGGCCGAAACCTTAAGTTCTTTTCTCAATTCTTCTTTTTCCATGATTTCCTTTGTTTTCAATTAATCAACAACTCCCAGAATGGATGCAAGCAATGCCTGACGAACGAATACTCCGTTAAGAGCCTGGGTAAAATAGTATGCCTTAGGATTATCATCTACATCGGTAGTGATTTCATTGACCCTGGGAAGGGGATGAAGGATTTTCAGGTTTGGTTTGGCGCCTTCGAGCATACTGTTACGAAGGATATAGGCATTCTTTACCTTTTCATAATCGAGCGGATCGGAAAACCTTTCCTTCTGAATCCTTGTCATATAAAGAATGTCAACTTTTGAAATTACATCAAGCAGGTCGTTCGATTGATGGTATTCAAGGTTGCGCTCTTTTATATCCATTTTTACCGAACTGGGAAGTTTTAGCTCAAGTGGTGAAACCAGATGGAATGTTGTGTTGTAATTACATAACGCCTGAACCAGCGAATGCACGGTTCGTCCGTATTTAAGGTCGCCTACAAAGGCGATATTAAGATTGTCAAGCGATCCCTGGGTTTTCCTTATAGAATACATGTCGAGTAATGTCTGAGTGGGATGCTGGTTCGACCCGTCGCCTGCATTGATCACCGGCACTTTCGATACTTCACTGGCAAACCGGGCGCTTCCCTCCCTGGGATGTCGCATGACAATTATATCGCAATAGTTGGAAACAGTGAGGATGGTGTCGCGCAACGATTCTCCCTTTTGTACGCTTGAACTGGCTGAATCTGTAAAACCGATTACCCTTGCGCCCAGGCGCGTGGCCGCACTTTCAAAACTCAGCCGGGTCCGGGTTGAAGGCTCGAAAAAGAGGGTAGCGACTACATAGTCTTCAAGAATGCGCTGCCTGGGACGCTTTTCAAAAGCGCCGGCAAGCTCGAGAATTCGGATATGTTCCTCTCGATTGAAATCATTGATGGAAATTAAACTTTTGTTTTTCATTATCCGGGAGTTAACAGTTGATATTCATCTTAACAAATTTAAAAAAAATCCCGGCGAAAACCGGGATTTGAGTAATTATTTTATCTTGTGTTTTTTCAGAAAACCATTCAGGATATCATCCAGATCAGGTTTTCCGATTTCCTGGAGATCATAATAAACGCGTGTATTCGGTTTTTTGATCTTTATCAGTCGATTGAGGTCGATAGGTGTTGCAATTACTACTGAATCGCATTTTACCTTATTAATGGTAGCTTCAAGATCCTTCACCTGCTGATCTCCGTAGCCCATGGCGGGCAACAGTTGTCCAATATTCGGGTATAACCGGAATGTCTCAGCAAGCTTGCCAACAACATAAGGGCGTGGATCAATAAGTTCGGCAGCGCCATATTTTTGCGCGGCAACTACCCCGGCCCCAATCTTCATTTCACCATGGGTAAGGGTAGGGCCATCCTCAATTACCAGCACCTTCTTGCCCCGTATGATCGATTCATCGTCAACACGGATGGGTGAGGCCCCATCAACAACCACAGCCTTTGGATTGATCTTGTGGATGTTGTCGCGAACTGTTTTAATATTTTCGGGGTAAGCAGAATCAATTTTATTGAGCACCACAACGTCGGCAATCCTGATGTTCACCTCTCCGGGGTAATAACTTACCTCTGCTCCCGGACGATGCGGGTCGGCAACAGTAACCATCAGATCGGGTTTATAGAAGGGAAAATCATTGTTGCCGCCATCCCATAGAATGATATCGCAGCCCTTAGGATCTTTTTCTGCTGCCCTCAGAATCGCTTCATAATCAACCCCTGCGTAAATTACATTGCCACGCACCACATGTGGTTCATATTCTTCCATCTCTTCGATAGTGCATTTATGCTTTTCAAGATCCTTCAGCGTTTCAAAACGCTGAACCTTTTGGGCAACCAAATCTCCGTAAGGCATTGGGTGACGCACAGCAACGACCTTAAGCCCTTTGGCCATCAAAATCTCTATAATCCGGCGTGAAGTCTGGCTTTTACCACACCCGGTGCGTGTTGCTCCAACAGCAATGACCGGTTTTGTGCTTTTTATCATCGTGTCTTTCGGGCCAATCAACAGGAAGTTTGCCCCGGCTGCATTTACAACGGAACTGAGGTTCATTACCCTGTTGTATGGCACATCGCTGTAAGCAAAGTTGCAGATTTCAACGTTGTGTTTCCTGATCAGGGCGACCAATTCTGATTCGGCAAATATAGGAATGCCCTTGGGATAGAGTTTACCTGCCAGGGCAGCAGGATATTTTCGTCCATCTATGTCCGGAATTTGTGCAGCTGTAAAAGCCACCACGTTAAAATTCGCGTTATCGCGATAATACGTGTTGAAATTGTGAAAATCTCTTCCGGCAGCACCAATAATGATTACATTTTTTTTCATGCTAACCTCGCTTTTTGTGATTGTGAATTATAGTTTGGGTGTTATATTTTTCAGGAGATTGTTCTGCAAAGCTATTCATTATTTGGAAACTATCAAAATTGAAGGAGAAAAATTTATCCAGTTTATTGAACGGTTTCAAAGCTCCATAAGTCATCAGGATAATCGAATTTAAAGTAAATTTGCAACGAAATAAATGGCAAAATGATAGAAAAGAAACTACTGGAACAAACATGTGAAGCCATTCGCCATTTATATGGCCAGGAAATAAAACCTGAATCTGTCGGCCTTGAAAAAACAAAAAGGGAAATTACCGGCGATTATACCATTGTGGTTTTTTCCCTGCTTAAAATATCCCGGAAATCGCCCGAGGCAACAGCAAATGAAATTGGAATTTTTTTGAAGGATAAGGTTGCTGAGATTTGCGATTTTAATGTGATCAAAGGATTCCTGAACCTAGTGTTATCCGATCATTTCTGGATAAAATTTTTAGAGAAACATGGCACTCGTCCCGGTTTTGGATTCCAAAAACCGCGTCATGAACGCCCTGTCGTGCTTGAATATTCTTCGCCAAATACAAATAAACCATTGCATCTTGGCCATATCCGGAATAATCTTCTGGGATTTTCACTTGCTGAAATTTTGAAAGCAAATGGTCACAAAATTGTGAAAGTCAACCTTGTAAATGATCGTGGAATCCACATCTGCAAATCAATGCTGGCATATATGAAATGGGGAAACAATGCCACGCCGGCATCAACAGGTATGAAGGGCGACCATCTTATCGGGTTGTATTATGTAATGTTTAATCAGCATTACAAAGCCGAAATACATGACCTGATTGAAAAAGGTCTCACAGAGGAAGAGGCAGAACGACAGGCTCCTCTGATTCAGGAAGCGCAGGATATTCTGAGAAAATGGGAGTCAAAGGATCCGGGAACGTTCGACCTGTGGAGGAAAATGAATAACTGGGCTTATGAAGGATTTGATCAGACCTATCATCGTCTTGGCGTTGATTTTGATAAAATATACCACGAAAGCGAAACATATCTTCTGGGAAAAAAACTTGTTGATGAAGGATTGAAAGCCGGAACCCTTATTCAGAAGGAGGATGGCAGCATCTGGGCCGATCTCAGAGATGAAGGACTTGATGAAAAATTGTTGCTCCGTGCCGATGGCACCTCTGTTTACATGACCCAGGACCTTGGAACTGCACAATTACGCTATGATGACTATCATCCTTCTTCTATGATTTATGTCGTTGGAAATGAACAGAATTATCATTTTGATGTATTAAAAAGAGTACTCACTAAACTGGGTAAGAATTGGGCCTCACATATCAATCATCTTTCATACGGAATGGTAGAACTTCCTGCGGGAAAAATGAAATCACGCGAAGGGACTGTTGTTGATGCCGATGATTTGATCGATGAAATGATTCAAACGGCAGAGGAAACTACCCGTGAATTGGGAAAGGCCGATGAGCTTTCAGAAACGGATGCAGGCAAATTATTCAATACAATTGGTCTTGGCGCCTTGAAATATTTTATCCTCAAGGTTGATCCGAAAAAAAATATGTTGTTCGATCCTAAAGAATCGATCGATTTCAATGGAAATACCGGTCCTTTCATTCAATATACCTATGCCCGTATTCAATCATTACTTGGCAAGTCCAATGAAGCCGGATTCCTTTGGGAGGACGTCACTGTTTCCACGGAATTGACATTGGAAAGGCTTGAAAAAGAGACCATCGTCAGGCTTTATCAGTTTCAGGAAGCCGTTGTTCAGGCTGGTGATGAAATGAGTCCAGCTGTCATTGCAAACTATGTTTTCGACCTTGCAAAAGTATTTAATCAGTTTTACCAGGAACTGCCTGTCTTAAAAGAGGTTGACAAAGAAAAAGTGTTTCTTCGTCTTTTGATTACAAATTTCGTTGGTGAAACTATCAGAAAGTCAATGTCTTTGCTTGGTATTCAAGTGCCACTAAGGATGTAAATTGTGAAATTTTACTAATTTTGCAAAAAAACCGGTGGCCTATTCACAAATTACTTTTGGTAATATGTGATTCTTTAGCTATGTTGATCTTTTACTTTGTTAATATTTCCCCCGGTCGGCCATTCATCTTTTAATTGTCATAAAAATAAGGTAGCATACAATGTTTGAAGGATTAAGTGATAAATTGGACAGGGCTTTTAAAGTTCTTAAAGGGCATGGCCACATAACCGAAATAAATGTTGCCGATACCCTCAAGGATGTCAGGAAGGCCTTGCTCGATGCCGATGTAAGTTTTAAAATTGCCAAGCAATTCACCGATCAGGTCAAAGACAAGGCGCTTGGACAGAATGTGTTAACAGCTGTCTCGCCCGGTCAGCTGATGATAAAGATTGTGCATGACGAGCTGGCCGAACTCATGGGAGGTCAGAAATCGGAGTTGAATATTAAAGGCGATCCGGCTATCATCCTCGTTGCAGGGTTGCAAGGGTCAGGAAAGACTACTTTCTCGGCTAAACTGGCTAATTATCTTAAAACAAGGAATGGAAAACATCCGATATTGGTGGCATGCGATGTATACCGTCCTGCTGCTATTGAGCAATTAAAAGTATTAGGGAGCCAGATTGAAGTAGAGGTATATGCTGAAGATGGCGAAAACAATCCGGTGAAAATTGCAAAACGCTCCTTGTCCTATGCAAAGGAGAAAGGATATAATGTGGTGATTGTCGATACTGCCGGTCGGTTGGCTATTGATGAAGAGATGATGAATGAAATCGCCAATATAAAAACCGCCCTAAACCCTCAGGAAACCTTGTTTGTAGTCGATGCCATGACAGGGCAGGATGCCGTGAATACCGCAAAGGCATTCAATGAACGTCTTGATTACGAGGGTGTCATTTTGACAAAATTGGATGGTGATACACGTGGTGGCGCTGCCTTAAGTATTAAATCCGTTGTAAATAAGCCTATCAAATTCGTGGGAATTGGCGAAAAGATGGACGCCATTGATATTTTTTATCCCGAACGGATGGCCGACCGGATACTTGGCATGGGCGACATCGTATCGTTGGTGGAAAAGGCTCAGGAGCAGTTTGATGAAGAAGAGGCCCAGAAACTTCAGAAAAAGATTGCCCGGAACCAGTTCGATTTCAATGATTTTCTATCGCAAATCAAACAAATTAAAAAGATGGGCAATGTCAAAGACCTGCTTGGCATGATTCCCGGAATGGGAAAGGCTATCCGCAATCTCGAGATTGACGACAATGCATTCAAGGGCATTGAGGCCATCATTCATTCGATGACTCCCGACGAACGGGTAAATCCTGCTGTTTTAAACGGTAGCCGCCGGAAGCGGATTGCATCCGGATCAGGAACCACTATCCAGGATGTTAACCGGTTGATCAAGCAGTTTGATGATACCCGTAAAATGATGAAAATGGTTACTGCCAACAAGGGAAAAAACATGGCAAATGTGATGCGGAACATGAAAAACATGAACTAACACAAGTATTGATGAAATTGCTTGATGGTAAACTGGTTGCCGACCAGATCAAAACAGAAATAGCCAGGGAGGTAAAGGAACATTTTTTGGATAAGGGACTTGATGCGCCTCATATTGCTGCTGTTCTGGTAGGCGAAGATCCTGCAAGTATCACCTATGTTTCAGCTAAGGAAAAAGCATGCCATGAAGTTGGCTTTGTCTCTTCAGTTTACCGCTATCCTTCAAATATTTCTCAGGATAAGCTGATTGAAGTAGTAGATTTCCTGAATGCCGACAATGAAATTCATGGTTTTATTGTCCAACTTCCGCTACCTGGGCACATAGATGAGCAAAAGATAATTGAAAGGATCGATCCTCTCAAAGATGTCGATGGTTTTCACCCCGTAAACATCGGAAAAATGGTACTTGACCTGCCATGCTTTTTACCGGCTACCCCATTTGGAATTATTACATTGCTCGAGCGGTATAATATTGAGACTTCTGGGAAAAATGTTGTCGTGCTTGGCCGAAGTCACATTGTGGGAACCCCCGTCAGTATTCTTCTTTCGCGCAAATCGAATCGCGGGAATGCCACTGTTACCCTTTGCCATAGTTTTTCTCAGGAAATACCTGCCATTACTGCTCAGGCCGACATACTTATAGTCGCGATCGGCAAGCAAGGTTTTGTAACTGCCGATATGGTTAAGCAAGACGCGGTTGTAGTGGATGTTGGAGTTCACCGGTTACCCTCGACTGAAACGAAATCCGGTTTCAGGCTGAAAGGTGACGTCGATTTTGACAGGGTTTCACGAAAGTGTAGCTATATTACACCGGTTCCGGGTGGCGTGGGGCCCATGACCATTGTTTCATTGCTCCAGAATACCCTGAAAGCAGCAAAAAAACATATAATATAAATTACTTGAACCAGTTACAGAAAATGTTATTGAAGGAAGGAAAAATGCTCCCTGTGATGGAAGCGTTCTATTCCCTTCAGGGCGAAGGATTCAACACCGGTCAGGCTGCCTACTTTATAAGGATCGGTGGTTGCGATGTCGGATGCAAATGGTGCGATGTAAAGGAATCATGGAATTCAAGCAATTTTTCGCCGGTTTCTACCGATATTATTGTACAAAATGCCATCGCTTACCCGGCAAAAGCAATTGTTGTCACAGGTGGCGAACCATTATTATTCAACATGGATTACCTGTGCAGTGAATTACATAGCCAGGCTATTAAGTTATTTCTTGAAACATCGGGTTCACAGCCGCTTAGCGGTTTTTGGGATTGGATCTGTATCTCACCTAAAAAAGATGCACCGCTAATAAAAGAGGTAGCCCTACAGGCCAATGAACTCAAAGTTATTATTCATGATAATAGCGATTTTCAATGGGGAGAAGAGAATTCACAATATGTCTCACAGTCTTGCATCCTGTATATGCAACCCGAATGGAGCAGACGGGAAATGATGATGCCCGGGATTATTAGTTATATCAAGGCGAATCCCAAATGGAGGATTTCTCTGCAAAGCCATAAATACATGCATATCCCATGATCCCTAAAAGGCTCCTTTTCTCATTTCTCATTTGTCAATTTTCATTTGTCATTTGTTTTAGCCAGGGACAGCCTCTTTCGACCCAGAATAAAAAAGCAGAAAAATTATTTTACCTGGCAGTTGATTCATACCAGGCAAAAAATTATGATAAAGCCATTGCCGAGATAAAAAAAGCGATAGAACAGGATCTGCAATTCACCGAGGCATACATATTGAAAGGCGATGTATTAGCTGATAATCAGCAGTTTGACGATGCCATTATTTCTTACAATGCAGCTATTAAAACAAACAATCCCTTTTCTCCCGGCTTGTATTATATCCTGGCTAACATTCAGCTGAGTACTGGCAAGTACACCGATTCCCGCATGAATTTTCGACGCTTCCTGGAATTTGAGCAACTTCCTGAGCAAAAAAGGCAATACGCGGAAATAGGGATTATTGCCTGTGAATTTGCTATCGAATGCATGGCTCACCCGATTCCCTTTGAACCGGTAAATATGGGAGATAGTATAAATACAATTAATGATGAATACATCAATTTGATCACTCCGGATGAAGAATTACTCTATTTCACCCGATTAAATCCAACAGATAATCAAACTTCAGGTCAGAGCCAGAATGGTGAAGAGGACTTTTATCTTGTGCATCGAATTGATTCATCCTGGTCGGGCGCTTTGAATCTTGGCCCACCTATCAACACACGTGGAAATGAAGGCGCGTTAAGTATTTCGCCTGATGGCAAATATCTTTATTTTGCAGCTTGTAACCGGCCCGATGGCTACGGGCGGTGCGATATTTATTGGGCCCATCGTATGGGTGATCATTGGACTGTTCCTAAAAATCTCGGACCCGTAGTCAATTCAACCCAATGGGATTCACAACCATCATTCTCATCTGATGGAAAAACACTGTATTTTGCAAGCAACCGTAATGGTGGTAAAGGAAGTTCGGATATCTGGAAAACGGAACTTCAACCTGATGGCCAATGGAGTGTGCCGGTCAACCTGGGCGATTCCATAAATACACCTTCCGAAGAGATGGCCCCGTTTATCCATCTGGATAACCAAACACTGTACTTTTCCTCAAAAGGCCATCTGGGATTGGGTGGACTCGATCTTTTTTATTCCCGGATATCACCGGAAGGAAAATGGAATAAACCAGTAAATTTAGGATTTCCGATCAATACTTATGCCGATGAAATATCCCTGATAGTAAATGCGAAAGGCAATGTTGCATATATTTCTTCCGACAAACTGGGAGGCAAAGGGCGTCAGGATATATATAAATTCCCGCTTTATCCTAAAGCCCGTCCTTTGCCTGCTACCTATTTTAAAGGTATCGTTTTTGATGAAAAAACCAAGACAAAGCTAGAGGCCCGGTTTGAACTTATTGACCTGATGACCTCAAAAACTGTTGCCGAGTCGGGATCAGACCAAATTACCGGTGAATTTTTATTGGTATTGCCAATTGAGAGAAACTATGCATTGAATGTATCCAAAGACGGATATCTCTTTTATTCTGAAAATTTTTCACTCTATGGAACCAGTTCCCAGACCAGGCCATTTATAAAAAATATCCCGCTTAAGCCGATAATGACAGGAGAGGCGGTTGTTTTAAAGAATATTTTTTTCGATACAGACAAATACCTCCTTAAGGATGAATCGCTTGTTGAGCTGCAGAAATTATTGGGACTCCTGCAGAGGAATCCTAAATTAAAAATTGAAATCAGTGGACATACTGATAATGTTGGCGCTGAAGAATATAATATTGAACTATCCGGGAACCGGGCAAGCGCTGTTTATAATTACCTTGTTCAGAATGGCATAACAGCATCAAGACTCTCTTTTACAGGTTATGGGTTCAATAAGCCAATTGATAACAACACAACAGATGAAGGTCGCGCAAATAACCGTCGCACTGAATTTAAAGTATTAAGTAATTAAATTTATTCATACCTTTGCACCCCTTAAAATCACGCATTGTTACATGGTTAATATTACCTTACCCGATAATTCGGTACGTCAATATCCTGAAGGAGTTACCGGAGTCGGGATTGCAAAAAGCATAAGTGAAGGACTTGCACGCAATGTCCTTTCAATTCAGGTGAATGATGAGATTTGGGATGCAACCCGCGCTATTACAACGGATGCCAGGATCAGATTATATACCTGGAGCGACCCGGCGGGGAAGGCTGCCATGTGGCATTCATCGGCACACCTTATGGCTGAAGCCATTGAATTGCTTTATCCAGGTGTCAAATTTGGAATAGGTCCTGATATTGAAAATGGTTTTTACTACGATATCGATTTTGGAAATTATACCATCTCCTCTGATGATTTTGCTAAGATTGAAAAGAAGATACTTGAACTGGCAAAGGAAAAGCAGAGTTTCATTCGCAAAAATGTTTTTAAGTCCGATGCCATTGATTATTTCACCGCGAAAGGGGATGAGTATAAAATTGAATTGTTACAGGGTCTTGAGGATGGCCAGATTACTTTTTATGAATCGGGTAAATTCACAGATCTGTGCCGTGGGCCGCATATCCCTGATACCAGTTTCATTAAGGCTATTAAACTCCTTAATATTGCCGGCGCATACTGGAGAGGCGATGAAAAACGCAAACAACTAACCCGCATTTACGGTATCACTTTTCCTAAACAAAAGGAACTTGATGACTTTCTCATCTTTCTTGAGGAGGCAAAAAAGCGTGATCACAGGAAACTAGGTAAGGAACTTGAACTCTTTGCATTTTCTCAAAAAGTTGGCCTCGGACTGCCCCTTTGGTTACCCCGTGGCGCTGCATTGCGCGAACGTCTTGAAATGTTCCTTAAAAAAGTTCAAAAAAAAGCTGGCTACGAACAAGTTATTTGTCCTCATATTGGCAGTGTGGAATTATACAAGACCTCAGGCCATTATCAGAAATATGGCGAAAGTTCATTCCGCCCGATCTCAACTCCCATCGAAGGTGAGGAATTCTTCCTTAAACCTATGAATTGTCCTCACCACTGTGAAATTTACAAGGTGAAACCAAGGTCGTACCGCGATTTGCCAGTGAGGCTTGCCGAGTTTGGCACAGTTTACCGGTACGAACAAAGTGGCGAATTGCATGGTTTGACCCGGGTCCGTGGATTTACTCAGGACGATGCTCATATTTTCTGCACACCCGAGCAGGTTAAAGACGAGTTCAAGGGTGTTATGGACATTGTGATGTTGATCTTTAAATCACTTGACTTCAAGGATTTTATTGTTCAAATATCCTTGCGGGACCCGAATAACAAAGAAAAGTATATTGGTTCCGATGAAAATTGGGATAAAGCTGAACGGGCCATTTTAGAAGTTGCAGAAGAACGCGGATTGAACACTGTTATTGAACTTGGTGAAGCAGCTTTCTATGGGCCTAAAATGGATTTCCTGGTTAAAGATGCTCTTGGCAGAAAATGGCAACTTGGGACCATCCAGGTTGATTATAACTTGCCAGAACGGTTTGATCTTGAGTATATTGGAAATGATAACCAGAAACATCGTCCGGTAATGATCCATCGGGCTCCGTTTGGTTCAATGGAGCGGTTTGTTGCTGTTTTATTAGAGCACACAGCAGGTAATTTCCCGCTTTGGCTGAACCCGGATCAAGCTATTGTATTGCCAATCAGTGAGAAATATCAGGAATATGCAAAAAAAGTTTTAAATTTGCTAAATAATTCCGAAATTCGCGCCCTTATTGATGACCGTAACGAAAAAGCAGGCAAAAAGATTCGCGATGCCGAATTGATGAAAATTCCCTATATGCTCGTTGTTGGAGAACGTGAAGAGCATGAAGGAACGGTATCAGTTCGCAAACATGGTCATGGAGACCAGGGACCGCAGAAAATAGAAGATTTTATTCACCTTGTTCAGGAAGAGGTAAAGAACGAACTTGGAGAGATAGTTCAATCGTAATATTAACAAATATAGGAGACAGAACAATAGTAACACAATTTAGCGGCCCGAGACGATATCCGAAACCGGGGAAAAAAGAAGAACCTTATAATATCAATCAATGGATCAAGGCCCCGGTTGTACGTGTGGTTGGTGAAAATATCGAACCTGGTATCTACAACATTCGTGAAGCCTTGAATATTGCTGAAGCCAAAGGCCTCGACCTTGTCGAAATATCACCAACTGCTAATCCTCCCGTTTGCAAGGTGATCGATTACAAAAAATTTCTTTACGAGCTTAAAAAGAAGCAGAAAGAAATGAAGGCCAAAACAGCAAAAATTGTTGTCAAGGAAATTCGACTTGGTCCCAATACCGATGAACATGATTTCAATTTTAAACTCAACCATGCGATCAAATTCCTTAAAGATGGCGCAAAAGTTAAAGTTGATGTCTTTTTCAAAGGGCGATCAATAATATATAAAGAACAAGGGGAATTGATTCTGTTGAAATTTGCCCAGGCTTTGGTTGAAGTTGGAAAAATTGAACAAATGCCCCGCCTCGAAGGTAAACGCATGATCATGATCATCACGCCAAAAAAATAAAATAATTCGACAATTCAATAATTCAATAATTCAATAATTCAACAAAAAGGTAACATGCCAAAAATGAAGACCAAATCCGGCGCTAAAAAAAGATTTACTCTGACGGGTACCGGTAAAATCAAACGGAAGCATGCTTACAAAAGCCACATCCTGACCAAGAAATCCATCAAGCGGAAACGTAATCTGACGTATTCCACAACGGTTCACAAGTCTGATGAAGCCAATGTAAAAGAGATGCTCCAGGGTTAATTATTCATTGTTTAACTTGTGATTAGCTTCAAAAGATCCCGATAACGGGGCGCTAACGCAAAAAATCAGAAATTATGCCAAGATCAGTAAATGCAGTCGCCTCGAGAGAGAGAAGGAAAAAAATCCTTAAACGGGCTAAAGGGCAATTCGGAAGACGAAAGAATGTCCTGACCGTTGCGAAAAATTCAGTCGAAAAAGGGTTAGGCTATGCCTATCGCGATCGTCGCACCAAGAAACGCAATTTTCGTGGCCTTTGGATTACCCGTATCAACGCCGGTGTTCGCCAGTATGGAATGTCCTATTCAGTATTTATAGGTAAACTTGCTGAAAAAAATATTACTCTGAATAGGAAAACCCTCGCCGATTTAGCCATGAACCATCCGGAAGCTTTTAAAGCCGTTGTTGAAGAACTCAACAGCTAACTTTCGTTCCGGTCAAAGTGCCCCTGGTTTTTTATTTTGCCTTACATGGTTTTCGATAAGTTCCCCAATCTTGTCGGGTGGTAATTGTTTTGCAATTATCTCTTTACGCTCATTTAAAATGTAAATTACCGGGGTCGAAATAATGTCGTAAGAATCGTGGAAATCACCAGTCAGGGTGCGTGGACCGTTCACGTTGATCCATGTCATGTTATTCTTTTTGATTTTTTTCTTCATCTTTACCATGGAGGTATCAGAACATACCGCGAAAATCTCCAGGCCGTACTTTTTTTTATAAGTGTCATAGGTTGCCTTTATTTTGGGCATGTCCTGCTCACAATGACTGCAATCGGGGTCCCAGAATAAAATCATCAGATACTTTGCCTTGATGTTATGCAGTGATACAAGATTAAAACTGGTATCCTGCATTATCATATCAGGTGCGGTCCGGCCAATTAATAAACCACGGATCTTGTTCGCTTTCTTAATGATAGTTTCATTTGTGGTCTTATCAACCCACGATGCCTGACCGGTAACATAGTATTTGTCGATGATGTATACGAAAATCTCATCAAATCCCATAATATCCGAAGTTTCATACCGGTAAGTTGTGAACCATATAATATATTTGAACATTTCTTTATCAGGCCTGGCTTTCTCAACCATAGCATCAACTTCACGTTTTATTGAATCAGGAATTTGAAGGACAACATAATCGAAATATTTCTTCAGTTTGTTATAAAAGACCGGTGTTCTCAACAATCGCGAATCGGAGAAATCAACATCATCCCAGAAATGCGATTTATAATAACGATAAGAAAAGGTCGAATCTTTCCTTCCATTCGGCAGTATTGGCGCTTCAGGAACTTCAGGCTCTTTCATGGCATTGATCATGAATGATATAAAGGCATCCGGATAATTTTTTACAACGTCAAGCTTATATGAAATGAGCTCTTTGCTTTGGTCGGTGATAATTTTTGTATATATCTCTGTGGAGTCTTTTTTATCTGCAGCGTTTTTCAGTTTATTCTGAAAATCCTGAATAAAAGCATATTTTTCCCGGTTGAAATTCAGGTACTTGTAAAACAGTTCGTTGTCGGGGGAATTTTTGATAACCATTTTTTGAATCAGATCCCTCACATCCGTTTCAATTGTAAATTCATGGTCCTTGTCGATGATAAAATCAAAATATTTTTTATCGGTAATTATAAAAATATATAAACCTTTAGGGAGATCAGCGGGCGCTTTAAATACACAATGCCCTGTGGCATCAACGGTAAGCGTATCCTTAATGTAGGTTCCGCTGCTATAATAATTGCCAATCAAACAGGTCGTGTCTTTTAACCCATTGATTTTGAATTTAATTAAATATTCCTGCTGCCCGTATGATGGTGAAAAAAAATTGAGCGATAATATTATAAATAAGGCAATCCGAAATTGTATCATAATTTTTTGCCTGATTAACGTAAATTAAATGGTTCTATTTTCCTGAGAACTCCTTTTCATAAGGACGAAAAAAATACCTTACGTAAAAGTAACCAATAGCCTCATTCATTGTCTCCCTGAAACCCTTACTCGATTTCCACCATGAATGGGGACCATAATAAAAATTCTCAACCGAGATTATACCAACCCTGATCGAATCTCCCAAGGCAGCCTGGAATAATAGCCGGCTTCGACCGCCATGAACGCTCATGGTCATGAGATTGATGGCTTTGATATCTGGCCGGTTTGAACGTATCCATTTTTTTAATTTGATTGCTGAATTATATGTGCGGTCATTTTTGATTTCATCTGTTCCGATAATTACTAGTTTCGTAGAATCAAAACCAAGTTTGATCAGCGACATCCCTGCAACTCTGGCGGTATTGCGGTAGTGTGAGAGCAAATCTCCATATTCCAGTGGAGTTCCTGTTGTGATGAGGAGAGTGTAATGATTGTTTTTAAATTCCTCAATTGCATCTTGTAAAACATAATCACTGATAAAACCTTCGAGAACCAGTATATCTGTTTTTTCACGCTGAACAGGGGAGAGGATGGAATATAAATTTCTGAATCCAAGATAAACAGGTAAAATAATTAGAATAATAATGACTATCCAACCATAAATGGATAATCCCCATCGTTCTCTCCGGTTGATAAGAAAATAATTCTTTATTGGTTTATCATTCATAATTAAATGAAAATATGTTCATTACGTAATAAGTCATTGACTGTTTTAACAGGATTAAAAGTAATAATGGGCACTTCAATAAAAATAGTTATCCATTTGGCCATTGCCCCGTTCCAGAGTCCAGGTAGTTCCTGTGCTTTCAGCGTTATTCCTCCACTTGATTTCAATGAAATGAACCCGGTATTTTCATCCACAAATTCATTTAAATTAAACCGCTTTCCTTCGAAATCTTTTGTACTGCAAACCAGATCAACCGGATTAAAGTGTGTTGATGCTCCGGCAATTGCATTTTGTACCGGATCGCTCATGTTTATTTGAGATGTTTCAACAATTTGCAATGATCGCCTGTTGTCATCTCCCATTACCCAAAAAGGGCCTCCGCCTGGCTCACCTTCATTTTTCACCATGCCGCAAACACGAATTGGCCGGTTCATAAGTGCAAAAAGAAAATCAGCCTTTTTCTCACTATTAAAAGAATCCCAATCATTGTGGATATCCAAAAACAGTTTTTCCTTTACAAATGAAGTTATCTCTATCAATTCATCATGTGTAACCTGCTGGTTTTTAATTTTTAAAAGATAATTTTGAATCATATCTTTCAAAGATAAAAGATATCCGCCGAGGAGCTTTTTATATTGGAAGGTCACCTCTTTTAACCGGTCAGGAACAATATTGTCAATGTTTTTTACGAAAATAAGGTCTGCATCCACTTCATTCAGGTTTTTCAATAAAGCGCCATGACCACCCGGACGGAAAAGGAGGGTGCCATCCTGATTTCGGACGGGCATATTATTTTCATCTACAGCAATCGTATCGGTTGAAGGTTTTTGAATTGAAAAGGAAATCTCAAAATTAACACCAAGCCTTGACTCATAATCATTCCTTACCTGTTCAACCAAACCCATGAACTTTTCGCGGTGTTCAGGCGAAATTGTAAAATGAATACGTGCCTTTTGTGAAATATCCCTGGTGTATTCCGCAGCCTCGACCATGTGCTCTTCTGCAGCTGTTCTTGCACCATCAGAGTATCTGTGGAACTTCAATAATGCCTTTGGCAAATTAGCATAATCCAATCCGAGATCAGTCAGAAGATAATCAATTAGTGTTGCATAGTCTTTGTTTACAAGGATTTGATCGATTGAAATTCCCGAATCGGACAACCGGTTTGAGAGCTCCTCGTAAAAAGCAATTTGATTGAGATGGGTAATGAAATAATGCACCGAATTAAAACCTAAATCCTTTGAAAGTAAATCGTCTACGGTAGAAGAGGGGCCAATGTTTTCCCTGAATTCAAATAAATGTTTGAACATTCTGCTCGCTGCCCCTGAGGCCGGAACAAATTTGACAACATTAATATTTGGTGCGGTATTGTTAAAATGTGAAATAAAAAATGCTTTTTCCTCATCATTGAAATTTAGCAAACCATCGCCTGAAATTGCAGGCCTGTCAAGCCGGATAAACGGGAAGCCCCTAATAAAATTATCAATTTGCTTCATGATTAAGAAAAGTTCAATTCCCTTAATCTTAAATTGCTTAGAATCGTTGATGCTAAACATAATTTCCTGATCTGTAATTATTGAACAAATTTATTGAAAAAATGAAATCCCAGGGCATTTCTTTTGGCTGCTAACACAATCAAAAGATTGCCATTTGTATAATAAGTAATGATAAGAAATTAATTATATTATTGTAAGTAATTATATTTCAGATAATAAATATGGTTCATAAGAACTATTACTTGAATATAAATCAATTAATAAGAAGAATAATAATTTGTTATAAGGTAAGATGAATCTATCAACCTGATGAACAAGGGGTGAAGAAAGGCAGAAATGATATTTGTAATAATAAAGAAGTGAGAAATATCAATAAAGTAGTTGTACAACGTTTACAAATGTAATTACATTTGTAAACAACACTAATAAATTTATAACATACGGAATATTAATAATATATATATTATTTATCATGAATATTGTATATTTATTACAAATGTAACAAATGTAAATTACAATGTTAAATTGAATTAATTATTTTAATATAAATTATCTAATACATTAAATATTAATTAAATAGAAGTTATATATGATATATTAGTTTAATAAAGCATTTTTTTTTGGTTACTCATTACATAATATTATGTTTTTATTACTTTTGTGAAAAGTACCAGCGATGTTAGAGCGGATTTTAGAATTGTTAAAGGAAAAAAAATTCACTCCTTCCCAGTTTGCCGATGAGATCGGGATTCAACGTTCCGGAATGTCACATTTAATTTCAGGGAGAAATAAGCCAAGTTTGGAATTTGTGATGAAAGTGTTGCAAAGGTTTCCAGATATAAAACCAGAGTGGTTGCTTTATGGAACTACTGAATCAGAACCTGGAATAATAGAGGAAATGGTTATTACCCCAAAGCCTCCTGCTACATTATTTGATGAGCCTGGTTTACCCGAAAGCAAACAGGTAAGTAAACAACAACGAATTGTAAGAAAGGAAAAATCAGAAAATCGGGTAGAAAAAATTATCATTTTGTACGATGACCGGACTTTCAGGGAATATGAGCCTGAAAAATAATCAGGAGCGCTCAATAAATGAAAAGAAGAAATTTGCTTCATGCTCAGCGCTTTCATCACTGTCTGATCCATGAATTGCATTTTCACCAAGGTTTTTACCATATAAATTTCGGATAGTCCCCTTTTCTGCTTTCGCAGGATCTGTTGCTCCAATAAATTTCCTGAAAGCTTCAACTGCATTTTCCTTCTCAAGAACAGCAGCTACAATGGGTCCCGACGACATGAATGAGGTCAACTCATCATAAAATGGCTTCCCTGAATGCATTTCATAAAAATGACCTGCCTGGGCCTTGCTTAACCATATTTTTTTCATGGCCTTAATTATATATCCGCCCTCTTCAATCATTGCAAGAATTTTTCCGGTATAGCCAGCCTCGAATGCTGATGGCTTAATCATAGTAAAGGTCATGGAGCCTGTCATTTTTCTCTTGTTTTTAAGACCGAACAAAATTACAATTATATTTTAAAATATCGTTAATTTTGCATCCTGTAAACTTGACAATACTTGGAAAACACCGATTTTTCTGCTATATCTGAAAAGCTTTCTGTTCCTTTGCAGATATTGATCACAACACATACCAATCCCGATGGTGATGCCATTGGATCAAGCCTCGCACTTTCATCATATCTGAAAAAGAAAAACCATGTTGTGCAAGTACTGGTACCTGATCCCTTTCCTGATTTCCTTTCCTGGATGCCAGGGCACGAGAACATTTTGATTTTTTCATCTGATAATGATGCATCTGTCCGTGCAATTGAAAATGCTGATCTTATAATTTCGGCCGATTATAACAGCCTCGACCGCCTTAATGAGGCTGGTCAAATTGTTCGCCAATCAAAAGCTATTAAAGTACTCATCGACCATCATTTATATCCGTCTGAAGAGTTCGATTTCAAAATTTCTATCTCTTCCATCTCCTCCACTTCTGAAATAATATACAATTTTATCAAGGAGAATGGTGATCTTCATTTATTGGATAAGGATATCGCAGAATGTATTTATACAGGTATCATTACTGATACAGGTTCGCTTAGCTATTCCTGTAATTATGTCAATACATATTTGATCATCGCGGAACTATTTCGATTGGGCATTGATGGAGAACATATTCACAGGCTGATCTATGATACTTACTCTGAAAGCAGGTTGAGATTACTTGGCTATTCCATTAGCGATCAGCTGATTGTACTTCCTGAGTTTCATACCGCTTATATCAAACTTACCAAAGAAGATTTGCAACGGTTTAATCATCAGATTGGTGATACTGAGGGAGTTGTAAATTATGCACTTTCCATCAGGAACATAAACCTTGCGGCTTTATTTATGGAAAAAGATGGAATTGTCAAGGTTTCATTCCGTTCAAAAGGAAATTTTTCTGTTGATAATTTTGCAAGGGAGTATTTCGGTGGTGGTGGACATCGGAATGCCTCAGGCGCAAATTGTACTACTAGCCTTGATGAGACAATTCTCAAGTTCAAACAACTTTTATCACAATACCAGGCAAAGCTTAAAACTGTATATTGATTTGGAAACAAAAAATGGCATTGAAGTAAGAACTATCTCCTTGATTGTCTTTTCCCTGTTGATGTTTTACCTGATATCCTGCAGTGAATCGCCTGAACAAATACATTCTGCAAATAACATCCGCATGATGGATGATACCTTATTAAATTATAACAAGCAGGTTGTCAGGGAAGAAAGCCTGGAAATAGAAGATTTTATCAATCGATATCATTGGAAGATGAATACGACCCAAACAGGCCTTCGATATATGATTTACAAAAACGGAAAAGGCCCGTATGCCAGAAAAGGTGATTTAGTCAGCATAAAATATAACGTACGATTATTAAATGGAGATTTGGTTTATAAATCAGATTCATTGGCTCCTTTCAAATTTGAAATCGGGAAACGAAAAGTTGCCAATGGCCTTGAAGAAGGTGTGATGTTGATGAAACCCGGCGATATAGCTAAACTTGTCGTACCTTCGCACCTTGCATTTGGACTAATTGGAGATATGGATAAAATCCCGAATAGGGCAATCCTGGTATATGATGTTGAAATTTGTTATATTAACAAGCCAAATTAGTAAATTTACATCCGAATGCAATGATGGTTCAAAAAATGTTGAAAAAATAAATATTTGTTGTTAAGACAAATGCAGGACTTTATTATCTTGAGCAGGTCAATTTATTTTTTATCCGTTGAAATAATTAAATCAATAAATATTAATCTAAAAGTTTAAAATGCGAAGTATGAAAAAAGTGTTTGTGAATCCGTTGGTTATTGTGATGTTATTTGCTTTGACCATGTTAGCTTGTTCATCAAAGTATTCTGGTTATGACAAAACAGATACCGGATTATATTACAAGTTATTTAATGTTAGTAAGGATACGGTTAAAGCCAGGGTTGGGGATTGGGTTTCGTTGACAATGCGTTATTCCTACAAAGATTCTATTCTTTTCAACAGTAAATCATCAATGGGAAGTCCCGTGCGGTTCCAGTTGCCTCCTTCAGAGTTCAAAGGAGACATTTATGAAGGAATTCGGTTGATGTCGCCGGGCGATAGCGCCGATTTCATTGTGAATGCAGATTCCCTGTTCACGAAAACTTTTCGCCAGCCTAAACGTCCTCCATTTATCGATAGCAATAGTGTAATCCACTTTTATATTTCTTTAATTTCCGTTGACTCCCCATCAACCCTTATGAAAAATGAGGAGGTTTCGTTGAAAAAATATATCGATGATAAAAAAATCACCGTTACTCCAACAGTTTCAGGATTATACTTCATTGAAACAGTTCAGGGAAAAGGGATGAAGATCGATTCAGGTTGTTGGGTAAAAGCCCAGTTTAAGGTATCTCTTATTGATGGGAAGCAGATTTTTTCAACCTTCGATCGTGGCGAACCGATGCAGTTTGAATATGGCAAACGCTTTGATACTCCTGGCTTTGAAGAAGGTGTTGGAAAAATGATGAAAGGCGGCAAGGCAATGTTAGTTGTACCTTCAAAAATTGCCTTCGGTGAGATGGGCAGAGGCGCCATGGTACCACCCTATTCATCAATCATTTATGATATTGAAATTATCGATGTCCAGTCAAAAGCTGATCATGAAAAACAACAGACTCAGGAGAAAAAGAATGAACAACTTAAAATTGAAACCAATAAGAAACAGGAAGGAACCCTTATGAATAAGTATCTTAAAGATCATAATATCAGTGCCAAGCCAACAGCAAGTGGATTGATATATGTTGAAAAAGTGAAAGGAACCGGAGCGAAAGCCATAACAGGTAAAAAGGTCAAGGTACATTATACCGGAACACTTCTTAATGGTACTAAATTTGATTCATCGCGTGACCGTAATGAACCATTTGAATTTACTTTAGGCCAGGGTCAGGTTATCAAAGGCTGGGATGAAGGTATTGCATTAATGAATGTCGGTGGAAAAGCCACTATGATAATTCCTTCAAATATTGCCTATGGTGAACGCAATATGGGCTCAATTCCATCCTATTCTACCCTCGTATTCGATGTTGAATTACTCGATGTAAAATAAATTAAAACCCTGAAAATTGAAAAGCCTGATTTCATTTGTTATCATTTGTTTTCTTTCTGCTCAATCATGGGTATTTGCAATAACAGTCGATTTTTCTGCCACACGGGTTTGCCTGGGTAATATAACCACCCTTATAAACACATCGATACCCGGTGATAGTGTTCAATACCGCTCATGGGATCTTGATGGTGATGGAAGATTTGTAGATGCCTATGATGACATCGTACAATATCAGTTCCCGTATCCTGGCGCCCATGAAGTTGGTTTAAGAATTGTTACACTTAGTGGCGAGGCAAGAGCTATTTACAAACTCGTCATGGTCGGAAATCTGTCGGTCGATTTTTTAGTACAAAATGGTTGTATCTCTCAACCAGTTCAGTTTTTTAACAGATCTACCATAATTGGCGATGTGATTAACGACTATACCTGGGATTTTGGCGATGGCAGTGCACAAAGTTATGAGAAGGACCCGACTCACCAGTATTCTGCCCCGGGAACTTTTAATGTTACCCTCACGGTCAATTCAGCGTTTGGTTGTTCGGTAATTTCACAACCAAAAACTATTACTATCGGAGATGCAGTTGTTATTGATCTAAAGTTTTCCGGAGATACCGTATTTGTCAAAGGCGGCAGCGTAACAGCTTACCTGCCTCCCGGCCTGTACGACAGTGTTTTATGGTCGACAAATGATACAACCGAATCAATTATTATAACAAAAGGGGGGGGGTACTGGGTTAGAGCATTTGTTGGTGGTTGCTATGCTGAAAAAAGCTTTCATATCAGGGTTGAGGAATATGGTTCAACGCCTGTTATCATGACGATGATTACTCCAAATGGCGATGGAATGAATGATAAGTGGCAGATACTAAATCTTTTTAAGGTTGGCCCGTGCGAAGTGAATATGTTTAATCGTTTGGGTGAAAATATTTTATCAATTTCAGATTATCTCAACGACTGGGAAGGTACCTACAATGGAAAAGCATTGGCAAATGACACGTACTATTATTTTGTCCGTTGCTTGGATAATATCTTATTACAGGGAACAGTAAACATTCTGAAATGAGAAAAACCATATTCAGTTTATTTATTTTAATTGTTATTTGTCAGGAAATTTTCGCACAACAACTTCCTGTTCTTGATAATTATCTAATCAACCCTGTATCCATTTCTTCTGCTTTTTCAGGTAAATACTATTCATTTCAAACTATGGTGACCCATAGGAGTGAAGGAACAAGAATTATTGGTTCACCGGTTATCGGAAACATTAACATCGATGCTGCTATCGCGAAAAAAATGGGAATAGGAGGGAGCATTCTACTGAATAAATCCGGAATTTATAAGCATCTTTCAGTCAACCTGAATTATGCCTACCATTTGCAACTTGCTAAATTACATTTTCTTAGTTTTGGTCTTAGTGCCACCATGTATCAAAATTCCATGGATGTTTCAGCTGTTATTGTGAAAGACCCAAACGACCCGATGCTGGTTAATCCAAAAATAACCGAGTCGTATTTTAATGTAGGAACAAGTCTCCTTTATACCGGATCACTTCTTAATTATCAGGATTTTAATTTTAGTGTTTCCTTCCCTATACTCTTTAATAACAGGTCATTTTACGCTGATACACTGTATGAGTATGTACTTGCGATGAACAGAAATTTACTGATCTATTCAAATTATTCGCTTGAGTTAAATGAAGACTGGAAATTGAAATTTGATCTTTTATTCAGATATACACAGCAAACTCCGTGGACAATTGAAGTTAGTACCCTGGCAAAATTCCAGGACAGTTATTGGTTCGGGTTATTATACAGGAAACCCAGTATCATTGGAGTAACTGCTGGTTTGGCAATTATCAATAGCATTGTAATTAATTACAATTACGAATTCTTAGGTTTTTCTATGTTGGGAAATAGTGGAGGTAGCCATGAAGTTACTTTGGGATATCGTTTCGGAGGAATTGTAAAACCTAAAAAGACCTTGCAAATAAAAGACTATGCCAAATAAAACAAGTAATTCTTTCCGGGGTCTCTTTGCATTAAGGGAGAAATGGGAAATAGGACTCCTTGCCATATTCTTTATCCTTATAAACCTTTTTGCCATTGGTCAGAACACATCAAAATCAGGTGGAGTTTGTTTCAGGGTTGACGATAATCCCGGCCTGATTAAGTTGAAACAGTTTGACTCAATATTTAGTAAATACCAGAAGAACTTTTGCCTGGCCATTACTTCGGGGGTTTTGCCACTTTCGCCCGATTATGTTTCTGCACTTAAAGGATTTACAGCATCGGGACATGAGATCATGGATAATACACCTAATTTGCAAACCCAGTCTTTTACTCTTCACAATATTCAGGATACTGCTCTTTATTCAAATGAATGGGGTGTTGATCATTTTAACGGACAAAAGGTTTGTTTAAAATATACCTCTATTGATCTTTCAAATCCACATGGAGAGGGGCCAATAAATGTTTTTGGCAACCAGATAATCAGTGAAAATAACGGCGAGTTTGCTGATCTTAATGGTGACCCCTATTTCTTTGCCATTTATATACCATATAAAGATAGTATGTACCTCTGGTACGATTTAAAAAATAAAAATCCAAATGATCCGGATAGTTTAAAAATTAAATCTTTTTGGGGAGAATCAGTGGATATTGGAACTCAATGGTTTTTCAATTACAAAAAATTAACCCAGCGGGATGTTTACATGCATCCTTCGGCAATCAAGCTGCTGGGCAAGCAGTCTCGGAAAATTTTTGATGACCTTCAGATGGATCGCCCGACAACCTGGATTCACCCTGTTGGCCAGGCGCCATGGCTCAATTCAAATGAAGTGAAGGTAAACCTTGGTGATTCACTGGGATATACGTGTGGATCGAATTTTAAAAATTTTGCATACTTTACCTATAATGAATACAATAACGATAAAACAAAGCAATTTTCCTTACAATCAGGTGATATTTCAATTGAGAAAAATACATTTCAATGGAATAAATCGAAAATTGCAGATGCCTTTGCGAAACATTTCGTGAAGGTCGATCTCTCTTATTTTTCTAATTCGGTTGGGGGCTGGAATGCATATCTTTATCGTTTAGACAGCCTTTTATCATGGTGTGTTGCAAGTAACATCCCGATTAAAACATTTCATCAATGGAGCGCCTTTGTCTACGACAGCCTTCCGAATCGTGGGGTAAACATATTTCCTAAGCTCCATGCTGACCTTGATGGCGATGGTTTCCCGGATGGTTACGACCAGGATACATCATTAGAAGGTCACTATAGCCTCACTGATGGGGTTTCCGCCAGTGGAGGCCGTTGCTTCGAGCTCTTAGGAACCGGGAGTTTCTGCCGTGTGACAATGCTTGGCGGGGTTGAAAAAGGCAGTAATAAATTTACTTTATGGGTAAAACGTACCTCTGCCGATACCAGCAGAGTAGTTGTCGAATTTTCATTTCCTGAAACTGGAACAACTCAAACATTTGAATTTCTTGTTGATTCGACAATTTGGGTCAAGAAAGATGTGATTTTATCTATTCCTGTAACAGCCTCCCTTGTGAACATTTTGATTAAAAACGAAGGTCAAAATCTTGATATTGTGAAAATCAGTGGAATGGACCTGCGTTCCTCTGGGTTTTTAATGAAAACCAAGTACCCGGCACAGGATGTCTTTGCTAATGTACAATTTGATAATGTCAATTTAAATGCATTGGTCAATGATTCAATATATGTTCCTTCAACCATCGAATGGTCCATCGGCAGTCATGATACCATGAATTTATCTATCCTTCCGGGCAATATTCTCAGGGTTTTAAAACCATTATCATTTTGGACAGGCCGTGATAGTTCATACATTGTCGCACGTAGCCCTGAAGGAGTATTTGATAGCTGTTTCATGAACTTTATCTCTAGGCCTATTCCCAACGAGTGCAGCGGGGTGCCTATAATGTTATCGTTGCTTGATACACTCAGTAACGATATAATTCAATGGACATCAACCCCACATGATTCATCCATGTCTGATACCACTGTTTATAATCCAGTTGTTGCTCCAAAAGTTACTACTAAATACATGGTTACCTGCACAAATCCGTTTAGTGGTAATATTAATATTGATAGCATCACGCTGGTGCGTTATCCTCTTCCAATTCCCGGGTTGCCGGCTGATACTATGATATGCATCGGAGATAGTGTCAGACTTACTGTTCTTGATGGAACCCGTTTTTTATGGAGTACCGGAGATACTGTTGCCTCAATTGTTGTAAAACCTACAGAATTGACTACTTATACAGTCGTTGTTTTTAACGATTATAAATGTTCCGTTACCGATAGTGCGCGGGTGATAGTTATAAATAAACCTGATGTAATTTTGCATGGCTTGGCCCAGGCTTATTGCGTAAATGACTGGGCTGCAACAATATATGGCACTCCTTTCGGCGGAATCCTGGATGCCACGTCTGGGCTTTTTGGGAATCAGTTTTTTCCTGAGAGAGCTAATATCGGAATGAGTAAAGTTTGGTACACCTATACTGATCCAACAGGATGTAGCGCTACCGACACGGTTAAGGTTATGGTTTATGATCTTCCGCATATTTTGCCCCAACCCGATACAACCATATGTGCCGGAAACATAATTGTTTTGAACGCAGGCGCTGGTTTCGACAACTACCAATGGTCAAATGGTAAAACCGAACCAATTATCATGGTCGATTCAACCGGATATGGAATTGGTATTTTTCAGATTTGGATTTACGTTACAAAAGACGGGTGTGCCTCTAAAGATTTTGCCCGAATTAAATTTGCACTTTGTCCGGGAATGGAAGAAAATTCGCTGGCTAAGGCATATACAGTATATCCAAACCCTGCAACCATGGAAATATATCTTCAAGCAAAATCAGCCAAAGCAGAGCCGCTTGATGTCCAAATATTTAATTATAACGGGATTATTGTCAGCAAGAAAAGATATTTCGATATCCTCAATAAAATTACTATCTCCGATTTGCCAAAAGGCGCCTATATTATGAGAATATTAAAGGGAAATGAAGCAGCAGAGTATATGTTTATTAAAAATTAGTCACTCTGATCATTCCCAATCAAGGCTTTCAAGTATCGATATTAATTCAAATGGGCGGTAGGGTTTTGCAATATATTCGTCCATTCCGGCAGCTAAACATTTTTCACGGTCAGTAACCATCACATGGGCTGTTACCGCCACGATCTTTATTCTATTTGACCCTGCTGTTTCCAATTCACGGATCACACGCGTTGCTTCAATCCCATCCATAATTGGCATAGCGATATCCATAAGGATCAGATCGTAATGAGAATTTTTAAATTTTTCAACCGCAATTTTTCCGTTTTCAGCAAGTTCAACGTGATGACCGGCACGCACGAGGCTTGTCATTGCAAATTTTTGATTTAAAAGATTGTCTTCAACAAGCAATATGGAAAGTGGTTTCAGTACTTTTTTTTGAGATATTCTTCCGAGCCGCTCATTGGCAAGCAGTTCATCATCTCCCTTTTCTAATAACAATGAAAACCAAAAGTTCGATCCATGACCTTTTTCGCTTTGAACACCTATTTTCCCATTCATCATACGAGTGAGATTTTTGGAGATCGAAAGTCCTAAACCTGTTCCTTCAAATTGTTTGACCAACGGATTTTCCAATTGGGCAAAATCATTAAACAAGCTTACTTGTTCTTCAGGAGAGATGCCTATTCCGGTATCAATAACTTCAAATTTCAATAATACGGATTCTGGATTCAAATTGGCACGATCTTTTAGATCGTCAGGAATAAATTCTCTGTTTTTATCGAAACTATTACTTTTAAGATCTATGGTTTCAACAGCTACCAAAACATGTCCTTGATTTGTGAATTTTATTGCATTATTAGTGAGGTTGATCAGTATCTGCTTTAATCTCACCGGATCACCAATTACACAAGTTGGAACCGTTGATTGGATCTTTGAAAAAAGATCAATACCTTTTCCTTTTGCTTTAATTGATAAAAGTTTTATAACCTGATAAATCTCTTCCTGCAGGAAGAATGGCTTCTGGTCTAATTTCAACTGGCCTGCTTCAATTTTCGACAAATCCAGGATATCATTGATAATGGTGAGCAGGTTTACACTGGAAATATTAATAATCTCCAAAAAATCGCGTTGCTCACTGGTAAGTTCTGTTTGGTTTAAAACATTATAAATGCCAATGATACTGTTCATTGGGGTCCTGATTTCGTGGCTCATATTTGCCAGAAACATGGTTTTTGATCTGTTGGCATTTTCTGCTTCCTGTTTTGCTTTTATAAGGGCATTGCGTACTTTTTCATGCTCTTCGATAGTAACAAAACCTTCTTTATTCCCTTGCAAGTCTTCCATTTTATAATTTATTCAATTGATTTTTAATGATAGAGTACAATTCCTGCTGGTTGATTGGTTTGGATATATAGTCATCAAATCCGGCTTCAAGAAGCTTTTCTTTATCCCCGGCCATGGCATAAGCCGTTTGTGCTACGAAAGGGATTACCTTATATTCCTTCCATTTTTTTCTTATTTCCTGCATCAAACGGATTCCGTCCCATGGAGGAGGAAGGTTTATATCAAAAAGCATAATGTCGAAGATTTTTCCATCCTTGTAAGTTTGCTCCATTATTTTCATTGTTTCATCCCCATTGATTGATGTCACAACGTTACCAAGTGATTTTGTCATCTCGTACAGTACAATTTTGTTCATAAGGTCATCTTCGACAATGAAAATTTCGAGGCCTTGTAATGTTTTGAATTTTTGTTTTCGCGATGGTTCTTTTTTAAACTGATCATCTGTGCTTGCTTTTTCGGGAGGGAAAAAGATGGTGACAGTTGTGCCGATCCCTTTAGCAGATTCGATATCAATTCGCCCCCGCATCAATTCCACAAGGCTTTTTGCCAGTGGCAATCCCAAGCCTGCACCTTGCGACTCATTAGAATATCCAAGGCTTTCCTGCCTGAATGGATCGAATATTACTGGCAGATAAGAAGGGTCAATACCTGTACCCGTATCTTTTACCCTGATACAGATCTCATCCTTTTCTTTAATAAATTCAGTCGAAACATTTATAAACCCATTTTGTGTAAATTTTATTGCATTTTCAACAATAGCGCTGATAACTTTAGTCAACCCTTTTTCATCGACATATGCAGAAGGAACCTCATTGGTCTTTAAATTCAATTTCAGTTTTTGCTCGTTGGCTTTGAATATATATAACTGGGTTGCATTCGCCACGATAGTATTTATATCGCATGGTTTTAACATTACCTGCATATCGTTTGCCTCAAGTTTGCTGATATCAATGATATTGTTCAGCAAATGAAGCAACCTGTCACCACTTTCTGAAATAGCCCTTGCGTAATCAAATAATTCCTTGTTCTCAATCAATGATATTTCAGCTTCAAGCAAGCTTGAAAAACCTATGATGTTGTTTAACGGAGTACGGATTTCATGACTGATATTCGAAAGAAATGCATTCTTCATAAAGTTTGATTCCTCCGACCGTTTCAAAGCCCGTTTTAGGGTGAAATCAACTTTTTCGTCCGCTTCGTAGTCCTCCTTAATTGATCGTATTCTCTCCTGAACTGTCGTTTCAATCGATTCTTTAAGTTCTTCAATATGGGTAATTGTTTTATCAAGCTCGGCGCTCTTAGTTGCTAATAAATCAGATACTTGTCGATTTTTTTTGATGAATATAAAAACAAACGCCAGGCAAACGAAAAGTGCAAGAAGTAAAATAGATAATAAGATAATTGTACTTTGCATGCGGTTAGCTATTTATAAACAACATATAAATCTTCGTCAGGATTAATTGCATATTGATGAATATTGTCTAACCATTTTTCTTTTGTCGGATTAAATATTTTTACAATAAAACCACCCTTTTCAAGACGGCTTTTATAATCCTGTCCATAAATTCGTACGTGATCAAACTGGCCAAAAACACGTTCCCGGGTCTCCGGATCAATTGCTGTCGGATCTTCAAAAGTTTTTTCTAATATTTTAGAAATCGGAACTTGCAGAATAGCCCATCCACCAGGTTTCAGTACACGGTAAAGTTCTCTGATAGCTAATGCATCATCAAGTATATGTTCAAGTACATGATTACAAATGATAACATCGAATGTTTCATCATCATAAGGGATGAATGTGATATCCAAAAGGTTGGTTTGACGCGCATAATAATAGCCTTCAAGATATTTTACACCCGGAACGTAGTTGACATTGGAAATAGAATCAAGTAATGCCCGTAAGCAACCTTCGGGGGCCACGTGAAATAATGTTACCGGTGAGGTGAAAATAGTCGACTTCTCATGAAGGTAAAGATATACAAGTCTGTCTCTGTCTAATGAGTAGCAACGAGGGCAAACATTGTTTTGCCTGTATCCGGCTCCAACAATCTGTTTCTCATAGAGTACAGGAAGATCCGATCCGCCAGGTAAGAACTTGCGAAATGATCTCTTGCAATAGGGACAATAATAGGAGTCACCGGAGTAAAAGAATCCACTGATTTTTTGATAACCACCCCTCAACTTCCTGCCAAGCCAAAAAGGTATCAGATTTTTTAATGCACTTTTCATAGCATTGAATTTTAATGGTTTATCTTTATTAGTTTTGCGGTATGTGAAATTGTACCGGATTGAACAGAAAGTGTATATATTCCCGGAATTAAAAAATCTCCCCTGACGACAAATTTAAACTTTCCGGGCAGCATTTTTCCAGATTTTTTTGTTAATATATTTTTTCCTTCACAATTAGCTATGCTTATCGTAATTTCTGACTGTTTTAATAGTACATACGATATGTTGAAATCACTATAAGAAGGATTGGGGAAGACCTTCAGCATTAATTCTTCGGAATTTTCATATTCTATTACATTGAGCAACGATGAATCCTGGCATTCGAACGCTCCGATGTCAAAAAACGAAGCAAACGGACGTACCCTGTTTGATAAATCGAAATTAAGATTAAACCCTTCAATAGCTGAAGCGCTATTTACAGCCGGTGAGCTACGTTTTAAATCATAGTTTCCTTCAGAATGGTTGACAAAATCAACAGAAAAAATATCCAATGTTTTGATATTATTTGAAATAGTTATCTGTA
Organism: Bacteroidota bacterium; assembly: GCA_037137455.1. Classification (GTDB taxonomy): domain Bacteria; phylum Bacteroidota; class Bacteroidia; order Bacteroidales; family FEN-979; genus CAIVAT01. The sequence goes on from JBAXKG010000007.1 coordinate 35,400, forward strand.
TCGATGGTGAACCCAGGTTGATATAGGCATTTTCGCCCTCTGAAGGAAAAGAGCCGGGGTTTACAATGATGTTGTTTGAAATGAAGTTCTTTGTGCTTTGGGTGTCATCAAACCGTATTCCATAGCTTTTTGGCGAGATGATCGTATTGAACAGGATTATATTTGTATTTGCCGGAGAAGTATATTCTGCCCCGATATATATTCCATACTTCAGGTAGGGAGAATAATTTTGGTCTGGTTTAAAGGTTGATCCCGCGTTAACTATTAAGTTGTTATAAATTTTTTGGATTCCCAGGGAAATTACTTCTATGCCATCGCCTTTCCCATCTTTAATGGTGTTGTTAAATATATTGCCCTGTGTTCCGCCCCCGACCATAATTCCCGACATTTGATAATAATATTCCGACTTGCTGTCACTCAAAATCACGTTGTCATAAATGTAACATCCTGAATCTGCCGAACTAACCTGGATGCCATCCCATCCGGTTTCCTGAACCACGTTGTTATAAATTTCGATGCCCCGCAAAAGGTGAGGCAGAACAGTTGTATCTGTACTACCGCAACTTATCGTCTGCCCTTTGTACTTTGAACTGCCCAGATACATTCCTTCATACATGATATCATGAATAAAGGTATCGTGGATTTTTAAATTTCTAAGGGTGAATTTTTCACGGGTCGATGTAAACTGGCAGTTTGGATCAGTTTTGGCAATTATTCCACTTTGGCCTGTGTTGCTGATTTCCACCCTTTCGATCTCAATATCTGTACTTAAACCGTCTACTGAAAGACCAACCCCCGCCGGGCTATCAACTAATATCCCGTACTGCAATGCATCAACTCCCGCACCAGAGAATTTAAGGTAGGAGCAGGAATCAAATTTAACGCCATAAATAGAACTTTCAAGAATCGAAACCAATCCATCGGTATTTTGAATGACTATGGGGTTTAATTTTGTACCATGCAGGTACGTTACAAGCAAAAAGAATTTTTGTCCTTTTTGCAGACAGATCGTATCACCTGGTCTGACACCGGATGCATTTGTTTGGCCATTGATAATAGTTACTGTTGAATCGAATTGGAATTTGCAATTCCTGGTCTGAGTAAACCCGGTACAGGCAGTCATCATCAGTACGATACCCGTTGAAATCGTTATAAATGTTCGGAAAATGAACATATTTATCATATTGCTTCAGTTATCCTCTTTTCGCACGTTCCCAATTAACAGATTGTTGTTTTTTTATATATCTGAAAAAGCCCAGATAGACTGCAAGGTTCATAATAAAGAAATAATATGGAACGTAAAATATTTTAATCTTAATTTTTCTTTCTTCAAGGTACCACCCCAATATAGTAATGGTATAAAAAAGAATTTGTCCCCAGAAAAACCATGTATAAATATTTGAAAAATCAAAGATGCCGGTTAAAAACGAGATAGCCAGATTGCACAAAAAAATAATTGGCAAACCTAAAGGAGCAAGTGTCCAACGCAACACGCGATGTGAGATATACTGAAATGAAAGAATACCGTATTTGAAAGGATTCAGCAGCTCTTTTAGCCTGATTATTGACTGGATACCTCCTGCTGAGATTCTTATTTTACGCTTTAGTTCTTCTTTTACGTTGGCAGAAGGATTTTCGATGGCATAAGCTTCAGGGTCATATTGTATTATATATCCCTGTTCGGCAATTCGAAGGGAGATAATAAAGTCGTCAAGTAAAGTGTCTTTTTCAATCGGACTAAACAGTTCAGTTCGTAGGGCAAATAATTCTCCTGCGGCGCCCACTACTGAGTACAACCGGGCATCCAACTGTTTCAGTTTCGACTCATACTTCCAGTAAATGCCCTCAGTGGCCGCGGAAGTGTTTTTTAAGAAAATACGTTTTTCCCCTGAAACGCAACCAACCTTAGGATTTCTGAAGAGTTTGACAATCCGGCGAATGGATTCACTTCCGAGCATAGTATTCCCATCCGAAAAAATCACAACCGGTGTCTTAACGAATTTCATCCCACGGTTCATTGCAGCAATTTTACCGGCACGTTCAGGTTGATGATAAACTTCAACCCCTTCGTATTTGCGCAATAAATCAGGTGTTCCGTCATCTGATCCATCGGTAATCCAAACGTACCTGACTTTTTCCTTCGGATAATCCAATGAAAAGGAATTTTTAAGTTTCAGATCAACAAAATCTTTTTCGTTAAAGGCTGTAACAAATAAAGTCACTTCTGGCTCATAATCTTCTATTTCCACCATGATATCTTTTTTTGCAAACATCTCCTTCATTTTAACCAGGAGAAGCAGTAAAATGCCATATCCGATATATGAATAAAAAACCAACAGCAGAAAAGTCCAAAAAATAATTTTTAGTGTGACCATCGTTATTTCCTTTCCCAGGCTTTAGTTTCTGCATTATATTGCTTTAACAGTTTGGCAGGGTTACCACCAACGATGGAGTATGGTGGTACGCTTTTCGTAACGATGCTGCCTGCAGCTATTACTGAATGTTTTCCGATTCTCACTCCGGCAACAATAACTGCATTTGCGCCAATCCAAACCTCGTCCTCGACCACTATTTCAGCCATGGTTGTTTTTTGTTTGCTTGGAGGAATATCAATATCTTCATATCCATGATTTAACCCTGAAAGCACAATATTTTGGGCAAACATAATATCATTCCCAATTGTTACCGGCCCAATTATCACGTTGCTCATTCCGATTCGTGTACGGTCGCCAATAATTACATGGCCGACGCCATTATTTATCGTTGAAAAATCCTCAATGGTCGAATCATTTCCGATTCTGAAATCATTAAATGGGAAAACATCCATCCTCGTTCGCCGGCGTATTGTTGAATGCTTTCCCTTTTTATGCTTGATTGGGTTTATAAACAACTTTACCCAAAGCCTGGGGCGTGCCTGATTATTTGGAATGAGCATCCAGAGCAGGAATTTTTTAATTCTGGGATTTGACTTGAGTTTTGAAAGTAATGACCCTGAATTTTGCTCTTTAGGTTGGGGAGAGCTGCTTTTAACGAGTTCCATTGCTGAGTATATTTCATTGGCATTGGCTTCCCAGGTATGCCCGCGGGCAAATTTCTCACGCGATTTGGCTAGTTCAGGCGTGTTTTCTTTCATAGCACGTTCGACCAGCGACAAATATTCTTCCTTTGTATTTGCCAGGTAGGTGAAGTCTTCAAATACCTGCATTGCCTCTGTCCTGGTTGCAACAACAGGCTTACCCATTGAAAGGTATTCATCAATTTTCCGGGGATAATTCCCGATTGTTACTTCATTAAGAATCTGCGGGTTGATAGCAACGTCAAATGTAGATAAGTACAAGGGCAATTCTGACGGTTTTTTACTTCCAAGAAAATGGACGTTGCTCAACTGATGCAGTTCGCTATTTTTAAAGTTATCATCTTCTGGTCCAACAAGAACGATTGACCATTCGGGGCGCTGTTTTGCAAGGTGAGTAATAATTTCAATATCCAACCGAAGGGTAAAAAGAGCACCGATATAGCCAATAACAGGCTTTTTAATTTTCTGAATATCTTCAGGAACTGATTCGATCAGGTTCATATCGAAGGCACTCACATCGCAGCCCTGGCCTACATAATAGGATTGGGGGTTGAACTTTTTGAGGTACTTTGCCAGATAAACAGAATTGGCAACGGCGAGATCGGATTTACGGATTAGTTCAGCCTCAATTCGTATACCCTGAGTCTTCCACCAATCAACAGCAATCATATTATCGCGTGAATAATAGATATACATATCCGGTCTTAAATATTCTTTCAGATAAAAACTTCTGAACATATCGCTGTCATTGAAAATAATGAAATTTTTGAATCCGAGTTTCTCAATGGCCCATGAAATTTGCTTTGCGAATCGCTTGTTATTTATTTTGTTAAAGAAATCGAATAAAGAATTATAAGGAATCTGACTAATTGATTCAAGCATAGTTCTTGGATAAAAACTCCATAAATTATCCTGAATTTTTATCAGATTTTCCAGTTCCCCTTTGAGCATTTTTTTCCTTTTATGCAGTTTCGGGTCGTTTCGCTCTCTGTAAGCTGTTAACCGGTCCATAGGGTAGTTCACGTAAAGAACCCGATTATGTTTTGCAAATTCAAGAGCAAGATTGATGCAGTTGCTTCCAATGTCACTATCAAAAGCCTGTAACCCGGTTATTACAATATCCATATTATCTGATTTTTCAATTATATCATTTTTTTTCAACTTCCAGATAAAGGTTGAGCACGTTTTCAGCCATAGTTTTCCATGAAAACCTGCGTGCGTTCTCAAATCCTTTCAAAATAAGTGTGTCGCAAAGAGATTTGTCTGAAAGAAGTCTTTTCATGGAAGCAGTTATCTCTTCGGGTTTAAATGGGTCAATGAATAATGCCGCCTCTCCGCCGACCTCTGGCATGGAACTCGTGTTAGATGTTATTACAGGAATCCCACAGGCCATTGCCTCCAGCATGGGGATGCCAAAACTTTCGCGAAGTGAAGGATAGAGGAAAATCGTACTCAGTGAATACAATGCAGGCAATTCATTATTGGGCACATAACCTGTGAGTTTAATGTAATCATTCAGGGCCGTATCACCTATTTCGCTGATGATTTTATTTAGCTCATTCCGATCAAAATCAAGCATGACCAGGGGAATTTTTTCTTCTGAGGAATTGAGAAAAAGTGAAAGCGCTTTAAGTACTCCGGGCGTATTCTTTTTAGGATCGGTGTTGCCAAAGAAGAAGAAAAATTTATCTGGCAGATTATACTTGGTTTTTATCTGGCTCAGATATTCTTTATCGGAAATTGGTTTGAAATGTTCACTAACACCATTATATATTGCTTTCAGCTTTTGATCATCCACATGAAAAAAATCACCAATACGTTTTTTTTCAAACTCGGAAACAGTAATGATCCTGGCGCTTTTTCGAACAACTTGTGGAACGACAAATCTTCGGTACATGTTGCCGAATTTCTGATAAGGAGTGAATCCTTTTTTCAAAACACTCAGGCTTTCCATGTAAATTATGTCGTGTAATGTGATAATAAGTGGAACAGAAGTGAAAACAGGAGCTGTATTGCTGGTACAATGCAGGATATCGCAGTTGGCTTTTTTTGCGGCAGCAGGCAGGTTAATCTGCTCCCAAATGGGATAAGGCGCCTCGGCCACCTCCACAATATTGAAATTTGGAGTACTGTCGAGACAACGGTCGACATCATTTTTCACAAAAACGAAAAATTCATTTGTTTTATCAATTTTCTGCAGGTTTCTGATTAATTCCAGGGCAACCATATCCATTCCATGTTTTTTTTGACGGAAAAGCCGTTGACCTTCAATTCCAATTTTCATCTTCCTGGTTTTGTTTGGTTACCATTACTATAACTGTGTTCTGTATGAATGAATTCTTTGTTGCCACCTCTTAATTTTAAAAGTATGAGTATCATCAGGAAGAAAACTTTCGGAAACGAAATCAGTGCTTTGAGGGTTTTGATGGTATAGAATTTTTTTGGAATTGATATGAGCAGGGTAAAAATAATCATGATTAAAATACCTAACCAGCAATATTGAAAATTCGGATTTGGTACAAAAAGGTTCAGAATGTTTAGTATAAAAAGTACCCCAAAAAGCATAGCGCGCGGAGGTAAGGAGAATTGCAGGGTTTTATCAAAGTAATCAAAGTTACGATGGGCGAGTAAATGCCATATCGAAACAATAAAATCCCTTCCAAAAAAGTAAAATTGTGCGTACATCCAACGTTTACGTTGTTTGTAAAAAACATGTGCATTCTGAACTTTTTCGTCCAATACGTAAGCATCCTGAAGATATTCAATTTTCACTTTTTCGCGAAGAATGATAAGTTCAAGTTCTTTGTCAAAGCCCCCGATCGCACTTAGTTGCGGGATATATTTCCTGAACAGGAGTGCATCGAAAACCATCGCTGAGCCTATCAGTGCAGATGAGATGCCAAGAGCACGATGACCACTCCTGAAAATATTATTATTGACCTCTTCGCTTATTGCATCGAGGAGGGCAAATGAAGTATTTGTGTTTTTGGCAATCCTGTGGCATTGAATTACTTTAAAGGAAGATTCAAAAGCCATATTTATTTTAGATAAAAAATGATCTTCCATAATGTTATCGGCATCAAGCACGAGAACCAGATCAGTTTGATCGGGGAGATAATTGAGTGAAATTTGCAGTGATTTAGCTTTGGTGCTGAATTCAAAATGTGCTTCAACAAGTTCTATTGGTAATAATTTCAAGGCTTGCAAAGTTTCTGTTTGAAAGGAATCAGCTACTACGATCACACGAAAAGAATCAGTTGGATAATCCTGATTCAGCGCCGACATAACTACATCAACAATCACGGGATCTTCTTTAAATGCCGGAATGACAATACTTATATGACGATTCCGCGATATTGGAAAAACATTATCCTTCTTATTAAAAAATCCTGCAAAAGCGTAGATCAATAAATAGAATGTTGCTCCACCAAAATATGCCAATATCAGAATCTGTAATATATCCAAAATTGATTGAAATGAATTCATGTCCGGTTATTTATATTTTGAACTTTTCCTTTTTGAACCGTATGTACTGTATGACCGAAACCACGTTTGGCTTTAAAAACCCGGAATAGGGAGCCCAGCATAAAAATGAACCCTTTCGGAAGAACCAGTAGCGCTTTAAATGTCTGCCAGTTGAAGTAAGGTAAAGGGACAGAGATTAACAAAGTGATGTTGCAAAGAACCGTGAGCGCTATCCAGCAGATTGAAATAATTAATGGATTAAGGAAAAGCGAGACAATCGAAATGATGAAAAGAAATCCCAACAGAAAAATTCTTGGAGGTAAAAACTGTTGAAATACCTTATCAAAATAATCAATATTCCCATTTACAAAAAGCTCTTTTAAACTTGAGCCGAAATATTGCCTTGCATAGATAAATTGGTTGGCCAGCCATCTTGTTCGCTGCACCATAAATACATGTGATTTTTGGACTTTCTCATCGTAAACAAATGCCTCTTCACAATATTCTATGCATTGCCCATCCCGTAAAAGTTTCATTTCTAATTCTTTATCTTCACCAAACGAATCGATCGTTGCCATGTATTTTTTAAACATTGGATAATCGAATGCCATACCACTTCCTATCAGGGCAGAAGAAAGCCCAATAATGCGATGCCCTTTGCGGAAAATGTGGTTATTAATCTCTTCGCTTACTGAATCTAAAACTGCGAAAGATGTATTGCGGTTTTTAGCTTTCCGGTGGCCTTGTATGGCGACGAATCCGCTGGAAAGCGCTATGTTCATTTTAGTAATGAAATCTCTGGCCATGATATTGTCTGCATCCAGGATGATCACTGCATCATAAATATCAGGCAAAACACTCATTGTTTTATTTAATGCCCGTGATTTTGAACTTATTTCAAATGATACTTCAACAACCTTAATGGGTAATTTGCGAAGTTCATCGAGGGTGGTTTGCTGAAAGGAATCTGCGATTATGATTACTTCATACCGGGAAGGCGGATAATCCTGATCCAGCGCTTGTTTTGCAACTTCAATAATAACGGCATCTTCCTTGTATCCAGGGATTAGCACCGCGAACTTTCGTAAACGGTCATCTTTCCTTGAACGTGGGTGGTATCGAAAAAGTCCTGAAATTGAGAAAATTGAGAAATATAAAGCGGCAACAAAAAAATATAAAAATACTACCGCTTCCAGAACAAGGAAAAAAAGATACAGATAATACTTTGCCATAAGATAATTTATTTTTAAAAAATCCGCAGAATGCCTCTGAAGCAAAGTTATATATAAATCAAACCGAATACAAAATCAGTTTCTATAAAAAGGGATTATCATGTATTTCGGCGCTGATTGATCTTTTCAGATGCCAACCGATTGCCCTGACATATGCATAAAATAATGACAATTTGCCTTTTGCAAGAAATTTAAGGGCATTTCGGGGAATTGCAATAAAAAGTTGGTAAAGCAAGCCAATGATGAAATCGGTACCAAATACATTTCTGCGCATGAACACAATCCGGTTGCGGTTGAGATAGTATATTTTCATCGGGCTTAATTTTCCCACTGATATTGATTCTTTATGGTATACAAGTGAATTGTGGACATAATATATTTTATACCCGGCATTTTTAATTCGGTAACTCCAATCGGCCTCTTCGTAGTAGAGAAAAAAAATGTATGACATCAAACCGATCTCTTTAATAACCCGCATAGGCACCATCATTGCAGCGCCGTGTGCATATGAAGTTTCATAATCACGGTCATACTGGCCTTTATCTTTCTCCTTATAGCCTATTGAAAAATTGCGCATTGTACGATGGTTAATAGGTGTATAGCCGGCGTACTGGATAATTTTGCGATCGTAATAAAAATGAAGTTTGGAGCTGACAGCGCCAATGGTTTTATCAGATTCCAATTTGTCAACAAGTGGTTCAAGGAATCCTTTTTCAACAATCGTATCATTATTCAACAGCAGCACGTAATCACCTCGCGCCCGCATTATGCCCTGGTTATTGCCTCCGGCGAAACCATAATTGATGATACTCTCGTAGAGTATCACAGATGGAAAACGTTGCTTAATAATTTTCGGATTATCGGAAGGGGAGGCATTGTCGATGATGATAATTTCAATATTCGGATAAGAAATTTTAGTCAGAGATTCAATAAATTCACAAGTATCCTCTGATCCGTTGTAGTTGACCGAGACAATAGAAACGAGAGGATAGTGTTTTCGTGCCATACAGACTGGTACTATTTGTTTCGGTAATCATTTTCAGTCAAGGCGAGGGCTTTTATGCAATTCCGGGTTAAATAAATTCTTTAAATGCCAGAACATGGCATTGGCATATGCAAAACAAAGTTTAAATTGTCCCTTCAAAAGAAAAACAGACAGGTTTTTGGGTATAGCAATTATTAATTGGTACAGCACAGATGCGAGGGCTTTCCAACCATGAACATTTCGACGCATGTAAAGCAATCTGTTACGATTCAGATAAAAAATTTTCAACTGGCTCATTGTTCCGGTAGTGATTGAATCTTTATGAAATACCAATGAGTTGTGAACGTAAAAGATCTTGTATTTTGCATCCTTGATACGTTGCATCCAATCCATCTCTTCATAGTATAGGAAAAAAATGTCGGCCATTAACCCTACCTCCTTCAACACCTTCATTGGGATGACCATAGCTGCCCCAAACGCGTAATTTGTCTGAGAATCTGAATCATATTGCCCACTGTCAATTTCGTTAAACCCAATCCCACTATTACGTATCGTTATAGGGTTGATAGGTGTAAACCCGGCATACTGGATAGTATCACGATGGAAAAAATATCTGATTTTCGGGCTTACAACACCAATATCAGGGTTGTTCTCCAACTTGCTGATGAGTGGTTCCAGGAATCCGGGATCAACTTCTGTATCGTTATTTATCAGTAAAAGGTATTTCCCTTTGGCTACTCTGATGCCAATGTTGTTACCTCCTGCAAATCCAAGGTTTTGATCACTTTTAATTAAAGTGATATAGGGGTATGTTTCAATAATTATATCAGGATTTTTCGAAGGCGATGCGTTATCAACTACAATAATTTCAATGGAAGGATAGGTAATAAAGGATAGAGATTTAATCAGATCACAGGTAATTTCAGGCTGATCCCAATTTACCGTAATGATGGAGACCAATGGAAAAGTGGAAAGTGATTTCCCGGTCATAATGTCTGATATTTAATCATGTAATTTATATGACAACCTTTTATTTATGAAAATCCTTGTTCATTTAAACGTTTTTGTTCCTCTTCTTTTGCTTTGGATTCAGCTTTTCTATGTTGATATAATGCCGTAATGAATCCAATGGGAGTGAAAAGGATTAGACCAATGACCATATGAACAACAACGCCTTCCATTATATTTTTTTATCTGATAATTCAGGTTGCATTCCACTTGACTTTTCGGCTAATTGTTTCTCCAATTCCGGAGCAATGAACACATAGGCCATACTTGCATATATCAAAACACCGGTTGGGAACTGCCCAAGGACTGAATTTCCGTAACTAGCCACTATTATACCGAAAATCCCGGATAAGAGCGCTCCAATTTTAACGAATATTTCAGGATTTTTTAATTCATACATACAAATAAAAGATCCCTTTCCAATGATAAATCCAAGAACAAACAGGTGCAAGTACAATCCGACAATACCGTTTTCAGCCCAAATCATAACAAACCAGCTATCCGTGGCTGTATTTGCAAGGAAGGTATCGGGTGTATATTGTAATGCCCTGTTTCCGGCATGGCCAATACCTCCTCCGAAAGGTCTGGTTTTCAAATATTCCTCAATCAGCTTTTGATTGGCAATACGGACCAGGTACGAGGCATCTTCTTCAGGTCTGAATGCCGTTCGCATACGATAAATCTGATAATTGGTATTGCCAATATATGTATACCGGAAGAATGAATAAAAAATCAGCAATACTATGCCCCCAATAAAAATTACCTTTATATTCTTACGTAATATCATGTAAAGAAATAGTCCTCCCAAAGGAACAAAAATAGCGCCCCGGGTACCGGAGCTTGACATTCCATAAAAACCGGCAATCATAACAACTATCCAGAAAATACGTTTCTTGATATTTTTTTCATTCATCATCAGGATAGAGGCAATTAATCCAATTTGTCCCTGGGCTGCTCCAAACTGTCCGGCATCAGTATAAAACGAAAAAGCCCGAAGGTTACCAAGGAGAACATGGGTAACGGCTCCACCCTCATCAAGCCATCTTTGTTCCCATTGATCGGGCCCGATATTTATTTGCATCCATGCTTTAATTGAGGCAAGAATAGAGAATATACCCCAAATCATCAGAAATTTATCGAGATGGCGTGGTGTACTGTACAGCATAAAAACCAAGGGTATAGTCAGGATCATATAAAATCCTATTCCGCGAAATGCAGAGAACCAAGCGGCTTTACTAATGGCTTCAGGATTAAAAAATTCCAGACATATATATGCAAACCAAATAGCCGATAATAAGATCAGGTCTAATTTTAAGGATTTGAGAGGAAATTTTTTATCAAAATAATGGAAGAACACAGCTATGTAAATCACGATTAGAGTGATGTCCATTACATATCCCAGCCTAATAGGCAAATACCGGGTCAACCCCATCAGGATGAAGTTGATAATAAATGCAAAGGTGAGTCCGATTTCAGGTTTTATTATCAACCGGTTAAGGGCATAAACCATAAATGGTAAAACCATCAATGCAGAAGCCACGGTTAACCCGCCTTTTGCAATAACATACCCGATTCCAACAGCCATTACTAGCATGGATCCGATCAAGAATGGATCTTTAAGGCGTTCGGCGCCTGTTTTGGAGAGAAATGGGTTAGCCTGATTCACACTTAAAATTATGAAAAATATTTGAATTTCGATTTTTTCACTAAAAGTCGAATTGCATTTTCTTTGTAAAAAATATATCCTTTCCTGAATATTTCCCAAAAGGAGATTTCGATTTCCTGTCGCAAGAACCTGTAACCAACAAAAATACCGATTAGGGAAAATACGATGGATGCCAGGGCAACAAATAACAGCAAGGTGGTTACGGGCAGTTCGGGAAACAGCCAATGCATTCCGAATACAGCAAATATATCGCCAAGGATATTGGCGGTAGTCATATACAAGACTTTCTGAAAGTTTCGCTGTGGTTTATTTAAACTGTCCAGGGCGACTCCGGTAAAACGGTCAAGTGGCAATAAAGTACAATATATGATAAACACTACCATGACGTATGAAAGTGCGGTTAGCGATTCGATATATTTACTGCCTCCGATAATCAGAATAAAATATTTATTCAGGAAAAGACTAATTATGGCTATACCAATAAACAGGAAAACGACTATTCCCGTATAGGAATAAAAAATATCACGGAAACGATTCTGGTCATTATCAAGGCTAGCTTTTGACAATTTGGGAAAAGCGGTAGTCGCAAAGCTTATAAGAGGAATTTCGATGAGTTCGACATATTTTAAAGGTATTGCGTATAATGCAACACCAATCGGACCGCAAAACGCGCTAAAAGAGATAATAAAGCTGTCAGCTCCTTTCAGAAGGCTGCTGCCGACTTTGGTGCCCATTGAAAACTGGCCATATCTCAGTACCTCTTTCATTTTTGCAAATGATATATATTTGATAAATTCAATTCCGGTCCATTTTTTTACAAGGCAGAATGCTGAGGTTGCAAAATTTGTAAGTAAGTAAATAATTACGACCACAGTAATATCAATTTTAAAAAGGAAGTATGAGATGAAAATAATTATCAGAAAAGAGCAGAGGTTAAAAAAACGGATCCAGAAAATTTTCTTAAAATTCAGTTCAGCCTGAAAGATTGTCCAAGAGTAATTCCACGGCAGGTTAATCAATGCCAATACCGGATACCAATAACAAAAAACATCATAACCGCTGTTATTCAGGGCTTCGGGGATAATGAATGTTAAACTCCACAGGATAACTGTAAGCGGGATCAGAATCAAGAGTCCGATAGCCCAGCTGGAACCGAGGTAGTACTTTCTGTCGGACACGGTAGGAGATGATAAAAATCTCACCAGGGCCTCTTTACTTAGTCCAAAACGCATCATATCAATTAGCGAGGCAGGAGCGGTAAACAAAACCCATTTACCGAAATCCGGAATTGATAGCATACGCATCAGGATCATAAATGACAAAAGACCCATAATGGCTGTAGAGAAATTAGCCGCTAAGGATAGAAAGTTCAGATCATTGACTAATTTTGAAAGAGTCTTTTTCAATCTAGGGAGTATTCTTTTCATGAAACTGGAAAGTCAAAATCTGTTTCATTGTTCTTCTGAATTTCGATCTATGGCGGGGAAGTTCTCCAAATATGGCATCCAGGTATAGCAATTCAACCCCGTTAAGAACGATTTGAGTAGCATGCTTGAATAGTGGAATAAAAGCATTCAAGGCTGAATTATCAGCATCGGTCCATGAACGGTTAGCCCTGGTTATGAGCAGGGAAAGATCAAATTGCCGGATGAATTCCAGTGGGTATGGATTATTAATCAATGAAGGGATTTCGACAAAAATGTAGTCAAAGCTTTCCAAATCAATATGTTCATACCCAACCATTAATGATAACAGGTCTTTTGTTTCAAAGAAATTCTCTTTTATCGAGTACTGAATTTCATCATCGGTAGGGGGTATCAGTTCTCCTCCCGTCATGTAGAAGGGGTTTCCTTCAATTTCTTTGATATAGTTCAAAAACAGTACGTTTTCACCAAATGATTTAAGTTTCCGGCTAAGTTCTCTTCCTATACTTGTCTTTCCTTCTGCATCACGTGTGCTGAAGAGCAGGATCATCACTGGTTTTATATGTTGGTCCACATTTGCCCTGACTAAGGTCAGTTTAACGTTTTGGGCCAGAATTTCAACAAGCCTTGGAATAATGAAGCCAATATCAACAGCATATATTTGCTTAATTATCTGTGGATAGACGCCAGCGACTTTAAGTTTGATAAATCGTTCGGCCCTTTCCGGTGTTTTAATGGTTGTGTCGAAGAACTCCATTGCAAGCAGAATGGCTACAACCAGCACAAAGCCGACAATTGCAGCAAGGAGTACAAGCATAAGCGCTCTTGAACGAATAGGGTTCAACGGGTAGTATGGCGCATCAACAACCTTTATATTGGTTCTTAATTCATCATCCTGTTGACGGAGTTTAGCGAGGTTTAAATCGTGCAGGAGTTGTAAAAACTCACTTTCATTAACGCCGATCAGCCGTTCCATCCTTTTCAATTCAGCGCCAAGAGGGGCGAAAACTTCGTAAACATGTTGAAAATATTTTTTCCGCTCGGCCAGAACCCTGAATGCTGCTTTACTCTCTTCGTAAGCAATGACATTTTTAAGCCAGGCATCCAACAACTCTTTTGTAGGCAGGCCTTCCACGCTGTTTGTCACCACGTAAAGACGGTCGATATTGTCTTTTATAGCTTGTTTTATATTCTCAACCCTCGATTTAAGACTGGCAAGTTGCAGTATTGTTGCAGAATCGTTTCCAAGATCGATCTCTATATTTGCAATTTGCATTGTTGTTTCAGACAATTCGTTACGTAAACGAAGTATAGCGCTGGTATTTAGCGAAAGTTTGGCATGTGTTTCCAGTTTTTTTTCAATGATTTTTATCGCGGCATCAGACGAGGCAAATGCAATCTGTTTGTTTTGAAGTGAAACATCAAGTTCTTCCTTGGTTATTGCGATAATTTTTGTTTGTTCGTAGTAGTTGATAATATTATTTCGTTCATTAAAGTCCAGCAATTCAGTCTCGGCTTTTTTCAACCTGCGTGCAGCATTTTCCAATTGACGTTTAAAATACTGGATAACGGCATCTGTTTGATTTTGCTTCAGGAGTTTATAATTAACTATAAAAATCCGCGTCAAAAAAATGAGGGTCTGCTGACATATACCCGGGTCGGGGTTTGTGTATGTAAGCTTTACAAGGTCACTGCTCTGGATCCGGAATATACCAACTGTTGAAAGGGCTTTAATACTGTAAAACCTGTCGTCCTGGGAACTCCACAATTTATATATAAAGTTGTAATCGTTTTGGTGTCCGTAGGCAAGCAGCAGCTTAACGATTCTGTCAAAAGCAGAGGAAGAGGTACTCTGGGTTCCCCGTGTCAAGGAGATCAGAGTATCGCTGCTGGTAAAAGCATCTGTTATACGTGAAATTGAGTCTCCAACGAGAGATTGGGAGGCAGGGGAGGGTTCCGGATCAAAGGTTTGCTCAGGTGTGGGCGAGGCTTCCGGTAAATCTTCTCTGTTATTGACTATTAATTTTTGTCCGACCGAAATGTCATTTCCTCTTAAATTATTATAAGACATTAATTCGTCAACACGTAACCCATTTGTTTTGGCAATAGAGTACATTGTTTCACCACTCCTGACAACATGAAATTTTTTCGTTCTGTTTAACCGGGAATGGGATTCAGAATATTCTGCTATCTCATCCTGTAAATCGTTTTTGTAGAGTGATGTATCAAGGCTGGAAGATTGTTTTGTGGGAGGGCGGTAATATCGTTTATCGCTTCGTTTTGCTTTTTTTACGATATCAATTATATCGGATGGAACTTTTGCAAGCAGCTCATCATAATTTTCTTTGGAAATATATCGTGGATCGTAATGATCCAGTAGAAGATGTTGTGCAAGCAAACTAACAGAAACTTCTTCAAGGGTTTGCCTTGATTTGATAAGGTTGATCAGATTGTCGAACAAAGCGGCGGTTACCATATAATCGACATTGGCTTGCTGTTGCACAGAATAGCCAGATGTAACGCCGGTATATATTGTGGTTTCAGAACTGTATGACCATTGACTTTTCCTTGTAAGAATGAATACAACAGTAGCAATAATCAAAGGGACCAGAATCAATAATATAATGTGTCGCTGAAGTAATTTTATGAAATAAATAACTTTCATTAATCTATTTTATTTATTACATTAAACTTGATACCGGCAAACTCCTGAAGGAGCATGTAGGCATTGTAGAAGGCGAACCGGGATTCTTCAAAGTCAGTAACTGCTTTACGGTACATTTCATTAATATATGCTAACTCATACAAGGTTATTTGCCCGTTTAAAAATTCTTTATCTCCCATTTCCTTTTGCAGCGCCTGGGCATATATGTTTTCATTTGCAATTTTCAGAATACGCTGGTTAACAATTAACTGGTTATATTGTACAATAATTAATTTTCGCAATTCAATGATTTGATTGTCCCTGATAGCCATCGATTTTTCAACCTCTTTCGTTGCGGTTTTAATTCTGTTTTTCCTGTCCCAAAAATCATCCATAGGTAAACGAAGGCTTACGCTAACCAAGGCCCGATCACTATTTTGGGTGGATTGCATAATATTTCCTATTATTACATTGTCACTAGATGAACCAGAATTATCTGTTCCGGAAAACCAATAATCCTTTTGTAACAATCCATCGATGTAGAAATTTTGCATCCATTCCCTTTTTGCTGTTTTAATTTTATATTTCCAAATGGCAATATCTGCATCCTGTGATCTCAGAAGCGGGGAGTTTACAATGGCAGAGTCAATCAGGTCTTCGAGGGGAGGAATGCGTAATGTGATATCATCCACAAACGGGTTGAAGGTCACTGATGAATCCTGGGCGTTTCCACTTTTAAAAAATCCTTGTCCAAAAAAAAACAGTGGAGAATTCAAGAGAAAAATAACCAAAAAAAGTGAGCATCTTGTTTTCATATCCACTTGTTGATTTTTATCGAATTCTTAGACATTTTCTTTTTGAATGAATATTGTAAACGTTCTAAAAATTAGCTTTATGTCATTCCAGAATGAATTGTGTTCTGCATAATAATTATCCAGCGCAAATCTTTCCTCTTCAGACATTGTTCCTTTTTTTCCACGTTTTTCCACTTGCCAGAGGCCGGTTAAGCCTGCAGCAGCTCTGAAACGGCGGCTCCATTTCTTTTTTGTCAATGCTTCAGCTTCGTTAAGGGGCAGGGGACGGTTACCTACAATCGACATATCTCCTTTAATAATATTAAAGAGCTGGGGTAATTCATCAATACTGGTCATCCGGATGAATTTTCCTACTTTGGTTATTCTTGGATCATCCTTGATTTTCAGAAAAGCTTTTTTTGCACTGCGCCGATTATTAGCAAGCCGTTCACAAATTTCTTCGCCATCGTAGTATACCATTGGCGAGCAGTTTTGGCCTGAAGGTAGCTTTGCGCATTCCGAACAGGTTACCTCAACCGATTCATTGATATACTGGTTCAAATGGGCAACGTCTTTGATGCGTGAGTCAGCATCGGGGTACATTGACCTGAACTTATAGAAATCAAATATCTTATAGTTAGACCCAACCCGTTTGGCAATATAGTAAACCTTACCGCGCGACTCAACCAGGATGGCTATTACGGTAAGAAGCATAAATGGCGACAATATCAGCAGTGCAGAAAGAGCGACAACCATATCGAAAATACGCTTGGGTAAAGGTGTTTTATATGGAGTCATGTCTTCATCCTGTAGCGACATTGGCTTTGGAACGTATTCTGCCTTAAACTTATTCAGGAAAAGAATCCGGCTATAAATATTATTAATATTTATTTCTTTATGATAAAAGTCATCAATTCCCATGTTGAAAGCCTCCTGTTTGATGCCATTATCCCGAAAAAAGGAGATAACGATAAAGGGAGTTTTCTGATAAACCTTGTTTAATTTGAGTTTCAAGTAAAACAATAAGCCATTTATTCCAGGAAGAATAAATTCGCAGATGATGGCATCAATCTTATGCTCTTCTTGATAAACCTTATCAAAACGAGTATCCTGGTCCAGGTCAAAAAGGTTAAATTGGTAATTTGTTAACCAATAGAGTGCAGCCAGACCATTCGATATTTGTCTAACACTAAATAAATCGCTTTTATCGAACTGATCAATAGTTGGCTGATCATTTCCAATATAAAGGATTTTTAAAGGTGTGAAAGCATTTTCATCCATAAAACACTAATTACCTCTTCGTTGCGAGTACAATTCCTTGAATTCCAGGCGTCGTTTAATTCTTGCAATGAGTTCCTTGGGATTAAACGGTTTAAGAACATAATCATCGGCACCCATTTCAAAGCACCTGATCTTATCAGCGCTCTCTTCTTTACCTGAAAGCATTATCAATGGAATCTCGTCAAAGAAGCCGCTTTCCCGAATTCTTCGGATAAATTCAAAGCCATTTAAAACAGGCATTTCGACATCACAGATAATCACATCAGGGAGATTTCCGGTTTGCAAATAGAATAGTGCATCCATTCCGTTGCTGATCGAAGTAACTTCAAAATCCTTGTTAAACGTATTTTCGATTATAAACCGGATACTTTTTTCATCATCAATAGCGAGTATCTTTTTCTTCATAACGTCTTATTTTGCTAAGCAAATATATTCAAATATGTATGAAATGCAGAAAATAGATATTAACAAAAAAGAAGAAGTTATTTATCATAACGTTCCGATTGATTATTCTCAATGGTCATTTTTTCAACCATTTCTTTAAGTATTTTTAATTCATCACGTAGCCGGGCCGCTTCCAGGAAATCCAGGCTTTTTACTGATACCTCTAAAGCTTTACTGATCTTGCTGACTAATTTCTGCAGTTTTTCTTTCGAAAGGTACTGAATTATCGGGTCTGCCGCGATATCTGAATAATCTTTTTCAATATAGGCTACAGGCATTTTCGTTTTACCGTCTGCAACAGTTGTTTGCCCAAGTATTTCATTTGTACTTTTAATGATCTGGGAGGGTGTAATGTTATTCAATAAATTATAAGAGATTTGCCTTTCTCTACGGCGGTTTGTTTCATTCATCATTCGTTTCATCGACTCGGTGAGCTTGTCGGCATACATGATCACTTTACTGTTAATATTTCGTGCAGCACGCCCTGCCGTTTGAGTCAATGAACGTTCAGAACGAAGGAACCCTTCCTTATCGGCATCGAGAATAGCAACCAATGAAACTTCAGGGAGATCAAGTCCTTCGCGCAGCAGGTTAACGCCGACAAGGACATCGAATGTTCCAAGCCGTAAATCCCTTAAAATTTCGACCCGTTCGAGGGTCTCGACATCAGAGTGGATGTAACGGCAACGGACGCCAATCCTGGTAAAATAATTTGTCAGTTCTTCCGCCATCCGTTTTGTCAGGGTTGTAACAAGGATCCGTTCATTCTTTTGTATCCGCTGATTAATTTCTTCCAGAAGATCGTCTATCTGGCGCAGGCTTGGTCTGACTTCTACGTATGGATCAAGCAACCCGGTTGGACGAATTACCTGTTCCACCATAACACCTTCGCATTTCTGCAGCTCAAAATCAGCAGGAGTCGCACTGACATAGATAGTCTGATTGACCATTGTTTCGAATTCATCAAATTTTAATGGTCTGTTATCCATTGCAGAAGGAAGCCTGAACCCATATTCTACCAGGGTTTGTTTGCGTGAACGGTCACCTCCAAACATGGCCCTTATCTGAGGTATAGTTGCATGGCTTTCATCAATCACCATCAGGAAGTCATCAGGAAAAAAATCGAGCAGACAGAAGGGACGGGAACCAGCAGTTCTGCCATCAAAATACCTTGAATAGTTTTCGATGCCCGAACAATAACCAAGTTCGCGCATCATTTCAATATCATAGCTAACGCGATCTTCTAAACGTTTTGCTTCCAGTTCCTTGCCGTTTTCTTTGAAAAACTCACATTGTTTTATAAGGTCATCCTGTATCTGAATCAATGATTCGCGCATCTTATCCTGAGATGTTACGAAGATATTCGCAGGGTATAATGTCATCAATTCCATTTTTTCAATTTTCCGTCCGGTCACGGGATCGAATGATTCGATAGACTCTACTTCGTTTCCACAGAAAATCAACCTGTAAGCGATGTCGAGATAGGCAGGAAAAATATCCACAGAATCTCCTTTTACCCTGAAACGGCCACGGGTAAAATCACCTTCAGTTCGTGAATAAAGACTGTTGACCAATGATTGCAGGAGTTTTTTCCGGCCAAGCTGGTCTCCGGAATTCACCCGAATCACATTCTGGTTAAAGTCGTCAGGATTACCGATGCCGTAAATACATGATACCGAGGAGACGACGATAATATCACGCCTGCCTGACAACAGGGCTGAAGATGCGCTCAATCTAAGCTTTTCGATCTCTTCATTTATTGAA
Source organism: Bacteroidota bacterium (assembly GCA_037137455.1). Taxonomy (GTDB): domain Bacteria; phylum Bacteroidota; class Bacteroidia; order Bacteroidales; family FEN-979; genus CAIVAT01. The sequence goes on from JBAXKG010000007.1 coordinate 55,183, forward strand.
AGATCTTTTTCAATGTAGGTATTAGTTACAGGAATAAAAGCTTCTGGTTGGTAATAGTCATAATATGAAACAAAAAATTCTACTGAATTTTCAGGAAAAAACTGTTTGAATTCCCCGTACAATTGCGCTGCAAGTGTCTTGTTATGGCTGAATACAAGCGTCGGCTTCTGAACTTGTTGGATTACATTGGCAATAGTAAATGTTTTACCGGAACCAGTCACCCCATTTAATACTTGCGAAGGATCACCCCGTTGAATACCTTCAACGAGTTGTTTTATGGCCTCGGGCTGATCTCCGGTTGGCAAAAATTCGGAAGTGAGCTTGAAATCCAAAAGAGTTCGTTTTAGTGGTTAAAAGCCATGGTTGCGGTAATCGGATAATGATCTGATAATTCCACATCAATTTTTTTATATGTCAGCGCCTGAAATTCCCTGGTATGAAGTATATAATCAATTCGGAAGGAGGGCAGTTTTCCGGCATATGTCCCCTCAAATAATTCATTCCCAGCTTCCTTGAATGAGTCGAATAAACCGATGGTTAATTGATGATATGTATAAGAGGTGGGGGTATCATTAAAGTCACCTGCAAGTATTACAGGATAAGGGCAAGCAGCAATGTGGGTGGCAAGATTATGAACTTGTTTTGATCTAAGGATAAACGATTTACGAAGTTTCCAGATCATGCGTTTTGATCCTTCCCTGAGCGGGGTTCCCTCAGTATCGGGATCAGTAAGTCGAGAATAAAATGAATAGTCATCATTTCCAAATCTAACCGATTCAAGGTGCAGATTGTACACGCGAATAGTATCCTTTTTGATTAGAATATCCGAAAAAAGTGCAAATAAACTTCCGTCCTGAAGCTTAAAATGGCCCGAGTTCAGAATGGGGTAACGCGAAAATGTAGCGATTGCATTGATTTTCCGTTTGTTCCAAAAATCTTTGTAATTTTTAAAGGAATAATAATCCAATTGTATAGATTTGGTAAATTTTGTCAGGGTTTTAGAAAAGTCTTCACCTATGGCAAAGAATTCCTGGATACATATTATGTCACCTTTTTGTTTAGCAAGAAATTCAGTGACTTTACTTCTGGTTTCGGGAATACTTTCAGCACGTTGACTACCGTAAAGACTGTGAACATTAAAACTGACCACTTTTATCTTCAACCCGGTGGGGGCAGTTTGTTTAGAAAAATGGAATGGATATATTGACAGAAGGCTGTTCCACCCCACCAGAATTGAAATAAGTGAAAGGAAGATGAATCGTTTCCACATTATTAACCATAAGGTTACAAATACCAAATTGATGATCAGTAAAACAGGGTATGCAAGGCCAAAAAATGCAAAAAACCAAAATTTTTCCGGGCTTATATAACCGGCGCAATAGGATGCGAGCAATCCGATCACAGCCATTAAATTAATGAATAACAGAAACTTCAAAAAAAATGATCGGTTCATTTTCATTGAAAACAAGTTTTTGGTCAGCGTTTATATGATGTTTTAAATAAAAACTCTTTCTCAGCTTTAGTCAGGCAATCATAACCCCCTTTTGAAATTTTCTCCAGGATGTCATCGACTTTTTTCTGATTCTCCTTTTTTTTCTTGTTATAATCTTCATCAGACACTGTTCTGGAATATTCCGGATGTGGATTATAGGCCTGTTGTTTTTTTTGAAATTTGTCTTTTATGCCAGCGAAAAATGCAGATGAATTTTCGTTTGCATATGATGCATTTTTTGTAACGCGAATAAACTGACTGAAGATGACGCCGAACAATGCGCCACCGATGTGGGCAAGGTGACCTCCTGCGTTGCCTGAAGGAATCATAAAAAAGTCAAAGACAAACAGGATAATAGCAAGGTACAGGATTCTGATTTTCCCGAAAAGGAAGAGCTGTATAGTATAATTCGGCAGGTAAAATGAAATTGCAGTTACAATGGCCATAACCGAGGCGGAGGCGCCCAAAGCAAAGGATAATTTAACTATCCCGGAGAAAACGGGAAATGTGTTAAATGCGAACACATATACCAGGGCTCCTGCAATTCCACCCAACAGATAGACCAAAATCAATTGCCTGGAGGATAAAAATTCGAGGAATATTCTTCCAAACCAATAGAGCCAAACCATATTGAAAAGCAGGTGCCAGATATCAATATGCAAAAACATGTATGTTAATAAAGTCCACGGTTTGGCCATTAATGCAGGAACAGATGCCGGAATTGCCAATAATTGCAAAACCATGGTGTTAGTAGTGGCGCCATCGGGATCATTATAAATGAATAGTATGACCTTAAGCGACTGGATAAAAATCCAGAGCGCCACATTGACGATTATCAGCACAGACAAGCTTGATCCTTGTCTGAAAAAATTCTTGATTTCCTCAAGAGGGTTTGATGGTTGTTGATATGAATATTTCATCATGATGTAAAATAATCTGTCTTTTTCTTCCAGTACACAATTAAAAAGAACCCAAATATCATGCCTCCCAAATGAGCAAAATGAGCAACATTATCACTTGGATTGTTCGAAATGCCTGAGAAAAGTTCAATTGCGCCATAAAGGATAACAATCCATTTTGCTTTAATCGGGAATAGAAAATATATATACACCAACATATTTGGGAACATCATTCCGAAAGCAAGCAGGATCCCATAAACTGCGCCTGAAGCCCCGACTGTCGGGATATCCATTTGCAATTTCATTAATTGGCTTATATATTCCAGTGATTGAGGTATATATCCAGGACTGTTCCTGGCTAGTGACCATTCGCTGATAAAATTCCTGATAGTTCCTTCTGCTTCATAATGTCGGGGATAATTATGACGGACAAATGAGATAAAGCTATCCAATGTCGGATTTGCGGTATATGATTGAGCGGCTGCCTGAATAGATGAAATATCGAGCCAATTCACAAAGGTTTGCACCATTGCAGCGCCAATCCCGGTTATTATATAATAGGTCAGAAAACGCTTTGATCCCCATACGTTCTCAAGCAAATAGCCGAACATCCAGAGTGCAAACATGTTAAAAAGGATATGCGAAAAATTCGCGTGTACAAACATGTATGTAACAAACTGGTATGGGCGGAATAAATCGGACTGAAAATAATGCAAACCGAACAGATTTTCCAATTCAATCCCATAAGCTGAATTTAAGGAAACTGTTGCAAGGAAAAATAACCCGTTGATAATCAGAAGATTTTTTACTACGGGCGGGAGTAGGCTGAAGCCTGCCGGGCTATATTGTTGAGACATATTTCGTTATGGTACTAGATTTTAAATTTTCTGTTAAGTTCGTCAAATGAGATAATTATCATAGTTGGTTTACCGTCAGGGGAGGTCTCCGGGATTTTGCAGGCGAAAAGATTTTCAACCATTGAATCCATTTCCTGTTGATGTAACCTCTTTCCTCTTTTCGTTGAAAGCTTTCTGGCCATGTTTTTGGCCAGTACCTGGCATTGGTTCATCTTATTCTCATTTCCTGGTAATTTAAGTGATTCAAGAACAGATTCGATAAACGACCCGATGTTTCCAGTTTCCATGTTCATTGGGATTGCCTGCACAACGAATGATCCTTTTCCAAAATCATTGATTTCAAATCCAATTTCTTTAAAATATTCCATCCATTCCAGCAAAAACTGTGAATTATCAGGACTTAGCGTGATTGTTTGCGGAATCAGCTGAATTTGGCCAACCAGGTTATTTGATTGATTATAGCTAAGCATGCGTTCATAAAGGATACGTTCATGAGCATGTTGCTGATCAATGATGATTATCCCTGTTTTGTTATGAGTAACGATGAATGAATTTTCAACCTGGAAACAATTTTTTCTTTCTGAAAAAGATTCTTCTTTGTGATATAATTCCTGCCATCCCTGAAATGAAGGGGGATGTTTTGCTGATGATGTAAACTTAGGCTGGGGTTCTCTTTGTTTTTCAAATGGGTTATACTCAGGGTTTATAGTAATTGTAGGTTGTATGACCGGCTGATTATCGGGAAATGGTGGAAAATTCATGCTTTGTTCCACTTCAAAATCCAATGTTGGTGAAATATTAAATTTACCGATGGATTGCTTGACAGCGGCGTGAAGGATGGAATATATACTTTTAATATCCTGAAAGTTAATTTCAGTTTTTGTCGGATGAATATTAACATCAATTGTTTGAGGGTTCACTTCCATGTAGATGAAATAGGATGGAATTGAATCATCTGGAATCAATTCCTTGAATGCGTTTTCAACGGCATGGTGAAGGTAAGGGCATTTTATAAACCTTCCGTTTGTGAAGAAATACTGTTCTCCCCTTGTCTTTTTTGCGAATTCGGGTTTGCCGAGGAATCCGGAAATATTAACAAGATCGGTTTGTTGTTCAACCGGAATAAGGCGTTGACTGTAAGATGAACCATACAGCTTGATTATCCTTTGTTTGAGGTTGGCTTTTGGCAACTGGAACAGGAGTTTCTCCTGATTGTAAAAAGTAAATGCAATATCAGGATTCACGAGTGTTACGCGGAAGAATTCTTCAATTATAAATTTTAATTCCAGAGTGTTTGATTTCAAAAAGTTACGACGTGCGGGAACATTGAAAAACAGGTTTTTCACACTTACCGATGTGCCGTTCTGACAATTCACAGGGAATTGGCCTTTAAACTCAGTCCCTTCTATTTGAATGCATGTTCCTATTTCATCATCATGACGTTTTGATTTAAGTTCTACCTGGGCAACGGAGGCGATTGATGAAAGGGCTTCTCCACGAAATCCCAGAGTTCTGATTTCAAGAAGGTCATCGGCCTTCTGAATTTTTGATGTTGCATGACGTTCGAAGCACATGCGGGCATCACGTTCCGACATTCCACAACCATTATCAATAACCTGGATGAGCAATTTACCAGATTCTTTAATAATCAGTTTAATATCGGTTGAGCCGGCATCGATGGTATTTTCCAATAATTCTTTAACAGCAGAAGCAGGCCGCTGGACAACTTCTCCTGCAGCGATCTGGTTTGCGACAGAATCCGGTAAAAGGCGAATGATATCAGTCATCTAAAATTTAAGTAGTTAATTTCCAATATCACTAATTTTTTGGATATTTTTTCACCAATGGAGCCCACTGATAAAACGAAGCGTCATCGAAATAATTTTCAATGACGCATCGAATTTTTATTGTTTCTCAGAACTCAATTCCTTTCCTTAAGAGGAATGAAGAGTTACCTGTTAAAATCTGGACTTATCCAGAACGGGGAACCTCATTTGAGCAAGAAAGAAGGCCCCGTAAAATACCGCACTGAAAAAGGTGGTTCCGAGGAGATCATTCAAAAAGAATGAGAATCCATTTGTAGTATCACGAAAAAACATCAAACCTGCGATGTAACATTCAGCAAGGCCTGTAGCATTTTGTGGATAGAAGGGGCTGGCAACCCATGATGCAAAGTTGGTTATCAAAAAGAAAATAACCGACGATGAAAAAGAGGCCAGCACAACTGATCCCACGTTCACTTTATTTCGGATCGCGATACCAATCAGAACCGTGATAGCAAAACTTACATAAACAGCAGGCATATTAGCGTGCAGGCCTATAACGAGATCGCTTATGAACATTGCGGCAATCGGAATGGCGAAAGCATATTGCTTTCTGTCGAAATAGGTACCGGCAAAAAGAGCCATAGCTGCAATTGGTGTAAAGTTTGGCCAATGCGGCAGCAGCCGAATAAGGGCGGCAACAAGAATAACTGAGAAAATAACAATAAATCTAGGGTTGATAGATTTATATTTCATGAATATGTTGTATTTAGAATGATACAAAAATAATAAATCATTTTAATAATCGCTAAGCCAAATGAAAAATAGTTTCTATTTTTGGTGAACAATCATTAAACCAATATCTTAAAATGAATTATAAAGGTATAATTTTCTCTCTTTTCGTAGTCTGTTTTTTAAATTCGTGCGGACAAATGAAAAAAAAAGTTGATTTAATTGTCACGAATGGCGTGATTTACACTGTTGATTCCGTTAATACCCGGGTGGAGGCCATGGCGATCAGCAACGGCAAGATTATGGCTCTTGGTAGCAACCAGAATATTGCAGCTGGTTATCAGGCTGATGAGACTCTCGATTTGAAAGGGAAGGCGGTTTTTCCGGGGTTTATTGATGCACATTGCCATTTCATAGGTTATGCATTGGGATTACAATATGTTGACCTTGCCGGTTTGGGTTCGTTCGATGAAGTATTACTACGCCTTAAAGATGCAGACAAGCCAGGTAAGGGAAAATGGCTTGTAGGCCGGGGGTGGGACCAGAATTTATGGATAAGCAAAATCTTCCCTGACAACAGAAAGTTAAATGAATTATTTCCGGATATCCCGGTAATGTTAATCAGGATTGATGGCCATGTTGTTCTCGCGAATCAGGAAGCTTTGAAGAGGGCAGGCATTAATGAAAATAATCGTTTCAGGGATGGGCAAGTTGAGATGAAAAACGGACAATTGACCGGAATATTAAGTGAAAACGCGGCAGACCTGATAAGAGGAATAGTGCCACAACCTCAGGGCGAAGATCTGGCTACCTTAATAAAACGGGCTGAGCAGCAATGTTTTTCAGTAGGCCTTACTGTTGTGAGTGATGCAGGGCTTGAGTACCCTCAGATTATTATTTTGGATTCGCTTCAAAAGAGCGGTAGAATCAAGATGCATGTTTATGCCATGTTGACCCCAACGGAAGAGAATATTAATGAATTTGTCAAACATGGACCATATAAAACTGACAAACTGCTTATTAGATCGATAAAGATTTATGCAGATGGAAGTCTGGGAAGCAGGACAGCGAGATTAAAACAACCCTATAGCGATGCCAGGGCTACCTCAGGGATTAGCGTAACATTGCCTGATTCAATTAAATTTTTATGCAGTCTCGCTCTTGAGAATGGATACCAGGTAAACAGTCATTGTATAGGAGATTCAGCAAACAGGCTGATATTGGACATATACAGAAGTTTTTTAAAGGAGAAGAATGATCTGCGTTGGAGAATAGAACATGCCCAGGTTGTTGATCAGAATGATTTTCATCTCTTTGGCGATTATTCAATAATCCCTTCTATTCAGGCCACGCATGCCACTTCTGATATGAGGTGGGCGGAGGAGAGGGTTGGACCTTTGCGAATTCAGGGAGCCTATGCCTATAAAGAGCTGATGAACCAGAACGGATGGATAGCCAATGGTACAGATTTCCCGATTGAAAATATTTCTCCGTTATTAACATTTTATGCCTCGGTTGCAAGAAAAGATATGACCGGGTTTCCTGAAGGTGGTTTTCAGATGAAGAATGCACTTACACGTGAGGAGGCTTTACATTCCATAACCATTTGGGCGGCAAGAGCAGATTTTCTTGAAGGGGAAAAAGGCAGCCTTGAAGTTGGCAAGGATGCAGATTTTGTTATTCTCAATCAGGATATTATGGGGATTCCTGAGCAGGAGATTTCCAAAACCAGGGTTTTAAATACTTTCATCCGGGGAATGAGTGTTTTCTCAATCGTTTCGCAACCTACAATTTAAGCTGTTTGCAAATAAGTTTACCAGCCTGTTTGCCTGCATTTGCAAAGCATTCCGAAATCCTGAGCATTGCATCATAGGAGGCCTTATCTACTGAAACACCACCTACAGAAGTTTTCCAGGTTGCTTTGGGTTTTATTCTATCACCCTCAATTGTGGCAATTACTTTGTCGGGAGCAGCTGTTTCAACCAGGTCGATCAGCAAGTCAAGGGATGCCGATTTTGCAGTTCCCATTACAGCCGTTTCAACACCCTGTTCAACAAAGGTCACATGTAAAACAAGTGTATACTTAGCAGCAGGGTCAGATTTTCCTGTGAGTCCGCAATCATTAGCCTGATCGTTAAAGTCAGCCTCAAATGCCGGCTGGCATTTTTCAGCTTTCCCGGCATTCCATTTAGCGGCCCATTCATCACCAGTTCCGGGTTTTTTAGCATTCCTTTCATCGATACCTTTTTTCAGGTATGCAGCTTCAGAATCAAATTTGCCAACAGCCATCTTGTTGTAATCGTAGGTGACGTTGATCACCTTTTCACCTTTAAGCACATTCAGATCTCCTGATTTAAGTTTCTGGCCAAACAAAACTCCGGTTGATGCCAAAAAGGCCAATGTTAATGCTATTATTCCTATCTTTTTCATGAAAATTGAATTTATAATTATGACTAATTGATTATTTAGACAAAATTAAAATAATGAAAGGAGAATACAAAATTTTCAAGAGAAATTTACATTTTTTCGCGATGATCAATGAATTTGACAGGTTTTCGGCTGGTTTCAGGGTATTGCATTTTCTGAATACTAGCTTCATCGGTGAAGCTGATTAATGGTGCAACCCTGAGTTTAGAGCGGAAATGGTCTTTGATATCTTTTTCTTTTTCTTCTCCGATACCTTTTCCACTTACGTAAATCATGATTTCATCTGTTCCTATCTGATTTGTATAAACTTCAACGATATAATTAGTTATATAGTCAATGTTATCGAGGATATCGTACAGAGCAGGAGGGAAAAGGGTAGTACCTTTGTATTTGATCATCTGGTTTTTCCGGCCAACGACAGGACCAAGACGGATTGTATTGCGTCCGCATTTGCATGGACTCGAATAATGATGGCATACATCACCAGTTTTAAAGCGAAGTAGCGGCATACCTTCAACACCGAGGGTAGTGATAGTGACTTCCCCGGGTTCACCTTCTTTTACAGGATTATTGTCATCATCAAGAAATTCAACTATAATTAATTCAGGATGATGATGCCCTCCAATACCTTCTTCACATTCGGTAAAGGAGGTTCCCATCTCAGTAGAAGCATAGGTTGAAAACAATTTCAGCGGCCATTTTTCCAGAATTTTTCGTCCAAGAGTATTCAATGTGAGATCATTTTTTCTCAAAGGTTCTCCGATACAAATGGCCTTTTTAATGCTACATGTCTGGAAATCAATTCCATGTTGCTCAGCATATTCAATGATTTTAAGTATGAAAGATGGCACGGCAACAATGGCATTGGGTTTTATTCGTTGAATCGTATCCCATTGCAGCTCAGGTATACCATTTCCAACGCGGACGATGCTTGCTCCCAACATCCGGATGCCAAGAAAGTATGCCAAACCAGCCATAAACCGCCGGTCGATGGTAGTCATCAGTTGATAAATATCGGTTGGCGCTCCCCGGGCACAGGTGAAAGAGATGGCTTCATTGTATGCCAGCCTGTCCAGATCACTGTTAGTCATGGCAAAGGTAACCGGATCGCCGAGGGTTCCGGAAGTAGTGATATAATCAATAATTTGTGATTTAGGAGTGCATAAAAAATCAAAATTTCTTACCTGGAGATCCTTTTTTGTTGTAACGGGAATATGAACTAAATCAAGGGTTTCCTTGATTCGGGTAATATCAATATTGTGTATTCGGAAATGATCCTGATAAAAGGGAGATTGGTTCTTAAGATAAACCAGCGCCTTTTGGAGTAGGGAATTCTGAAATTTTAATATCTCAGGCAGAGCAGCGCTTTCAATTGCAGGTAAAAAAGGTAGTCCGGTCATTCTTGGTTTTTAGCTATTTATCGAAAATTTATGTGAAAATCATAATAAGAATTTATTTTCCATCAGCGATAACCATATCGTTCCATATGAACCTTAAGCCGATACTTAATGATAAGGTTTTCTTCTTCTGTCAGGCTAAATCCATTTTTTTTAAAAGTTTGAATTTTATAAAAGAAATTAAGGATATTTATTTCAAATTCAGGTAAAAACTGAAGTCCAAGTTTTGCGTAGAGTGTTTGTAAAACCGGGACAGGATTTTTTTCCAGTTCATCGAAACGGATTTCAGCCCAGGAATCCGAAGGAAGAATCTGTAAATCTTTATTGATAGTAGTCAGCACACTGTCGATGACAGTCAATACTTCATCTATTGTTGGAATGTGAGCATTTGAATTCAGGCAATTTTGTTTCTGAACGATGTCCCACATATGAATGGTAGATGGTACCACATCGTAAGGGTGTCTGTGGATGTGAATAAATTTAGCTTTAGGAAATAATTGATATAAAAGTTGAATGCGATATGAATTGAAAGGATTTTTCGAAACAATTTTTCTTTTTCCTTTCAGACGTAATTTTTTATAGAAATGTTGAATTTTTCTTTGCCAGTTTTCGAGTTTATCATCAGGTGGGATGAAGTTATCGGATTGCAGCAGAAAATAGGCTTTTGATTTTGGAAATACCAGATCTTCCAGAGGTGAAATCCCGGTAGTACGGTAGATGGCATATTCGTCTTCCTGAGGCTCATCCATGCCTATTTTGACTTGATCCATTGGCCTGTGTTCGGAGATTATCCGTTTAAAAATCGGACGATAATATGGATAGGAGACAAGGAAACTATCGGGTAAAGCAACCTGAAAAAGCGTGGGGGCAATTAATTGAGGATCAAGACACATGAGTTGATGCAACAAAGTGGAACCAGTTCTCCAATGTCCGATTATGAATATTGGGTCATCAGGAACAGGTTCATTTTTCAAGGCTTTTGTGAATTTTGCTTTTTCAATCAATGAAAAAAAGGAAGACCAGAAAGAGCTTTGAAAAAGAAAGGCAAGTCGCAGAATGTTTTTCCAGGTATATGATAATTTGTTCCGCTTTAAAAGCCGAAACAATTGATCAAGTTTGATTCCGGCAGTAATATAGGAATCTTTCAAAACAATGGCATTTAAATAAAGTTATTTTACAATTTATTATTTGATTTTTGTTCTGAAATGAACTTTGCGATACTATTTACAGAGCGAACTACTTCTCTGGCCAGGTTCTGATCGGCAATACGTATGCCGTAGTTACGTTGGATTGCCATAATGATCTCAATAGCATCAACAGAATCGAGAGTGAGGGCATTATCTCCTCCAAAAAGTGGTTTTTCATCATCCACATCATTCGGGTCGACATCATTGATTGACAAAGTGGTCATTATCATTTTCTTGATTTCCAGTTTCAGTTCTTCTGATTGTGTAGACATATTTGAATACTTTATTTCCGTTTATTTAATGGCTTTGGAAAGTGTCTTAAAAAATCGTTCTTCCACATCAGCCCTGTCATAGATCATCTCACTCAATTGTTTCAATTTTTCAGGGCCAAGGTCTCTGTTTTTGCCTATACGTGCAGAGAACAGGGAGATTTCCCTCCATCCATCCCCGATATTCATGAGTTCACCAGAAAGTTCTTTCAATCCAGGTTTATTGATTATCGCGGCAGCCTGCTGAAGGAAGGTGGCATAGATGAAACGAAATCCGGCCCCACCGGTTCCCTGGTCTTCAAGCAGAATGTTAATTTTCATGATTTCATGCGACAAATGTTCGATATCTCTCGCAAACTTTGGCCATTCAACGACTTTTTTGGCAAACATCCGCATGCCTTTTATGCCAAGGAATGGAATCGGGATGTTTAACATGTAAAAGCAAGCTTTTTTAATGCCTTTTGTAATGGCTTTATTGTAATCAATTTCAACGGGGAGTTTATCCAAATGGAAAATAAATCCCTTAGGCGACATGGTACCACCCGCGAATCGTCCCTTTTCAAGTGAAGCAGCGTCAAGTTCAACCATCTTCGGGAAATATGCATCGCTGATGGTGTACTTGCCATTTTCCTTGCCTGCAACTACCAAAAAATGAACATTGATATGAACACGTTCCCATGATGGAACGTAGTCCATATAGAAAAAATCAACCTGTGCGGCTGTGGGGAGATTTTGCATCAGAAGATAATCGAGTGTTTGTTGCCCTTTGATATTATCATTAAAATCAAAGGTTTTGAACTTCACACCGATTCGCTTTTCAATGTTTGTACGCATATGTCCCGGCTTATTCCTAACTATGAAGGTAGGGAATGCAAAGGATTTCATTTTGTGAAAATAACCGAAAAAGATTCCACTGGCGATGCCAAAAACCAAGGGTTCAGTGATGTTGAGGCCCCCGTGATTCAACAAGGAGGTGATAGACCCCGATTCGCAGTGAGCGGCCATTTTATGGTTGAAGTTCTGTATGATCATCTATTTTCTTTCTTCAATTTTAGTCAGTACAATGTAAGGGTTGTGGGTTGATGTATGATCGACAGAAATTTTTTCAGCTTTATTTTCAAGTATAAGATTGGATTCGAAACTACCATTGCTATTCACCAAAACAATCTGTAAAAGGTTGGCCACGTGAATATTAAATACCGATGCATATTTAACAAGTTCATCAGCTGTCACCAAACCAAACAGTTTAGGATCAAGATGTTTCTTTACCCGTGATTTCCTGACTCCTGCCCTCGCCGATAATTCGGAGAGAGAGAGGTCTTCAAAGACCATATAATATTTTATCGGGCTTATTTTGCCTGAGATCAATTGCTCCCGAAGTTCCAACTCCAGGTTCCTGCGTTTGGCTATGTAATCATCCATATAATTTGCCGAGATATAAGAACCTGTCTGCATAGGGCCATATTTCCCATCATCCTTTTCTACATAAAGGATCATCTGTTGTTCAGGATAATCCACAAAACCTTCTTTTTCTTTCATTGGATGAAATTAGGAATTTCCTCCTATTTCTGTCTTGCAAAAATAGCAATGCTGCTGATCATTGCAAAACCAAAAAAAAGGATCATTAAAATTGTATTTGGAAGTATATCAAGGAGATTTCCTTCGCGTATAAACAGGTTCAGGTAATTATCAATCCCCCAGCGGATAGGAGAGAGGCAGCTAATATACTGAATAACTTCCGGCATAAGGTGAATTGGCAGGAATGTTCCGCTGATCACACCGAGCAAAACCACCATTACGGATCCAAACAAAGCGGCCTGGTTATGTGTTGTAGCTGTTGCACCTACAATAATCCCGAAACCAATGGCAGCAAGGGAGGCTGAAATTGTAGCAATAGCAATAGCCGGATATTGATGACCAATTTGAAGTTGAGGGAAACCGAAAAAGGCAGGAAATATCCAGATTCCGATTGCCAGCATAAGGATAAATTGAAGTAGGCATACAGCCAGGTAAGCGATTACTTTTCCTCCAAGAATTGAAGACAATCTTACCGGGAGCGAACGCAGCCGTTGAAAACTTCCTTCATTTTTTTCTGTAATCAGGCTGCCAGCCAGGGGAATAACAATAAAAAACATAGCAAAAAGGATAAATCCCGGAACGTTGTTTTGAATCACATTTGGCTGAATGGCTGATTTCTCCTTCAGTGCATATGTTTCCTTTATCGGAGACAGATCATGCATTATTTCTGACACCTGTGCCTGAATTACAGGCTTCATAGTCACCGGGAGCCTGCCCAGTATATCATTCATTGCCTCTCCTGTCTGTGTCCCCTTGATGATATATTTGAGCGAATTTGTGACCGGAGTTTTAAAGGTTTCCTGCAGGGTCGGGTCAATAATCAGGATAATTGCAGAATCGACAGGCTTAATGATAACTCCAAATTTGAAATCACCCTTTCCAATCAGTGTTTTAGCTTTGAAGTAATTCACAGGAATCTTGTCAATTTCGGTCACAGGATGAAAGAAACCTGATGAATCGAAATTTGCCATAAGCCTGGCGGAAAAAGGGCTATTCGACTCATCGACAAAAAGGATCTGAGTTTTGGCATTCTGACTTTTCAAGGCATTTTCCTGTGCCAGGGTTACCACGAAAATCAGCAGGACAGGCATCAGGAAAAGGATGATTAATCCGGGGATGTCTCTGAAGAGCAACAAGAATTCCTTATTTAAGATAAACCACAGTTTTCGCACAGAGCAAAAATAGGAAGATTTATCAATTCTTTTTTGCTTCAATCAGGCTGACCGGTGCGATGGTAGGAATTATCCGTGAAAGAGAGAATCCTGATTTTTCCAATAAAGTCCGGTATTCGCTGCCTGTGCGTTCTTTACCTCCCGGCATGGTGGCCATCATCTGAATATCCAACAATTTAGCCAGTGATGGTCCATTCCCTGATGGAACCACCATTTCTATGATAAGCAGGAGTCCATTTGGTTTAATAACCTGATGAATTTTTTGTAACAATTTAACCGCCTGTTCATCACTCCAGTTATGGATAATATTTTTGAGTATATAAAGATCGCCAGAAGCGGGGATTGAATTAAAAAAATCACCTGAAACGATTTCTGTACGGCTTTCGACCTTATGCATGGCAAACATTTCAGAGGCCTTTTCGAGCGCTACATTCGTATCAAAAAGGATGCCCCGGCACCCGGCATTTTCGCGAAGTATATTGGCCAGGAGAAATCCTTCGCCGCCACCTAAATCAATAATCAAAGGAAATTTTGAGAATTCATATGCATTAAGAATCGGGGCAAGTCCCAATTCTGAAAGATTTGACATCGATTTGTCAAATAAAGCATTTTCATCTTGATGATCCTTAAGAAAATCCCAAATTTCCTTTCCATATTTATCAGTAAAGGCATTCTTTCCTGTTCGAACCGAAACTTCAAGATTGCTCATCAGATTCCAATTGATTGGTCCCAGATGATGGAGGATCATATAGCGCAGTGAGCCTGGTTCATCGAGGAGGCCTTTGGCCATTGAATTTATCGCGAAACGCCCATCGCGGGTCTGTTTAAAAATACCCTGGCTGGATAGTGCTCGAAGGATCCGTGATACGTTAAGTGGGTCAACATCAAGACGTTCAGCGATTTCAGTGACAGTAAGCGGATTATCCTTAAGAAGTTTGGCTATATCGAGTTTTGCTGCAACGTAAATCGAGGGTAACAACCAGAAATTTTGAAACTGTTCGTAAAGTACTACATTGCCGGGGAACAGTTTTCGGTTCAGATGTATTAAGAAAGTGCGAAAAGCTGTAATGACTTTGATAAGCCATACCGGAGGAAGTTTCTGATGGGATTGGTATTTACTCATGGCTATTACCTCTTGCAGTTTGGCAAAACCTGATCGCAAATTTACACTGATTTTAATATCAGGCTTTGTGAACCGGGAGGTTCTTCAGCTGAAGCTCAAATTTCTCAAGGTCTGAGATTAGTTTGGCTTTTTTATCACGGAGATTTACCTTCACATTTGAAAAAAGCTGTTTATAATATTGAATTCCTTTTTCAAGGTTATCACTGAATGTGGTGAAGTACTCCTGTTGTTTTTCCGACCAGGGACGGGCAGTCTGGTCCATTTTGCTTTTCAGGTAATCGATGTAAATTATCAATTCTTTCATGAACAGGTTTGGCCGGTCTTTTCGTTTGATTACGTTAATTTTGCCGTAGATATGATCAACCATCTCCTTTAGTGTCATCACATCTGAAAAATAGGCCATATTAGGTCCCGGGCAAACAGAAACACCAGCTTTTTCTTTTTTAATATCAAGGTTGTTTACAAGAAGGGCAGAAGTTCCAAGGCCAACACAGATACAGGCTTTATCAACAATTTTATTGAATTCATCCTGAAATTCGACTTTGCCAAGACCCTTTGATTCCAATTCCCCAATTTTCAGCTTCTGATATTTTCTTGAAGCTATGCAAAGCATTGGTTCTCCAAACTCATTACTGAGTGCTGCATACTTTTTCGGACAGGGATTACCAGGTGTATTGTTTTCAATGTATTCTTCCTTTTCGAGGTCTTTCGTGTTGCCCCTCAGGTTATTGAATGGAACGCCTAATGGGCTGATATCGCTTACAAACAGGTCGTCTTCTTTGGCATTACACAATAGGTCAAGTGTTTTCTCATCTACATTGACCACTTCGGGAACCAGCAGGAATGGTGTTCCCCAGCCAACAGAGTCAAGGTTGTAATGCTCAGATAGAAACTGATGCTCCTCTGCTGTTCCAACGCCGCCCTGGGCTGTAATTTTTATATCAAAAGGTTCAGCGGGGCAAGGACGATTTTTCGATTTGAGGGCCACCTTCAGTAATTCGAATGTTTGTTTTATCAGATCTTCGCGGTTGCGATTGATCTCTTCAAGTACCGGACCAAGCAGGTAACCGGTTGTAGGGAAGGCATGGCCCCCGCAGTTCAACCCTGATTCAATACGATATTCAGAAACCCATAATCCCTTTTTGGCCAAGTACTTACCTTGGATCAGCGCAGACCTGTAATCACTCACCTTGAGGGTGATTTTCTTTTTCAAATTGAAATCTTTGTCAGGAAAGAATTCATCGAAGGTCTCAATATAGTTATATAAACGTGGGCTCATCCCAGCTGACAACACGACTGAAGAAGAGAGGTCGCTGTTGACAAATCCTCGCAAAGCAGCGTGTCCATCATTGAATTCGACAGGAAGCTTTTCATGGTTGCGGTAATTTTCCTTATCCACCTTGGTCATGATGTTCACATCAATGCTTCCCATTGAGAGGTTTTCCTGGATCCATTCACGAACATCCAGGTCATTCCAGTTCTGTTTCAGTTGTTCAAACTTCTGTTTCAGTTGCGATGAATCCTGCAGCATCTCAATATATTTTGAGAATTCACTGCTTTTTTGTTCGAAGGATGTCTTTAGTTCTTCAAATTTTTCTTTTGCAATTTTGTCAACAAGGTTCAGGTATGCGGTAATCCTTTTCGCCCTGAAGTCTTCAATTTTATCGGAAATGCCCTGGAATGGCAGGTCAAATTTATGACTGTAAAATTCGCGTAGTTTTTCCATCAGCATATCATCGAGCAATGAAATCACTGATGAAATACCAAGATGGGCCACCTTCACCGGAGTGTCGATGGAATATCCAATGCCCAATACAGGGATATGGAAAGAATGCGGGGTTATTTTATTCATTTAGATAGATAAAGATATTGCAAAGGTACAACATTTTACCTAGAATTGAATCCTCCAGGTTCCCATTGGGAAAAAGGCCATGGTGAAAAAATCCCTGATCTCTCCTGTTTTGGGGTCGATTCGCTGGACGGAAATATTAGTAAAACTTGTACGATATTGCAGATCAACAAAAAATTCGATATTGTAACCTGGCAGGTTTCTCCTGATCCCAAAACGGAAAGCGAAACGTTTATATTCGGGAAAGCGTTGGCTGTATGCCTGTGACCATTCATACACAGGCTCTCCGGAGGCTACGGTTGCTGTTACATCAAATGGAATGTAAGGGCTTCCTCCGTTCCACGTGGCCTTTATCCCAAATGACATTACCCCCCATTTGCGTTTTCCCATGATAAATTCGTACCCACCTGCAGCATTCAAGGCATAATTCACATTAAAGGCCGAATTGCGCGCAATGTCATCGTACCCGTTGTATTTGGAATTAAAAACAGAAGCTGAGAGCAGGAAATAATAGTTTTTTCTGAAAAAACGTTCAAAGGTGCATTCAAGGCCATAGTTCTGTCCGGTTCCTTTATTAACAAGACTATCGGCATACTGTCGATCGATGAAAAACTCATGGCCCTGGTTGCTAAGCGAGTACTGAGGGATGGAGGCTTTGACCGGTATATCGAACAGATACTGGTAATATATCTCGGTTTTGAACCTAAGGTCTTTGTTCAGAAGGTAATTATATCCAAACGCTATCTGTGCGCTTCGGGTGAACCCAAGGTCAAGGTTTGGCTGAATGGCCTTTCCGCAGGGCAGATGTGACAGGATGAAATAGATCACCCTGGGTTGCATCTGACTGTAAAGGCCTGTTCCAAAATTGATCGAATGTTGTTTGCTGATGTTCCAGTCAAAGCCGATCCGTGGTTCTAATGACCAGGAATTGTTTAGTGATAGCCATGATCCGTAAAGACCCTGTGTTGAGGAGAATTTTTCACTAAAAATGTGTTGCCATTGTGTGAATCCACGCATCATTTGCATGTTTTCCTTTGAACCGGTATTCGCAATGAAAGCTCCTTTGGAAATTATGCTGTCGGCGAATGACATCTGGAAAAAATCCCAGTAAATGCCTCCATTCAGAGAATTTTTCGAGGAAAATTTTTTTGTCAGTACTGAAGAAAAGGAGTATTTGATTTCAGTTGATCGCTCGCCGGCCCAGGGTGATGGTAATTGTTGAATATTGTTAAATGTGTCGATTTTTGTTCTGGTATCTGAAGCTACCAGATAAATAATGTTTTTCCACATCAAGCTCTTTGCGAGAAAAATCTGGTGTGAAATGCCCAAAACTCCAAGGTTTGAACCATTTGACAGGTCCTCGCCATAATCGGGGAATAGCCATTTCGATTGTTCCTTCCGGCTGTCAAAAAGTTCAATAAAACTGAGTCCGCCTATGGCCGTGATGGTGAAATTGCCTGCTTTCCGGGTGGGGATATTTATTTTGATGTTCAGGTCCTGGTATTTTGGCACGATACCGATATTGATATTAAACAGGTTGAGAAATTGCAGTGGTGAATAACGATAGGAGACAAGAAAGGAGGCCCGGCTATTTTTTGAGAATGGGCCTTCAGCGCCGAATTCCAGTCCATTCCATCCAATTTCGAACCAATATTCATGTTTTTCCGCGTTTCCATTTCGCATTTTCAAGTCAAATATTCCCGCGAGAGTGTTGCCATATTGAGCAGGGAAAGCGCCGGTGAAAAAATCGGAATTTGTAACGAGGTTGTTATTCAGGACTGTTACCGGTCCACCTGTTGTTCCTACTGCCGCAAAATGGTTCGGGTTAGGAATTTCCATGTCGTCGATGCGCCATTGCAGGCCGGTAGGCGAGTTGCCACGCACGATGATATCATTCCGGTTGTCGATGCCACTGGTGACGCCTGCGAAGTTGGCAACCATTCGTGCCGGGTCATTGTAGCTCCCTGCAAACCTGAAGGTTTCATCAACACTGAAAGATCGTACACTCACCGTTGCCATTTTGTTGATGGCTTCATTTTTCCGGTAACCAGCCCTGATTTCGACTTCGGGAGCATTCAATGTGGTTTCTTCCAAAAATATAGTGGTCATGGTTTCTTTACCACTGGTCACAATAAGCGGTTCTGTGATAAAAGGGGCATATCCCATGAAGGTAACCCGGAGTTGATATTGGCCGATTTTAACATGAGTAAGCTTAAAGCGCCCCAGGGTGTCGGTAACTGCCCCAACCAACGAGTTTGTATCAAGAATGGTAACTGTTGCACCCGATAGTGGTGACTGGGTTTGATTATCGAGGACAATGCCCTGAATGCCCGATTTGAGAATCGTTTGTGCAATTCCGGGATGGCCAGGCAGGAAAAATATAAACAGTAAAAAAAATAAGAAATTTTTCCGGGAGAAGTTGAGAAACATGAGGTAAATATAGGGAGAATTTACGCTTCCATCATTTCTTCAACCTGTTCAAGGGTAAGGCGCGACCATTTGGGGTTTACAAGATTTTTATCCTTCACCTCAAAAGTAACAAGGTCGAAGGTCTCCTCGTAAAAGGTAAGTTTGCTATGCAGGTCAGGAGTATGTTCAATGAAGATAAAGTTTTCCGGGGTACAATGTAATTTATTCATTATTTGTGTTGCGAGCTGGGCACACCATTCAGTAACCGGCGTTCCGGGGTTTTGACGGTAGATTTCGGTTGCAATTGCCAATGTTTTGTTATCTTTCCGATTGATGATCTTTAATCCGCATTTAGATGGACTTTCCCATTGTCCTGAATAGTTGAAGTAGTGGTCCATGTATTTGTCGAAGTCGGGATTGGTCTCCATTTATAGATTCTGAATGAGTGATTGAGTGAATGAGTGATTGATATTTTCTATGCGACTTTTGGGACTTTTTTTCCAAAGCTGAGATCGGCGATGTCGCGGCGGCGCGGGGAGTAGGTACCATCTTCAATTTCGCGTGAAACGACTTTGTTTATAAGGTTGAACATCTTCATAGTCTGGGGTTCATCCTTGTAAAATGTATCCCAGGCATACTGATAGAGTTCTGCCAATCTTTCAGCCGACATATGTTTGGGGTGGTAAACAACTTTCCCGGCATTGTAATGGTTCCAGTCGGTATCGAATATACGACCCTGTTTCAACAGGTCGCTGTAGGCTTTCGTATGGGGAAATGGAGCAAGAACAGTGAATTCGGCAAGATCAAGCTCAATTTCGAGCAGAAAGTCAACCAAACGCTTGATATCATCTTCAGTTTGGTTGTCGAGGCCCAAAAGGATCGTGCCTTCAACTGCAATGCCATATTCATGGTACTGCTTAATTCGATTTTTTATATAATCGGATGTATCGAACACAGCCTGATAAACATACCATGCTCCGGCCTGGGCTGCCAGATCTAATACTTCATCTTTATCTTCGATAGTGTGGCTAACCCACTTTTTCTTTAAGGGGATCATAGCTTTGAAAAGATCTTTTTCCCATTGGGTATCGAGGGCAAGGGAATTATCGACAATGAAAAGGCGGTTGTTGTCCATTTGTGACAGTTCCTCAACAACGCGATCGATGGGGCGGGGCCGGAATCCACGGCCACCAAGGTAACGTACGGCACAGGGATAGCAATCATAAATGCAGCCACGGGAAGCATGGAAGAGGTCGACCATTCGAAATCCCTTGTGGTAGTATAAATCTTTTTTCAGTATATCTCGTTTTGCCGGGCCAATAAGTCCCATATCGGGTGGCTTGCTAATGAAGTTGTAGATCTTTTTCAGGTCATTTTTTTGAAAATCCTGAAAAAGTTGACCAAGGCGACCTTCCACTTCGCCAAGAAATACAGAATCGGCATGTAACATGGTTTCTTCGGCATGCAACATTGTTGAAATTCCACCGAAAATGACTTTTTTCCCAAGCCTACGGTACTGGTCGGCAATTTCCCATCCCCGTTTGACCTGGGTGGTCAGCATCATCGAAATACCAACAAAGTCAGGGCTTTCATCAATTATCAGTTCCTCCACATTTTCATCGGTAAAGTCGATATCGATATTTTGAGGAATGTCGGCGGCCATAACCACCGGACCGTGGGGTGGCAGGTTAAAAATGGTTTGTCCTTCAAGTTTTTCCCAGCGGGGATATATCAGTTTAAATTTCATAAGTTAATTCATTATCCTAACGTTGCAATCTGCAAGCTTTTTAATGATATTTCGCTTTTCTTTCCAACGTGGTATTTCTAATGAAAGCGCATGACGGTACTCCGCCTGTGCAAGTTTCCATTGGCCCTTTTGGGAGTAATAATCACCAGTCAGGTCATAAACCTCATAATACAGTGGATTAGAAGTCCGGAAATCATCAAGAAAAGAACCTGGCAGCATATCGGTTTTCCCGGAACCAAGTCTTCGTTTCAACTCTTTCCTCATCTCCCTGAACCGTATGAAGCCCATGTAATCAGTGGATTTGAGTAATGAATCAGGAGGAATGGTTTTATCCGCTTCTGTTATTTCAACCTTACGCTTAAGCCCGGCAAAGTTACGAAAAATTTTATTCAGGTCGTAACATACATAAGGCCCGATTTGCCAGGGTGAGGTGGAGACCCAGACAAGAAGTTTCTCCGGCATGAAAATGATAGAATGATGTGCAATAAGCTGGTTCATAGCCTTCTCATTTCCCATTCCGATGTCAATTCCGTTTAATCCCTGCCGGTCGCGAAGGATATTGGCTGCATCCAGGTAATCAATAGGAAATTTGGCGCTAATATCCTGAATAAGTCGTTTGTAGCGATAAACAGATGCATTCTCTTTTTTATTGGTAATATTCATCAGGTCGGACGAAAAAACATCTGATTGAAAATGGTTCGCACAAGCGATGTAATTATTGACAGGGAGTACCAATCCAATTTTAAATGGTGATTTTTCGATGATCGCGGCTTTTTTATCAGAGGCAGAGCCTATCAGAATGGATTCTGAAACAAAAGTTTCGCGTTTTATGGCAATAGAAAAAGCTTCGTTAATGTTTGAAGCATATTGCAGAATTTCGCGTGCCAAAATTGAAATCGGAGTACGCGCTGAACCGGGAATTTCAGATTTGGCGGCATTGATCGTGACTGTCAAACCTGCTTCGTTCATACCGGATACAGCGCCAATCATCCCCCCCCAGGTAACCATCATAAAGCCATATCCTTTTTCTGGTTTTTCAAAACAGATGATCTTGTTCCGGGCAAATTCATCGCCAACATAAAAATCGAAATTCCGACCGATGATCAGAGAACTGTCTTTCGATTTGTTGCCCCAAACGCCAAAGCTGGTACATCCCACCAGACTGTAATCCTGCAATGCATGTCCGATGTCATGTGCCGAGTGATAGTTGAGCAAACGCTGATAGTTTGATCCGATAAATGAATACTCATCTGACGCTGACAAAGATATTCCATAGATTTCCAGTTTATATTCATCAGTGAGATAACGGTCGAGGTCGCGGTTGAACCAATAGATAAAGTGTTTTAGAAAGCGGAGATAAAAATCAGATGGAATCATCTCCCTGACCTGGTCAATAAAAGATTTTTCCTGGAACGCAATCAGTTGTTTGGATAGTTTTCCGTTAATTACACCTCTGTCGAAAGGTTTTCCTTCGATGTACATTTCCCATAAACCACTTGAACTTTTTTTCAGCCAGTTGGGTCCGATCCTGAAGAAATCTTTTTCTGCATTCTCAACAACGAATTTGGTTGATTCTGTATTTCCGGGTTTGGGAGGCTGAATTCTTGTCATAAAATAAAACCAGACTGAAAATACTGAAACAATTGTGGCGGCGATCAGCAATGAAAACCCAATGCGTTTTATCCAACGGTGTTTTCGATCAGTCATGTTGAATTTTTTTCAGAAGATATTCCAATCCAATTATTTCGCCACAGGTAACCACTGAACCTATTGTTACTCCGAGTACTCCATGAAGGTTTGTATTCTGACCTGTAAAGTAGAAATTTGGAATTTTGGTTTTGGGCATCACTGTAGTAAGCAAAGGTTCGTGGAAGTTTTTCTGTATACCATAGAGTGAGCCTTCAGGTATGCCGGTATAGTCGCGGTAGGTAAGGGGAGTGGAAATTTCAACATGGTCGATAGCCGTTTTCAATTCCGGGAACTTCAGATACACAATCTGAAGAAGTTTTTCAGCTTGTTCTTTTTTGAAATCCAGATAATCGGGCTCTCTTCTTCCTGCAATGGTATTATTCCATCTGGAAACCTGATCAAAGCGCATATAAGTAAGGATAGTCAGTGTTTCTGCAAATTTTTGATCTGGTTTATGGCTGCCGGTTGACAACAGGAACATCACAGGCCATTGTGAATCAGCAGTTGCAGCTTCATCCCATGGATCATTTGAAGTATGATAATAATAGTTGTAGTTCAGGTAGGGAAAGGTACCGGGTTTTACCGAAAGGTATAAAACAAATGAAGATGAAGTATTCAGAAGAGAGTCAATACGTTTCTGATATGCTGTGCGGACCATATCGGTTGGCATCATTGAAAGCGTTTTTGAAGGATGAATGTCGGAAATAACCATTGTTGAAAGAAAAACATCTTCTTCATTAGTTTTGAGAGTGAATTTTTGTCCGCTCTGACCTATTGCAGTAACTTCCCTTTTTGTAATGATGGTTCCACCCTGTGCATTGATAGCTTTAACTAACGCATGTGAAATCTGGTCGCTTCCACCAATAATCCGGTAGGCGCCCGACATAAAGGAATGATTTATCAGCGCCGCGACATGGAGCGGCGATAATCGGTTTCCGCCATACAGGTAATTATTCCCCGCCAGGGCGGAAGAGAGGGGGATCTGGGATTTTCGATTTGATGCTGATGATAATTTGTTTAAGAATTCAAAAGCGCTTTGAGTTGTATAGAGATGTTCCCTGTGATCTTTGGGTAATTCGAGATTATATAGTGGAAAAGCAGAAACCACCTCATAAATCATGCGGAGATATTCATCAATTGAAGGTTTTTCTCCGGGAAAATGTTGAAGCAACCGGTCTGAAAAATTTTCGAAACCCTGTGCCAGTGGAAATTCCTGATCGCCAAAAGCAACCAGGTCAAAGCAATTAGGGTCAAGCTGTTGAAATTTTATGACATTTGTAAGACCAAAATATTTCCAGTACCGGTTTAACGTCTGGTTTGGACCAAGAGCTCCAATGTAATGGACACCTGTTTCAAATTTATGCCCATGCCTGACAAAGGTTTGCAGGTTACCTCCAGGCTGGTTGTGTTTTTCAAGGATGCATACCTTAAAGCCCTCTTTGCTAAGGATATAAGCGCAAAGTAAGCCGCCCAGGCCTGATCCGATGATAATTACATCGTATTTATTCATCTCCTGTCATTTCTGAAATAATTGGAGTTTTCAGGGTATGCCTTAAAACATAAAGGTTATTTGAAGTGACTTTCTTATTGTCGATTACCTCCATGGACATACCGGATTCTTCGGCCATTTTTCTTATTTTTTCAGCTGAAGTGAAGTAGAGTTGTTTTTCGCTTGTCTGAGTTTTATTAAACCCGATGCGGGTTGACAGGAATTCGGTCAGCTGGGATTTTTTATGACGATTTTCCAACTCCGAATTTGCTTCCCTGATAAGGATCGTTCCACCGGGATTCAGGTTGGAAAAGCAATTCCTCAGCAGCGACTCCTGCCTGGCTGGTGACAAATAGTGCAGAACATCACAAAGCAGGAATCCCTCTTTTGGCGTTATTTTGTAATCTGAAACATCGGAAAAAGCAAAGTTGATGCGGCTATTCTTTGAGAAACAGTTATTGGCCACTTTAATTTTTTCGCTGTCAAAATCAACACCCGTAATTCTTCGTTCATCACCAGTAAACATAAGCATGTAAGAGATGAATCCATAACCGCAGCCAAGGTCAAGTATCTCGCCTTTGACCGGCATCAGCTGGTTGTATATTTCGTAATTGTTCTCAAGTTTCAGCTTCACCCGCATATACCATTCCAGGATTGGGCCTTTCAAAATATAATTCAGCGCCAACTTTCGGCGATAATAATGCGCGGTGCCTTCTTCTGCTTTGAACTTCGAATATTGAGCAATATAAAATTGCCGGAATTGACGGGTTCGCTCCTGATATGTTTTTCCGAACGAAAGGTCATCGCACCCGACCCGGCTGAGAATTTTCATCCTGAAACTATTTGGCCTGCCCCAGAATGCTCCTTTCCCCAAAAAATCACCGGTTCCGAATACTAAAATGGGCAAAATATCGATCTGCAATTTTTCGGCAAGGAAAAATGCGCCCCTGTGAAAACGCTGAATCTGTTGCTCGTATGAACGGTGAGCTTCGGGAAAGATCAGGATTGAAAAGCCTTCATTCACCTTTTCTTTCAGTAATCCGATTATACTTTCAATCCCGTTATCAACATTGTAAAAGTTTGCCAGTCGCGCAATCGGTCCGAAAATAGGCGACCTGTAAACCCATGAGGTGGTGAGTATAATAATTTTAGGGTATAACCTCAGAAAAGCCGGAGTTTCGATAAGGCTTTGATGATTGCTTATTATGATGGCCGGTTTGGTGAAATCCTCACCGGGTTCATTGATCAGTTTCCGATCCCATGCGAAAGTAAAAGCGATGTATCCCTTTGTAAGCCAATAAAATAATTTATGGAAGAGCATCTCTTTTTTCTTGCGTTTAATGGGCAGTAACAAATTGATCATACCGCCTAAAATCATCAGGATCAAGGCAATGGCGACAATATTTCCCCATGTTACCAGTGTTTTAATCAATATACGAAGGGTAACCGGAAATCTGTTTTTCCTGCACCTTGAAAGAATGACCTCATTGAAAATAAGGGGTTGAAATACAAACGAAAGGATGACAACGCTGGCAATACCAACCACCGATACCATAGCAATTGAGTTGAGGGCCGGATGGCGTGCAAAAAAGAGCGCTCCAACACCAAATAGTGTGGTCAGTGACGAGAGCAAAACAGAGACTTTATAGGTGTGCATATCATCTTTACCTGTTTTCAGCGTTTGTTGCAAACCACGCATCATCAGGATGCTGTAGTCTACCCCCAGCCCAAAGATAAAGGAGGAGATGATGATGTTGAAAATATTGAATCGGATGCCGGTGATACCCATAAAACCCATGGTGATAAGCCAGCTGAAAAACATGGGCAATGCTGTGATGAGGCCAAGCCCTATCCTGCCGAAGGAAAAGATCAGCAGCAAGGTTACAAATATCATCGATAAGGCCACCAGCAGGTCGAAATCATTTTTTACATTCTCTACAAACCTTGTCGTAAGGCTTTGTTTGTCAAATAGTACATATCTTTCACTTGCGGAAAATTCATTGTAAACCTGCACTTTGTCAGTTTCAGTTACCTTTAGGATAGTCGGGGCGAGAACCAGATCGGGAGTGATCGAAATCCAATTGGCAATCAATTGATTATCTGACAGATTTACCTCATTTTCAGTAAGTGTGTTATAATCCTTGTTTAACAGGTTGAAAAATGGATCAAAGGCTGAGGTACGATATCCAAATTTATTAATCTGGATAAGCAAATCAGCGCGCAACTGATTTTTTCTATCTGGTGTCCAATAGCCATTCCAGCGTGCGATTTTCACCTTTTGCAGCGAATCGGAAATAAGCAGTGAACCGGCATTTGAGATGCCCTGTATCTTTCCGTTTTTCACCAGGTCTTTCACTCTATCTGACATCTGTTCCTGATTTCGCAGCGCTTTTTCGGTAGTTTTCCCGGTTGCCACGAGATACAGGTTTTTCAGTTTATAGTTGCTTATCTTATCGAGCTCTGATTCGGCCTTGGCGAGTTTGGGTGTCACAAAGCTGAGAGTCGACATATTTTTTTCGAATTCTACCTTTTGCGAAAACCAGATGCTGAGAGCGCCAATTAGAAGTAAAGCCGCGATCAGCCATTTATTTTTTTCATAGGATATGGAGGCCAGTTTGTCGACGAAGTTGATGGGGTTGGTTTTCGCGGCAGGCATTTGTTTCCCGGCTATAAAATGGGGAAGGACGGTCAATGTAAATAAAGCTGCACCGATCACACTGAATATCGCGAACCACCCAAGGTCTTGTAATACAACAGAATTGAGGAAGGTCAGGCAAAAGAACGCACCGGCCGATGTGATGCTGCATAGCACGATGGTAAGTGACATTTCCTTTAGAGCAAGTTCAATATCCTGCTTCTTTCGAAAATGGTTAACAAGATAGAGGGAATAATCAACTATCAAACCCAGTATAACAGATCCGATACCGAGGGAGATGGCAGATATTTTTCCTTTCACCAAAAAAAGGATTGCCAAAGACAGTGCGCCTCCGAACAGCGCTGGCAACAATCCGAGTAGAGGAACCCTTATACTTTTGAAATACCAGCCAACCAAAAGAAATATCAATACAATGGCGATCACAAGCGTCAAGGTGATATCTTTCTTCAACTGCCTGGCATTACAAACAGCCACCGCAACACCTCCAAAATATTGCATGTGAACCCTCGATTCCTTTTCATTGTTGAGATTCTGAGCAATTTCATCCAGGCCTTTAATCAGTTTGTCATTTTTTGATGTTTCACTTGATGGGTTTGTTGGTACGATGAAAATCAACAGATGATGAAGGTTGCTGGTGTATACACTCCCGTTATAGAGTTCGAAATTATCGCCGGCCCTGAGTGAATTCAGCTTTGCAAAAGCTATATTCGAAATGCCAAGAGGATCCTCTTGTATTCGTTTTTTAAGAACGATACTTGCAGGAGAGGTCAGGATTTTATAATCTTTTTCCAGTGCCTTCTCCAAAGATTCGGGAAGAAGGAGGCTGTCGAGTGTTTTATAGTCTGATTCATCAAAGAAATTTGGCAGATGTCCCATCACCAAATCCATCATTTTAAACATTGCTGAGTCGGAGGCCTTGAATGTGATATTGCGAATATAGGCGGTGTCGAAGTGAGTATTCAGGGAATCGACAAGCCTTTGACCGAATGCTCCCAATTCATCAGGGTCGGCCGGAGCAAGTGAATCGATCAGGGATATGTCGACAATCAGTTTATCGCTTATCGGTAAATTTCTGACCACCCAACCAAGGTTGTCAGTATCAGCCTTGCCGGAAACTGCTTGCGTGATATCCTCTTCAAACCGGATTTGTGAAGCAAGGAGCAGGATTGTAAGTGATGCAACCGCAAGCAAAATATAGAAGGCTGCCTTCCTTGCTTTGAAAAAATGGTAAATATTGACAAATGGATCAGACATTCTTTTTTCGAAAAAAAGAGAGAAGCAAGTAAGTAGCCGGGCCTAATACCAAGGCGAACATCACTCCGAGGATCAGGCTGCCCAAAAGATATTGTATCAGGTTTTCTTTAATCCATTCCAATCTTAATCCTGGGATATACTGCAGGCTTGTAACATTGACCCCCAATACCCATCCTCCAATGATATAGCTCAGAAAGATAATAAATGGAAGCATGGGAGGCAGACTGATATTTGAAGCAGCCACCGCTACGAATTTATTGAGTTTAAAGATGTGTGCCAATCCGAAAGTGGCGAGCATCTGCCATCCCCAGATGGGCATAACGCCAATAAAGAGCCCGAGCGCCACTGAAAAAGCAAGCCTGGCGTTTGAATCATTGCTGTTCAGTATATATTCCCTGACAAAATCACGGAAAGACTTTTTCCGCAGACCTTTGAAAAATGAAAACGGGCGAACCCAGAGAAGCGCCATGAAAACAAGGATGCTGTTGGCGATGCTTACCCTTGTGAAATCCTGGAATTTCCTGAAATGTGAAACGCGGCTTTCCTTTGGAGCATAATATATTCTTACCGGTACCGATAGAACATTCACCCCACGCCACGCGAGCCTTACCAGAATTTCGACCTCGTACTCATATTTTTTCGAAACTACCCAGCTTATCTCTTTGATTTTATTCAGCGGATAGAGGCGAAAACCAGTTTGAACATCCAGAACGGTGATCCCGGTCTCGACCTTAAACCAGAAAATAGAAAATTTATGACCGAAATTGCTGGTTCCGGGCACCTCTTCCTGAGTCATATCGCGGGCTCCGAGAATCACCGAATCGGGCTGCTTCTCAATTAAATCAAGAAATAATGGCAAATCTTCAGGAAAATGCTGGCCATCACTGTCAATGGTTATCGCGTAACGATATCCTTTTTTAATCGCGTGTGCAAACCCCTGCCGCAACGCCCATCCTTTGCCTGTATTTAGCTTGATATGCAGCGCTTCGATTTGAGGGTATCGATAAAGAATCGCGGCTGTTTGATCTGTCGACCCGTCATTGACAACAATCACATCACTGGTATATTGCAAAACTCCTTCTATTACCTCAGCCAGCGCGTGGTCGTTGTTATAGGTCGGAATGATAATACAACATTTAAGTTCAGTAAATTTTTGCCTTACCAGGGTTAAATCAAGCATATTATCCGTTAAACGATTGAGGATGATTTGTTGGAACAAATATAG
Source organism: Bacteroidota bacterium (assembly GCA_037137455.1). Taxonomy (GTDB): domain Bacteria; phylum Bacteroidota; class Bacteroidia; order Bacteroidales; family FEN-979; genus CAIVAT01. Next base: position 84,397 of record JBAXKG010000007.1, read on the forward strand.
GATTATTCAGCAACACCGCGATACAATCCCGGGTACAACCTTGCTTGCATAGTGTTATGGCAGGTAACAGCGATCATTCCCATTGATTTGATTAAATTTGCCCAATGAAAATCCTCCTAATCAATCCACCCCGGTCACCTGAGAACAACATCCTCAGATTTGCTCCGGAGGAGGCAAAACGCTTTATTCATAAAAAGCTGATCGGTCCGCCACTTGGGCTGCTGACCATCGCAGCAGCAGTTAAAGATCATGATGTTACGGTTTTTGATACTAAGGGCGAATATGATCTTGTTCCCGAAACACCTGCATTGGAAGTAATGGTTCATGATCTTCTCGAAAAGCATCAGCCTGACATAGTAGGTGTAACTGTCATCACTTCTGAATTTGATTATTGTGTTGACATTTGCCGGACAGTAAAGAAGTTCAATCCTTCAATTCTGACCGTTGCAGGCGGCTTGCATGCGACCCTGTGCCCCAATGACTTCACCGATCCCTCTTTTGACATTATCATTCCCGGCCAATGTCCACATATATTCAGGGATTTAGTAAGGGCGAAGGAGAAGGGGTTCACTTTTGATTCCATTCCAGGTATACTGATCAATTCATCAGATGGATTAAAACGGACCATAGGCAGAGCCGGATACAGTGATATTGCCGGCGCTGATTTTCTGATGCCTGATCGCGGCCACCTGACAAGATGGATTGAAACGTATAAAGTCGGCAATAGTCCGGATCCAAGCACCTACCTCTTTACATCCCTTGGTTGCCCTTATAAATGCACCTTTTGCTCTATATGGAGCCAGTTCAGGGGAAAATATTACCAGCGGACGGTAGAAAGCCTGATTAATGAATTGAAAAGTATTGATGAATACCCGGTGGTTCGTTTTGCAGATGCAAACACGGTGGTGGATGAACAGTTTATGTTGCAGTTGTTTCAAAGGATTGAAGAGGAGGGGATCCGCAAGACTTTTATCATGGATATCCGTGCCGATGTAGCTGCAAACCGGCCTGATATTATTGAAAAACTTGCACAGGGGGGATTGAAGGTAGTGATATGCGGATTTGAATCATTTCGTGATGAAGAGTTAAAAAAGTATCATAAGGATTCTCCAGCAATTGACAACCATAAGGCGGTTAGGGTATTTGAGCAAAACGGGATCATGGTTCGCGGTAATTATGTAGTGCCACCCGATTACAACCATGATGATTTTGTAGCTTTAGCCGAATATGCCGACCGGAACCGTGTGGTATATGCAGGTTACACGGTGCTGACCCCAATGCCTGGCACCATTTATTATCAGCAGGTTAAAAATCAGATTGTTGATCATAATTACCGGAAGTATAATTTTTTTAATTCGGTAATGAAAACGATTTTACCTCACGATGAGTTTCATGCTCTGATCGGGAGTTTGTGGCTGATAAAGAAGGGGACGGATGTAATATGAAAAGGGTTTTGTTGGTTAATACAAATATTGAGAGGGCGCCATATCCGGTGCCGCCGTTGGGTTTATGTATGCTGGCCAACAGCCTCAGGGATCATTACGATGTGAAAATTTACGATGGCGTATTTGACGAGGGCAGGAACCTGATCGCCATGGTCAAACAGTTCAATCCCGATTTCATTGGGTTCAGCATCCGGAATATTGACGATATTGTGATGGATCGTGAAATATTTTATCTGAATGACATTCTTGACAAGTTTATTCAACCTGTGATGTCCATTACTGAGGTTCCGATCATTTTGGGTGGAAGCGGGTTCAGCATTTTTCCTGTTGAGTGCATGAAATTATCGGGCGCCGACTTTGGTATTGTAGGAGAGGCGGAGTCAATTCTTCCTGCTTTACTTGACAGGCTTCAATTCAACCTCGATCTTTCTGTAATTCCAAGCCTGATTACTTCAGAGAACTGGCAAGTTCAACAAAGTAATTCAGTATTTTATCCAAAACCAACGTTGAATCGTTTCTCCGAAATTGACTCCTGGATTGACTTCACACCGTACCTGCCGAAAGGTGTTTATTCGATCCAGACAAAGCGGGGTTGTTCACATGGTTGTATTTATTGCACATATCCCGTAATTGAAGGCAGGCAATTCAGAACGCGCAAGCCCTCTGATATTGTTGATGAGATAGAACTGGCCCATAAGAGATTGGGATACATCACCTTCGAGTTTGTTGATTCGACTTTTAATGATCCCAGCGGGCATGCGGAGGCGATTTGCCGTGAAATCATAAAAAGAAACATCAAAGTCAGGCTGCGAACCATGGGAATTAACCCCCGGCACACCAGTGAAGAATTATTTGAGCTGATGAAGGTATCCGGCTTTTTTCAGATCGACGTTACGCCCGACAGCGCCTCTCCCCGGCTTTTAAAAAATCTGGATAAGGGATTTAATTTGGCTGAAATTGAAAAGATGGCTTTGCTGATCAGGAAATTCGATATTCCTGCCATGTGGTTTTTTCTTTTTGGCGGCCCCGGGGAGGATGAGGAAACATTTCGTGAAACAATCGATTTCATTGGTAAATATATTAATCCCAAAGATATGGTTTACCTTAACGCCGGACTTCGGATTTACCCGGGTACCCCACTTTATTCCATCTCTGAAAGTGAGGGCAGGATTGCAGCCGGAGAATCTGTTTTTCAGCCTCCTGCTTATTATTTTTCAGATAAAATTACCAAGAATCGTCTGGATCATCTGATCAAAGAGGCCTCACTGTTTTACCACAACTGTATTCCTGCGATGGAAACAGCTCCGCCGCCCGAAATGATTTCAGAAGCTATTGCCACGCGGAAACGTGATCAGCTTGATGAACCAATGTTCAGGACATTATTGCAGATAAGGAAAAAGTGGAGACACGAAGGAAAAATCTGATACAATTTTTGATTATCAGCTTAAATCAGCGGTAAGTTGGCCAGTGTGTAAAAACGGAAATTTCCATCCACGAATTTTGCATTCTTGACCAATCCTTTTGAAGGTCCGCATTCAACAAAGACCGAAAGATGACGTTCAAGCATCACCTGTTTTGTACGGAACCAGTTTAGGGAATAGTAAAGGTTGTTGACCACCTCTTGCCTGATTATTGAATGGGTTGATAAAAATGTTTGATCAATTAATGAAATGATCTGATTCACCGGATGTTTTATCTCCAGACGAGTTATATTATCAGCAAAATGCATTGCACCTTCTTTTAAAAAGGAGGAGTGATAAGGGATTGATACCTCCAGGTCGCGGATGTGCAGGGCGCCTTCCTCCTTTGCCAGTTCCATCAACTTCAGGATATCTTCACGGTACCCCGAAACTACAAAGGAATGGGCAGCGTTTTGGTTTGTAATTTCGATCCGCAGATTTGACTGATCAATGAGATGATGAATATCCCTGCCTGTCAAACCAATGAGCGAAACCATCCCGAATGAGGCTGAACTGATAGCAGCCATAAGCGATTGAAATGCCAGCCTGATAAGTTCCAATCCTGTTTCAAACGAAACTGAACCTGCATCGAACAGTGCGGCATAGATACCCATGCTGTAACCTGCGTTCATTGATGGTGAAAAGCCAAGATTTCTCAGCAGAGAAGAGGCTGTGCAACTATAGATGTAAGTCAGGTATTGAGTACGCAATTCATCTTCAAGGAATGTTGTCTCTGTAAAGCTAAAATCAATCAGAGAAGGATCAATATAATTTGCAGCCGAAAGCAACATTGTATTAAAATGTGTTGCGAAACCAGGAATCTGCTGACCGGGATGATCGAAGTAATCGCTGGCGAAAGCGGGGAAAATAAATGCTAAAGTATTATCTGACAAAATTATATGTGCTGATTATTTATCCAGTTCCAGGAGCCGGTTCTCATGTTCAATTATAAGCAATTGCATGTCGATGAGTTGACCGATGGTTGCGACCGGGTGTTTAACAGCGTATTTACCGATGACTTTCAGCTCTATATCAAGGTTGTATTTCTTCTTGAAAATTTCAATCAGTTCCAGGAACATCAGGGAATCGCCATCAAGATCCTTTATGATACTGGTATTATCATTGATTTTAGCAATATCGACTTCACATTCTTCGGCAAAAAAACTGTAAACGATCTCTTTGACTTCCCTCTTGGTGCCTTCTGTAATTATAGCCATTGTATCCTTACTTTTTTTTTGCAAAAGTAGAACTTTTTTCAAAATTTCAGGGAAACTATTTTTTTAAAACGAGTGTTGCGTTGTGTCCTCCAAAACCAAATGAATTGGAGAGGGCAATCTTTACATCTTTTGGCCGTGAAACATTTGGTACATAATCGAGGTCAAGATCGGGATCAGGATGTTGATAATTGATGGTTGGAGGGAGTATGCCATATTTAAGGCTTAGCGCGGTTATGATTGCTTCTATGGCCCCTGCAGCGCCAATGGTGTGGCCTAACATTGATTTTGAAGAGGATACCGGAACCTGGTATGCAAAATCCCCGAATACCTTTTTGATCGCCATTGTTTCATAACGATCGTTTAATTCGGTCGAAGTTCCATGTGCATTGATGTAACCGACCTCGCTTTTTTGGATCTTGGCATTTTTGATGGCAAGTTCCATAGTCTGAGCCATTCCTTCGCCATCCCTCATAGGCGCCATGATGTTGTAACCTTCGCTGGTCATTGCATATCCGACTATCTCGGCATGAATCCGGGCTTTTCGGGCAAGAGCATGGCTTTTCGATTCAAGAATCAGTACCCCGGCTCCTTCGCCGATCACAAAACCATCCCTGTCCTTCGAAAATGGTCTGCTGGCCTGTTCAGGATGGTCGTTGGCTGCGGATAATGCGTATAAAGCGCTGAATCCCTGGATCTCTTCATAATTAATTATCGAATCGGCTCCACCCACGATAACAATATCTGCTTTGCCGCTGTTAATCATTTCATACCCGAATGCTATTGCATAGGCTGATGAAGCACAGGCAGTGTTAACGGCAAAGTTGGGGCCGGTTAACTGGTATTCAAGTGATATCCAGGCGGGCATTGAGTTGGTCATTGTTTTAAAGACGGTATTTTGAGGCGTTGTGTCTTTTTCTGTACTGGAATTTCCGGTATTTACAACTCCCATAATGACGCCGCATCTTGAGCGGTCGACCAATTCGAAATTAAGCCCGGCATCAGCAACGGCGATTTTTGCTGCAGAGACACACATACGGGTAACCCTTGTCATCTGGCTCGCGGCCCTCTTTTTAATGTATTTACGCGATAATTCTTCGAATTCAGGAGAAACTTCCGCTGCAAATCTTGTAGCCAGGGAGCTTGCATCGAACAGGGTGATATTTTTTACGCCACTTTTACCGGCAACGAGGTTTTTCCAATTTTCCTCTAATGATAATCCAAGGGATGTAATAAGGTTCATCCCGGTAATTACAACTTCTTCCGACATCAGATCATTTATTTTTGTAAGCCATTCGCCCACCTGGAAATCATATTAACTTCGGCCTGGGTAGGAACATTGTCGGGGTTGCTGGTGCGCCATTTTTTTGGTGGCATAGTACCTTTGGTAAGTACTTTGCTAATTGATTTTGCTTTTCCAATCTGCTTTTCGGAATCGTAATTGTTCCAGACCGAGAAATTAACTTTTCCTTTTGCCATGAAACTCCCGTCATCGGCATGACAGTCCATGCAAGCTTTCTGAACGAATTTAAGCACACTGTCGGGAAGTGTTATTTCAGCCCCGCCTGTAACATATTTCTTTGATCCACTGACCGTTTGCGGGTTCAATAGCAAGATCAGGGCAAACAAAAAACTTGTTGCCATGAACGATATTAAGGCAATTTTTTTCATGATTCAGATAATTTAGGTGTACAAAAGTACATGACATTTCTTTGATTTAACAAGGCCAAACGAAAATCATTGGAATTTGGGATTTGCAAATCAGTCATTAATACTTTACAATTTGTCACTCGTCACTCGTCACTTGTCATTTATCAAACGGTCCTTTTTCTATGCCAAAATACTCCTTTATTGCCCAATTTATATCATAGATCGGAATATGGGATTGTGCGGTAAATCGTTTTGAAGCAGAAAGCCATGTTTGACGAAGATGTTCAACAATATCAGATGATCCGGCAGGTTGTTCATCAGAAAATTCAGCCAAGGGATATTTGTAAAAACCATCATCCGACTTTGCACCCAATCTGCCCTGAGATATAAGATCATTCAGGGCTGACAAGAATTGGGAGTAATAATCTTTATGCGGATAATCGCGCGTGTAATTCTGAACAGATGCAAACATTGTATCTATTCCAACGCTGTCGCAAAAATCAAAAACACCAAAAGAAAATATATGATTTTTAACCAGTTGGTCCAGTTGTGCATAAGTGCAATGTCCTGATTTTACGATTTTATAAGCTTCGTTCTGGAAATCAAGAAAAATTTTATTTAGGATGAAACTGTTTTTCTCTTCAAGAGTTATAAAGCGTTTCCTGATGTTTGTCAGAAAGGACTCCAAGGCAATGTTGGTTTGAATGCTGGTATCGGCAGACAAGGTTAGTTCGACTATATTCTTGAGAAGAACCGGGTAAAAAAAATGGAGACCCGCAAATAGGCCTGAACGCTTGCCCGGAGGAGCAATTTCTGATGGATTTATGGATGAGGAATTTGAGGTAAAAATGGCCTCAGCGTTTACTATATTGTCTAGTTGCAAAAACAGTGACCTCTTTAACTCCAAATTTTCCGGAATAGCTTCAATAACAAGATCACAATCCTGCAAAGTGTTCATATCGCAAGAAATGGATGTCTGCTGAAGAATTTCATACCTCTTACGGTCAATGATTCCTGCATCGAGGGAGCGTTGTATTTTCTTGCCAAATTGTCTGATGATTTTGCTGGTATCAGCCTCACAACTGCAAACCCATGAGAGTGCAAAGTCGAAATCGACGAGCCAATTGAAAATGCCGGAGCCCATCTTTCCTTCGCCGATGATACCGACTTTTTTTATTTGGGACATTTTAATGAATGAGTGAATGTTTCCATGGTCCGGTGTCCTGTTCCATTACAATTTTACGGTATTCTTTCATATTTCGCTGGTGTGATCTGATGTGTCGGTTGTATCCAAGCATTGAAAGAAGGAAGCCGAGTCCCTTATCTATTGCAATTTTTTTCATACGGATCAGATTCAGGATAAAATAAAAGAGTTTTTTCCGGTCCTTATCACGGGTAAGTACAAATTCTCTAAATGTAATCCAGGAAAGACGGGCTTTCATGAAAGCCGAAATTTCACCTCCCGGTCGTGTGAAATCTCCATTGCTTAAAAGCGCTTCGCCTTTTTTGCGGATAGTATCAAAGGAATATAGTTTTGCAATAGTCTCCATGTATTTGTCGAAGATATCAATTTGCGACATGTTCATATATCGGAGGGTAGGGAAGTGGCCAACACCCAATTCAGGATCACATGACAGAAGGCGCCCTTCTTCATTAAATTTCCTGTGGGTTTCGGTTCCAGGGGGAGCATTTAGCAGATGAAGGTTAACATTGGGAAGATTGTGTTGCATGGTAAAATCGAAAATCCGGTCAAATTCATCGAGGGTATCGTTATCGAATCCGACCACAAAGCTGGCATTGATATGAATTCCGGCAGCATGGATTTTTTGAATGGCCTCTGCATAAATTTTCCCGCCGCGGTTATGATGTTTTTGTGATTCATCCAGGCTGCCGGGGTTTAGAGATTCGAAACCCACAAGGATATTAAAACAGCCGGCTTCGGCCATCAATCGCAAGAGATCATCATCTGTGGCGACATCGAGGCTGCACATGCATCCCCATGATATTTTCAGAGGAATAATTGCTTGCATCAATTTCTTTGCATATTTCTTATTTATGGTGAGGTTATCATCCACGAAGAAAAAGTATTTTGTGGGGGCAGCTTTGATCTCATCTACCACATTTTCGATATCACGGTAACGCATTTTTCTGCCAAAATTTTTCGAAACAAGGCAAAAATCGCAGTTGAAGGGACATCCTCGCGAAACCTGGATGGCGACCTGAAAAATCCTCTTCATGTTAACCAGGTCCCAGCGCGGTGGCTTCTGGGTTTTGTATTGAACATAGGTTTGCGATTCATACACCGGTTTCATGCACCCATTTTCGAAATCGGTCAGGCATTGTTCCCACTTTCCTTCAGCTTCACCTGCAATTACACAATCGCCATGTTTTAATGCTTCCTCCTGCATGAACGAGGCATATGGCCCGCCAAAGATCACTTTGGCGCCCATGGAACGATAATGGTCGCCCAGCTCGAAAGCCCTTTTTCCGGTTGCTGCCAGTGTTGTGATCCCAACAATATCGGGCTTCCCGTTTTTTGGCAATTCCTCAATCTCCTCATCAAAAATCATGATATGGTATTGATCTGGCGTAAGTGCAGCAATAGTCGGAAGTGCAAGCGGGATCATCAATCTCCGTTTGCCGAACATCTTTGCCAGTTCACTATGAGCGGGGTAATTGACAAAACGCTGGCGGGGACTTATCAAATAGAGGTTATATCGTTTCCTGGTGGACATATTAAAAAATCAAATCTCAAAAATCAGCGCTTAGTTTATTTTTCATTCTCAAATCC
>JBAXKG010000008.1:0-67748 GCA_037137455.1 Bacteroidota bacterium
ACAATGAAATATTAACCCAACTTCCTTCACAATATTTTGAACCATTAGTAAATGTTTTTCCCAACCCGGTCACCAATCACATTCAATTTATTCTTTTGCAAAAAGCGGAAATAGTAATACTAAACATTCAGGGGCAGAAAATAATTACACTTAATACACAAGAAGGGAAAACAAACATTGATGTTTCATGTCTTGAAAGCGGAATATATTTTATAAAAATAACAATGGACAAAGAAATCGTAACAAGGAAATTTATAAAGGCACAATAAAGGCATAACATTCTATATATCTATTACTTGCAATAGACTTTGTTTGCGTTTGGGCACACTTATCCATTCCATTCCAGACCTGGATGGCAGAAAATCTGAATGTTGGAGGCCTAATTAGCGGCAATCAGGATCAGACAGATAACGGCATCAAGGAAAAGTATTGTTATGCTGTTCTTGAATCGAACTATAATGTGTACTGGGCACTCCCAAACAAAAGAAGCCACCAATTTGGCAGCTTCCCAAAGTCAAGGGCAGATATTGGGAGTTAGTCAAAGTCAGCTTCGGCTGGCGTAACCGGAGCCAGGTCGGCAATCACATTGAACAAGAACACTTCCTCAAAGGTAGCTTCCTAAGGCGTTGTTGGGGCAAGCATAATAAAAGTATTTGTATAGCTCTCGTTTCTTACCGGTATTGTTGAGCTTTCATTGCCTGCGAAAAGAATACTGCCCTGGAGGGTGAAAACTGATTCCATTATAACTGTTCTTATTTTTATTTTGCCTTGTTTTTTGAGGTTGATGCGGCAAATATATATCGGTTCGCAAATCTGATTGATGTGTTTTCGATTGAATGGAAAAACCTCCCGTCAGAAAGCATAAAACAATCAGTGAAAATGTAAATGGGAGGTTGGCGATGATTTTTTTGGCGGTGAATTTTAATTAACCGAACACTCTAATTGTAAGCCTGTCTTCAAAACTAATTCTTGCAAATCATAAAATCATCCGTATCTTACAGAAATACGCAAGATTGATTTTCTGTAATAAAACGCGCACCTATGAAAAAAGACACTTTGGAGTACAGGATGATGATGGAACGGCAACGCTTAAAAATCTCCGATGCAAAACTTTTGATGGGGTCATTAATTGGTAAATATCCCGTAGTCCTTGATGGTGGCAAAACGACAATATATATTTCGGACAAAAGCAAGGAGGCTGAGACGAGAATAAGGTATGCATCGCGAATGGAATATGTGTTAATGCGTTATCCTAAAAAACCCAAGTCATAAATTCCCCGTCCTGCTTGACGATGGCAAAACGGTAGTATTTATAACCGATAAAAGCCGGGAATGAGAAATTAGATTTCGGTATGCCCTGCGGAAGTGAGAATAGGGTTCTCTTAACCGGGCTCTTGAAAAAAGATTTGTATTTTTGATCTTTTTCAACAGATTACAATAACTGTTAGTCGAAATTGCCCAAAATTCGCTTCAATTTAATCCCTTTATTTAATTGCAATTTTTCATAAAAATGAATAAGGAACAAATCGTAAATCAAACTGCTGACTATATTAAAACTAAACTCACCGGCGAAGGTTCTGGTCATGACTGGTGGCATGTTTATCGTGTGTGGAAAAATGCTGTTCATATTGGCAAACATGAGAAGGTGGATTTGTTTGTTGTTGAACTTGCTGCCCTGCTTCATGATATTGCTGATTGGAAATTTCACGATGGTAACGATGATATTGGTCCGCAGTTATCCAGAGAGTGGCTTGAAAAATTGAACGTTGATGAGGATGTAATTTCTCATGTTTGCCAAATCATTAAAGACGCTTCGTTCAAAGGTTCGGGAGTAATGACCAAAATGAAATCAATCGAAGGGTTCGCTGTTCAAGACGCTGATCGATTAGACGCGATTGGTGCGATTGGAATTGGCAGAACCTTCGCCTATGGAGGTAGCAAGGGACGAGAGATGTATAATCCCGACATTAAGCCTGAAAAACATGAGTCGTTTGAGCAATACAAAAACAATCAAAGTACTACCCTAAATCATTTTTATGAAAAATTGCTACTCCTCAAAGAATTGATGAATACTGCGACTGCGAAAAAAATAGCCGAGAAACGACATAAAATAATGGAAGATTTTTTAGTGCATTTCTTTCAAGAATGGGAAGGAAAAAATTGAAGCGAATTTTGGGCAACTCAAGCCCTATTCCGGCGATACTGAAACTCTAAAAAACATTAACAGGCATCATGCCAGTGTAAACAGGATTGGCAATGGTTGACAGGTTAGCAGTTTAAACACCAGGGATGATCCTTCATTCCAGCATATGACTGATGAAAAATAGTTTTCCCTTCTGGATATGGAAACATCAAAGGAAGATGTAATTTTACATCATATAGCTGTGCAGTTTTCACCCGGTATTAGCAAATGTAAAGATGTAGCATCATTAGTATTATAATTGTACGTCATTATCATATCTTATTGATTTATTGTGTGTTTGTATTTGTTGTAAAGGAATGAAATAATCAGCAGCAAAACACCCAATGAAACGAATACGATCGTTTTAGATATGGTGTCGAGATAAGCCAGATCATAAAAAAACAGCTTCACCAGGGTTGCACCGAATAGTACAATGGCGCCAATACGCAAATGCTTTTTTTTCTTCCAGATTCCAAGAGCAGTTAAAAGCAGGGCATAAACTCCGAAAAGAATGCTCAATCCCAGTTTATATGACTGTTCAGACCTGAACAGATCCATCCAGTTGATGAGTTCGTTGGCAGCAATCGTTAAAATGGTAATATGCAGGAGGAAATCGAACTCGATTTTCAAATCAATCGAAAGAAATTGCTCGCGAATGTATTTATAGATTGAAAAAAGCATCAGGCCAATAAATATGAATGAGATATACCTGATTCCAATGTTCAGGTTCCCCCTGAAATAAAATTCAGACATCGCCTGGCTCAGGTAGCTCCCGCGAAGTTCGCCGATAACAAATAACCCGGCAGTCAGGAACAAAACCAATGCAAATGCATTTAATACAAGGTTTATGATACCAAGCAAACTGTTTTTTATTTTCAGGATATTCACAAAGGAGAGAACAGCCAAAAACAGAAGAGAATAATTAATTATAGATATCGTATTGTATTTCAGCAAATCCTCATTCCAGAAATGTTGAGGTACTGTAAGATCTTTATTCACCGTTCTCACAGAATCGATATACAATTGATTCCAGAAGGTCGATATTTCCATTACAAATGAGAAATAGACCGCTATTATCAGAATTGCAGGCATCGAAAAATTCATAATTCCCGTAAGGATTTTATTTACACTTATCGGGGAAACATATTTTCTATGGTTATTGAGAACGTTAATAAATGTGAATGAAGAAATAAACAGCAGCGAGGTCAAAAAGTTAATATTGAATAACGGAATTATCCTTGATTCAGGATTCCCGGGATAATAAATATTATAAACAGTGAGCCAGTCATGAATGAGGCTGCATAAAACCAGGAACATCAGCGGATATGACAGGGATTCATAAACAGCAATATTTTTTGTTCTGCCAATCCAGAATAGCACGGCAACCTCCCCGGCCCAAAGCAGGGTTACCCACTTTCCGTCGAATTGTACAGGAATTGCAATAGTAATATATACCAGCGCCAAACCCACAACGAAGTAAAAAAGGTTCTTGTCAGCCATTTTTTGACGGTAAATAACCGCGCCAACAATGGAATGGATTAATGCATTGGCCAGGGTAAAAGTTCCAAGGAATTCCTCGCCTGTTTGATGTGCGCGAAGGATGGAATAGCCAAGTCCATAAAAAATAGCGGAGTTGGCCAGAAGCAGAAGGATATCTTCAATTTCAAACTTTTCTTTTTTGAGCAGTTTATAGGCAAGAAAGATCAGGTAAAATGTTGTGAAGAAAATGGAAATGAATGTCATAGCAATTCCAAAATGTTCATCTGTTTGATACTTTGGAATATACCAGGTTAGCATAATCAGCCATGTGATTATAAATGATGAATAATAAAGCGGTTTCCAGTACTTCCTGAATGAAATTATAAGTATGCCCACGTTTATTAATGCCATATAACTGAAAAGTATGACAATCTTTCCCGAATCATCTCCTAACAGGAATGGCACAGCGTAAGCGCCAACAAGGCCAATATGGGCAATCACCTGATTATTATAGGTTATAGCAGCCGCCACGGTAAACCACGTGAACAATGCCATCAATACAAAAGTCAGAGGCAAAGGAATAAGTCCATAAAAATTATAGGCAGCAAAGGTTATAAAATACATTATAGCCATGGATCCACTCAGGAGGACGGCGCTGAAATTTTCAAATTGTTTTTTCAAGCGGATGGCGAATCCAAATAAGGCTAACCCAACCAGGTAACCCAGTATGATCCTGGTCCAGGGACTGATCAAATCATGGTCAATTGCATACTTCGCTCCAATTCCAACTCCAATGATTGTAAAGACAATACCGATTTTATTGATAAGATTTTCGCCAATGAATTTTTCAATATCAGATTTTATTTTCGGCTTTTTAATTTCAGTTGAAGATGAAGTTGCATTTTTCTCCTGACGAGGTAACGAAGGCTCCGGGATGATATTTGCTTGCTGGTCGACAGAATTATCAGCAATATCTGATAATTTCAGAAATTCAATTTCTTTCCGCAGATTATCTAATTCTCCTTGAAAAGATGCTTGTTTTTTCAAAAGAGTCTCCAACTTGTCGTGAAGCTGAATGATTTTTTTGGAATTTTCAGGCATGGGGTTGTTTTTAAAAACACGTTCAAATAATAATGCCGGGATGGTCACTCAGGCTCATACAATCTCAGCCTGTTTTTCATGTTTATTAACTCGTTTTGCAATTGATCGACCCGCTGCAAGAGATGAGAGATCGCATCAATTCCTTCAAAATTGATATCGAGTTCATAATGCAGATGCATTATTCGTTCCAGATCGGTTATCTGTTCCGGGTAAATATACCGTATTTCTTCAACTTCGGTTAATTGTAACAGCCCAAATTCATGCAATGTGTCAATAAACGAGAACTCGATGTTATAATGCCTGCAAAACTGGTCAACAGGAATTAAATTTTCAGTTTTCATGTTTATGAATTTTGTACAATTCTCTTAATAACTCCTTTTCTTTCGTTGTTAGGTTTACGGGGTTTATAATCTGGTAAGTAAGATACAAATCGCCGAATTGCCCATCCTTTTTATAAACCGGGAACCCTTTTCCCCTGAGCTTGACCTTTGTTCCATTTTGTGTTTCAGGCTTAACCTGCAGTTTAACCAACCCATCGAATGTGTCAACCGTTATCTCACCACCCAGCAATGCTGTAAAAAGGTCTATTTCAACATTTGAATACAGGTTATGACCTTCGCGTTTGAATTTTGTGTGGTTTGCAATAGAGAAGGTAATAAAAAGATCTCCGTTGGGCCCGCCGTTCATACCCTGGCTGCCATGACCATGAATTTTAATGGTTTGCCCGTTTTCAACCCCGGCAGGAATAGTGAGGCGAATATTTTTCCCATTGACCGTCAGGGTGCGTTTATGTGTTTTATATACATCCTCCAGATTGAGCTGAAGTTCGGCATGAAAATCCTGGCCCCTGAAATTTGGCTGGCTGCTGCCCCGGCCTCTCGGAGCGCCTCCAAACATTGATTCGAAAAAATCCGAAAAATCGCTTGCCTGAAAATGTTCTGCCTGCGACTGCCTGCCCTTTGAACTTCGGTACTGTGCCTGCTGCTCGCCAGCCTTTTCAAATTCATCGGCATGCTTCCAGTCCTTGCCGTATTTGTCGTATTTCTTTCGCTTTTCAGGATCGCTCAATACCTCATTGGCTTCGTTTATTTGCTGGAATTTCGATTTGGCCGTTTTATCATTTGGGTTCAGGTCGGGATGATATTTTCGGGCCAACCTTCGATATGCCTTTTTGATATCGGCAATACCAGCGCCTTTATTCACCTCCAGAATTTTATAGTAATCGATGTATTCCATCTCTTTTCTTAAATAGAATTTGGTTTTATAAGCATTTGTCCAGGTCAATCCCCAGGCTAAATTACAAAGAATCCTATTGGATAACGCTCAGAATGATCTTTTCTGTATTTTTGATCACCAAAACGAAAATTACAAATCAAAATCATATTTTCAATTTGACCTCTTTCGCGATTTTCAATATCCTGGATTCTAAAGCAAAGTACTAAATATGGATCTGAATTCACCTGAGAATAAATTTGATTCCCTGAAACCATATTTTGAAGGAGAAATCTTTACAGATCAATCAAGTCGTATATTATATTCAACAGATGCTTCGGCATATCGTGAAATCCCAGTGGGAGTAGCGCTTCCGAGACATGCAGCTGATATTAAAACACTCATCCGATTTGCCACGGACGAAAAGATCCCTCTGATCCCCAGAACAGCGGGGACCTCATTAGCGGGCCAGGTAGTCGGGCGTGGCCTCGTGGTTGATGTATCGCGCCACATGACGCGGATCATCGAGATCAATGCCGCCGAACATTGGGTGAGAGTAGAACCAGGCGTTATCCTTGACGAACTGAACAAAGTAGTTGAAAATCATGGGCTTTTTTTTGGTCCCGAAACCAGTACTTCAAGTCGCTGCATGATGGGAGGCATGGTTGGCAATAACTCTTGCGGCGCCCATTCCATTCTTTATGGCAGTACACGCGATCATGTGATTTCGGTCAAAGGATTTCTCAGTGATGGTTCTGATGTTGAATTTTATGAAGTTACTAATGATGAATTCAGGGATAAATGCACCGGCGATACTCTTGAAAACAAAATCTACCGGCAAATCAATGAAATTCTTTCCAACCCTGAGAATCAGGAAAACATTCGCAATGAATTCCCCGATCCGGCCATTCACCGGCGAAATACTGGTTATGCGCTGGATCTGCTTCTGGAGAGTGAGCCGTTTCAACGTGGCACGTCCCATTTCAACTTCAGCAAACTCATCGCCGGCAGCGAGGGCACGCTGATGTTCATGACCGAAATAAAGTTGAACCTCGTGCCTTTACCGCCAAAGGAGAAAGCCTTGATTTGTGTTCACTGCCATTCCATTGAAGAATCGTTGAAAGCCAACCTGGTGGCCCTTAAATATGAGCCGGGGTCGGTTGAATTAATGGATAAGGCTATAATGGATTGTACCAAACAAAATATAACCCAGAGGCAGAATCGTTTTTTCATCGAAGGCGACCCGGGAGCGATCCTGATAATTGAATTTGCACGTGACTCTAAGGAAGAGATCATGGATATCTACCGGAGTATTGAAGCAGAGATGCGTTCAGCCGGGCTGGGATACCATTACCCGATAGTTTTTCCACCTGATGTAAAAAAGGTATGGGAGCTGCGTAAGGCAGGGCTGGGAGTGCTTTCAAACTATCCCGGCGACCGGAAACCGGTTCCGGTTACTGAAGATACTGCAGTAAGTCCGGCATTACTGCCTGAATATATCGGGGAATTCAACAAGATGCTTGCCCGGCTTGGGCTCGACTGCGTTTATCATGCCCACGTTGGCTCAGGCGAGTTACATTTGCGTCCGGTGTTGAACCTTAAAGACCCTGCGGATGTTGAGATTTTTCACACTGTTGCGCTTGAAACGGCTAAACTTGTCAAGAAATTCAACGGGTCACTGTCGGGCGAACATGGCGATGGGCGGCTTCGCGGCGAATTCATCCCGCTGATGCTGGGTGAAAAGAATTATAATCTTTTTAAGTCGATCAAAGAGCTTTGGGACCCCAACCACATTTTCAATCCCAATAAAATTGTCGATACTCCGAAGATGAATACCAGCCTGCGATTCGAGCCCGGAAAACCAGTGCGCGACATTCCGACTCTGTTTGATTTTTCGGGTAGCAATGGCATACTCAGGGCTGCCGAGCAATGCAATGGTTCGGGCGACTGCCGCAATACTGTCATTACCGGCCGCTACATGTGCCCTTCATATATGGCCGTAAAGGATGAAAACACCACTACGCGCGCACGGGCCAATATTCTGAGAGAATTCCTTACCAATTCTCCAAAGTCGAATCCGTTTGATCACAAAGAGATATACGAGGTAATGGATCTGTGCTTATCGTGCAAGGCATGCAAGTCGGAATGCCCGTCGAACGTGGATATGTCAAAATTGAAGGCTGAATTCCTGCAGCGCTGGTACGATGCAAACCCGATCCCGCTGCGATCGCTACTAATAGCAAATATAACGACGATCAACAAACTGGGAAGCAAATCCCCTGCCCTCTTCAATTTCTTCCAGGAAAATAAGTTCATTTCGGGAATTTTGAAAAAATTCCTTGGATTTTCATCTGAACGCAAAATTCCCCTGCTGTATTCCATTACGCTTCGCGCATGGGCTTCAAAGAATTTTTCTGATGGCAGAAGTAATTCGATCGGGACCGAAACCAGATCGAAGGGACCTATCGTCTATTTGTTTGCCGATGAATTCACCAATTTCAATGATGTTGAGATCGGCATCAAAGCGATAAAACTGCTGAATGCATTCGGTTA
The DNA here is from genome assembly GCA_037137455.1 of Bacteroidota bacterium. Lineage (GTDB taxonomy): Bacteria > Bacteroidota > Bacteroidia > Bacteroidales > FEN-979 > CAIVAT01. The sequence goes on from JBAXKG010000008.1 coordinate 8,528, forward strand.
TCGTGTCGTCATCCCCGATCATGATGAAAGCGGGCGTACATATATTTCGAAAGGACTGATCAGGAAAGCCAAAAAACTGGCCAACAAAAATGTGCGGAATCTAAAAGATCTGATCACCGATGAAACCCCATTGATTGGCATTGAACCATCAGCCATTTTCACATTCCGCGATGAGTATCCCGAATTGGTGGATGCAACACTTAAGGAAGATGCATTAAAATTGGCGAAAAATGCCGTGATGTTTGATGAGTTCATTATAGGGCTGCAGGAATCAGGGATGTTGAAGCTTCGTTCGGTTATTCCCGACCCGGAACCATTGATTGAGGAGCAGAAACCGGAAATACTGAACTTAGCGGCTCTGTTTACAAAAGAGCCTGCCAAAATCCTGCTGCATGGCCATTGTCACCAGAAGGCGCTGGCATCGGTTGAATCAACGAAAAAGATGCTTTCGATACCGGTTAATTTCGAGGTGGAAGAGGTCAAATCAGGTTGCTGCGGTATGGCAGGCTCGTTTGGTTATGAGAAGGAACACTATGATGTATCGATGAAGGTGGGTGAACTTGTTTTATTTCCTGAAGTCAGAAAAGCTGCCCTGAAAGTGATAATATCTGCTCCGGGAACATCATGCCGCCAACAGATCAATGACGGAACAGGCCGGAAGGCATACCATCCGATAGAGGTATTATTTGATGCTTTACTATAGCCCGGTTATTTCAATCCCCGGTTTTCGAGCAATGCATCAATCGTTGGTTCATGTCCCCTGAAATCAACATACATTTCCATTGCCTCTTTTGAACCTCCTTTTTCGAGAATACATGTTCTGAATTTTGAGGCGGTTGTTTTATCAAAAATATCCCCAGATTTTTTGAAGGCCTGAAAGGCATCGGCATCAAGCACTTCGGCCCAGATATAACTGTAGTATCCTGCCGTGTAACCGCCAGTCATGATATGCTGAAAATAAGTTGACCGGTATCGGGGAGGAATTTGCGGAATCAGGCCTATACGGTTCATAGATGACGACTCAAACTTAAGTACATCAAGGTTGGTCAAATCCTTCATTGTATGGTAATCCATATCAAGAAAACATGCAGCAACGTACTCAGTAGTTTTAAATCCCTGGCCATATTTCCCGCTCTTCACAATTTTATCAACAAGGTTTTGTGGAATTACATTTCCGGTAATATAATGTTTTGCATATACTTTCAACACTTCGGGTTCAAAAGTCCAATGTTCCATGATCTGTGATGGCAACTCCACGAAATCACGCGGCACACCTGAAATACCCTGATATTTCACATTTTTCAGCAATCCATTCAAAGCGTGGCCAAACTCATGAAAAAATGTTTCAGCCTCATCAGGGGTAAGCAAGGCAGGCTTGTCGGCAGTTGGACTTGAGAAATTGCACACAATGGTCATTACCGGGGCAACTCGCTTTCCATCCTTATAAGTTTGAGAACGGTAACTTCCGCACCACGCCCCGCCGCGCTTGCTGGCACGCGGGTGAAAATCGAGGTAGAGTACGCCCAGATGTTTCCCATCAGCCTCTTTACACTCATAAAGCTTCACATCGGGATAATATTTTGGAGCATCCTTCACTTCGGTGAATGTTATCCCATAAAGTTTATTGGTAACGTAAAAAATCCCGTCACGAACATTCTCAAGTTTGAAATATGGCTTTAATGTCTCTTCATCCAGGTCGAATCGCTGCTTCATCACCTTTTCATTGTAATAGCGCCAGTCCCAACCTTCAAGCTGAAATGTGGCTCCATCATTAATGATAACTTTTTGCATGTCATCCGCCTCTTCTCTGGCTTTCGCCAGGGCCGGGGTCCACACCTGTTCTAAAAGTTTGTAAACATTCTCCGGTTTTTTGGCCATCCGGTTATCCAGGGCAAAATCGGCCCAAGTCGCAAATCCCATCAATTTTGCCTTTTCAAGGCGCAAGGGTATCAGCTTCTCAATAATCGTTTTGTTGTCCTTGTCGTTATTGTTATTACCACGGTTGGTGTATGCACTGAATATCTGTTCACGTAATGTACGGTTATCTGAAAACTGGAGAAAAGGCATTACGCTGGGATTCTGCAAGGTAATCACCAATTTTCCTTTGGTTGCGGGATCAGAATTCCCTGCTTCGGTGGCGGCGGCAATAGCTCCCTGAGGCAAGCCTGACATCTCCTGAGGCTTATCAATGACCAGTTTGTAGGCATTTGTTTCGGCCAGCAGGTTTTGTCCAAAAGTAAGTTGAAGCATGCTGATCTGTTTATTCAATTCGCGCAGTTTTTCCTGTTGAGCAGGTTCGAGGTTGGCGCCACCCCTTACAAATCCCTTGAAAGTCTCTGTCAAAAGCCTCTTTTGATCCGGGTCAAGTTTAAGATTATCCTTTTGTTCATATATCGCCTTGATCTTTTTGAACAACCCGGGATTAAGATTAATATCATCGGAATGTTTTGTCATAAGCGGCGACAACTGCCTTGCAATTTCCTGCATCTCCTTGTTGGTATTAGCTCCATTAATTCCATAAAATACAGAGCTTACCCTATCCAGCAATTCACCGCTTTTGTCCAGAACAACCAGCGTATTTTCAAATGTCGGGGCATCCTGGCGGGCAACAATGGCATCAATTTCGGCCTGGTGTTGTTTCATTCCCTCCAGGAACGCCGGCATATAATGTTCATTTTTAATATTTTCGAAAGGTGGAACCTGAAAAGGCGTTTTCCACTCTTCAAAAAACGGATTGGTCCCCTGCCCGATCAATGATCCGATAAACAATCCCATGGATGCTAAAGTAATAAGAGTCCGTTTCATTATTCTGACTTAGATTCTTCTTTAGCCGCGTCAGCATTGAGATTCAACTCTTCCTTAACCGGTTTGGTATCGCGGGCCAGATTTTCGGCCTTTACCATATCAGCCTTCAGGTTGGCCAGAGCTCCAATATCGCCAAGGGTTGTCTTCTCCAGGTTGTCCTTGAGTTTCTTGACAGCCTTTTTAGTATCACTCTCTTTTTTCTGACCAGTTTTGGCTTCTTTATTCTTTTCAGCGTAAGCCACATCCTGGTATATTTTGCTATGCGAGAGGATTATCTTTTTATTCTCCTTTGAGAATTCGATAACCTTGAAGTCCAACTCTTCTTCTTCCTTCGACTGGGTGTTATCTTCCTTGCCAAGGTGACGTAACGGGGCGAACCCCTCAACGCCATACGGAAGCGCAACGATGGCGCCCTTTTCACTTAAGCTGACGATAGTCCCGACATGCACCGATCCTACTGAAAATACATTCTCGAACACATCCCAGGGATTTTCCTCGAGCTGCTTGTGCCCCAGGCTAAGGCGACGGTTATCAACATCCACATCAAGAACCATAACCTCAATCTTTTCACCTATCTTGGTAAATTCAGCAGGATGCTTGATTTTTTTTGACCAACTCAGGTCGGATATATGAATAAGTCCATCAACACCCTCTTCAAGTTCCACGAATATACCGAAATTTGTAAAATTGCGAACGGTGGCATTATGTTTCGACTTCAGTGGGTACTTCTCCTTGATATTGGCCCAGGGATCAGGAATCAGTTGCTTGATACCCATCGACATTTTGCGCTCTTCGCGATCGAGGGTAAGAATAACAGCCTCCACCTCCTGTCCGACTTTTAAAAAGTCATGGGCAGTACGAAGGTGCTGTGACCACGACATTTCTGAAACGTGTATCAGTCCTTCAACGCCGGTTGTAATCTCAACAAATGCACCATAATCAGCGATTACAACAACTTTACCCTTTACTTTATCGCCAATTTTCAGTTCCTGGTTCAATGAATCCCATGGATGAGGTGTAAGCTGCTTCAGACCAAGAGCAATGCGCTTCTTGTTTTCATCGAAATCGAGAATAACCACTTTGATTTTCTGATCAAGCTTTACAATCTCTTCGGGATGGTTAATACGGCCCCAGCTGAGGTCGGTAATGTGGATAAGTCCGTCAACACCGCCAAGGTCTACAAATACGCCATAGCTCGTAATATTTTTTACTGTGCCTTCGAGGATCTGTCCTTTTTCAAGACGTTTGATGATCTCAGCTTTCTGGGCTTCAAGTTCGTCTTCGATCAGGGCCTTGTGCGAAACAACCACGTTTTTATATTCGTGATTGATCTTCACAACCTTGAATTCCATAACTTTATCAACATAAATATCATAATCGCGAATAGGTTTCACATCGATTTGTGAACCTGGGAGGAAGGCCTCGATACCGAAAATATCAACGATCAGACCGCCTTTGGTACGCGATTTCACATAACCTTTAATGATTTCCTGTTTTTCGTATGCATCGTTAATGCGTTCCCACGATTTAAGGATTCGGGCTTTTTTGTGTGACAAAAGTAACTGCCCACTAGTATCTTCCTGATTTTCAATATATACTTCAACTTTATCACCAATCTTCAATTCAGGATTATAGCGAAATTCGTTCATCTGAATAACTCCATCGCTCTTAAAACCGATGTTCACAATAACTTCACGGTTGGTCATGGTGACCACAGTGCCTTCGATCACTTCATGGTCCTGGATTGCACGTAGTGTTTGATCATAGGTTTCTTCCAGTTTCCTGCGTTCGGAATCAGAATAAATTTCATGTTTTTTTCCAATAGCATCCCAATCAAAATCGGCTAATGAAACAGGCGCTACATGCGCTTTTCTGCTCTTTTTTACAGGCGCTTCGGCAACAGGTATCACAACCGGTTCTGCAGCAGTTTCACTTATGGGCTCGACCAAAATTTCTGCAACGGGTTCAATAACGATCTCTTCAACAGGTTCTGCAATTTTTTCTTCTACAACTTCGTCCACGGAATGGACTTCAGTTTCTGCATTTACAATTTGTTCAACAATGGGTTCAGTATTCTGCTCCATGTCCTCAATAGTTTCTTCAGGAGTCATTCATTTTTGCTTTGTGGCAGCGCGATTGCGCCAACCGGGTTAGACATTTTGTTAATTGACGGGGAATTACATAAAGAACGCTTTTCATCTCCACCCCTTGGAAAATGGAGTGCAAAAGTAGAAAGAAAATTTGTAATATACAAGAGTAGAAAGATTTGCAATTTACGATTTGAGGAAATTGCTCTGTTTTCCGTACTTTTGCATTATTAAATATTTCAATATGCCATTAAAATGTGGAATTATAGGTCTTTCAGGTTCAGGAAAGACTACATTATTCAATTGTATTTCAAACAATCGTGCAGAGACTCATAAGGCTGTGTTTGCAGGTACTAAGTCGAACCTCGGGGTGATGAATATTCCCGATCCACGGCTTTTTGCAATTGACCGATTGATCAAATCAGCAAAGGTTGTACAAACAACCATTGAAATGGTTGATATTCCCGGACTTTCCAAAGGTGGGAGCCAGACAGAGGGAAATAAATTTCTTTCAGATATACGCAATGTGGATGCACTGATACATGTAATACGTTGTTTTGATGACCCGCAACTGCCCCATCTTGAAGGCTCCGTCAATCCTGTTCGTGACAAGGAGATCGTTGATCTTGAATTACAGATCAAGGACCTTGAATCGGTTGAAAAAAAGATCATCCGTTTGGAAAAGTCGGCTAAGATGGGCGATAAGGATGCAAAACATGGAATTGAAGTACTCACCAAATTGAAATCACATTTTGAGTCGTTCAAATCGGCGCGTACCGCTCCCATTTTGACAGATGAACGTCGTTTTTTGGATGACATGTTCCTGCTAACCGATAAACCGGTCATGTACATTTGCAATGTTGACGATGGATCGGCCCTCAATGGAAATGATTATTCTGCAAGGTTAATAGAATCGGTAAGGGGTGAAGATGCCGAAGTATTGGTTATTGCCGGAAAAATGGAATCTGAAATTGCGGAGCTGGAAAGTGAGGAAGATCGCAATCTATTCCTTTCCGATGCCGGATTATCAGAGCCAGGAGTAAACCGTTTGGTAAGAATCGCGTTTCATTTGCTTGACTTGCAGTGTTTCTTTACGGCCGGCCCCAAGGAGGTACGTGCCTGGACCATAAAAAAAGGCATGACAGCGCCACAGGCTGCGGGGATTATTCACAGCGATCTTGAACGTGGTTTTATCCGTGCTGAGGTAATGAAATATGCCGACTTTATCCGTTATGGAACGGAGCATGCCTGCAAGGAACATGGAAAATTGATGGTAGAAGGAAAAAATTATGTGGTCGGAGATGGCGATATAATGCACATCCGTTTTAATGTTTAAACAAAACGAGCAAAATTCTTTAGTTTTTCAAGAAAATCAGCCTTTTTCCTAACCGAAACTTCAACTTCAGTATTGTCTTCGAGAATAATTGACCCACCCTTGCCCTTCACGTAACGCTTTACAAACATCAGGTTAATCAGATGTTTGCTATGAACACGCGAAAAGGGCAGATCTTCCAGGATTTTCTCATAGTTATTCAAAGGCTTTGATGCAACAAACCGCTGACCGTTGGTCATGTAAAAAAGGGTATATACATCGCTGGCCTCCAGGCGGATAATATCACCAAGCTTCACAATATTCAACCCATCGGTTGAAGGAATGATGATCTTTTCATTCTTACTTTTCAGACTGTCGCGAAGGACTTTCAAACGGTTATCAATCTCATCGACTTTTACGTCTTTGTACCGTTCAACGGCCTTTTCAAGCATTTCGAAGTTAACCGGTTTAACCAGGTAATGCAGGGCTGAAAATTCAAAAGCTCTCACAGCATATTTATCATAAGCTGTAACAAAAATCACACGAAAATCCTTGAATGCAACCCGTTCGATTACATCAAACCCGTCTCCATCGGGCAAATTGATATCCAGGAAAACCAGTTCCGGTTTCAAAGCATCAATAAGAAATGTCGCTTCACTTACGTTGTTGGCAGTTCCTGCAATTTCGATGTTGGGAAAATTGCCTGTCAACAATGTCTGGAGAGTTATGATGGCACTTTTATCATCATCGACCAGTATCGTTTTGATTGGGTCATCCATAATGGGTATGTTTACCTAAGGAAATTGCCTGATTTCAGGCAAAAATACAAAGAAAAATGTCACGTAAATGTAGTAATTTTGCAATGAAATACATTTTTTCCTGCCATGTTGCTAAAATATTAAAATTATTCCATGATTTTAAATACTGTTGAAAAAATTGTAGAAAAACATTTTTTTACCAGGGAAGACCTGCTTTATTTATTGAATACAAGTGATACAGAACGATTAACTCTATTCGGGAAGGCGAGGGATACAAAAGCGAAAGTTGTTGGGAATAAGGTTTATTTGAGAGGGTTGATCGAATACTCAAATTATTGTAAGAAAAACTGCTATTACTGTGGAATCCGTTCCGGAAATAGTCGTTACGCGCGTTATCAGATGACCGATGCTGAGGTGCTGGATGCTGTCGGGTATGCTTTTATGAATGATTATGCTTCAATTGTAATCCAATCGGGGGAACGCACAAATAAAACATTCGTTTCGAAGGTAGAAAATTTGTTGAAAAAAATAAATCAGCAAACTGAAGGCAAAATGCATGTGACGCTCTCACTTGGAGAACAAAGTGAAGAGACTTATCATCGTTGGTTCGAGGCAGGCGCTCACCGTTATCTCTTACGCATTGAAGTCTCAAATCAGGCGCTTTACAATAAACTACATCCCAACAACATCACGCACGATTACCAGCGTCGTCTAAATGCACTGAAAACACTTCGCAAAGTCGGGTACCAGGTAGGCACAGGTGTTATGATCGGATTACCATTTCAAACCCTTTCCGACCTGGCCGATGATCTTCATTTTTTCAGGGAATTCGATATTGACATGGTGGGTATGGGTCCCTATATTGAACATGCTGATACTCCATTATATCAATACAGGAATGAACTTTTACCTCTCAAAGAACGGTTTGAACTTTCGTTAAAAATGGTTGCCATATTACGTATCATGATGCAAAATATAAATATTGCTGCAACCACTGCCATGCAGGCAATCGATCCACAGGGACGTGAAAAAGCATTGATGGCAGGCGCTAATGTTATTATGCCCAACCTTACACCAGTGAAATACCGTCAGGATTATCTGCTTTATGAAAATAAACCATGTCTTGATGAGGATGCCGAAGAATGTAAAAATTGCCTCGAGGTCCGGATCCGGATGGCAGGCGATACCATTGGCTACGGAGAGTGGGGCGACTCGAAGCATTTTGCCGACAGGATGTCTGGCCAAGAGAATATGGAACTATAAATCAGGGTCCCTCAATCAATAATTCAATAATTCAATAATTCAACAATTCAATAATCATGAAGCGCCCCCACCCCACCATATTTGAAAAAGTAGAGATCATCGATGCCGGTTCTGAAGGAATGGCTGTGGGGAGAATAAATGATCAGGTCATTTTTGTCCCGTTTGTTGTGCCAGGTGATATAGTCGATTTACAGTTGACGCGAAAGAAAAAAAAACACCTTGAAGGAAAGTCGGTTCACATCCATAGCTATTCATCAAAAAGGACAGAGCCGCACTGTTCTCATTTCGGTCTTTGCGGAGGATGCCGCTGGCAAAATATGAAATATGAGGAGCAACTGTTTTACAAACAAAAACAGGTATTCGACAGCTTTACCCGTATAGGGAAACTGGAAAACCCATTGATATTACCCATTTTTCCCTCTCCAAAAATCAGGTATTACCGCAATAAGCTCGACTTCACATTTTCTAACCATCGGTGGCTTTCTGATGAGGATCGCGATGTAGAGTCAGCGACTGTCAACACTGATGCACTTGGTTTCCATATCCCTCAATTCTTTGATAAAGTAGTTGACATCCATGAGTGTTTTCATCAGAAAGACCCTTCGAATGCAATACGTCAGGCCACACGGAAATATGCAGTGGAGCACCGGTTGACTTTTTATGATGTACGCACCTGGCAAGGCTTTTTACGCAACCTGATCATCCGGAATACCGAAGCAGGCGGATTAATGGTGATACTGGTTTTTCGTAATGACGATGATGCCATCGTTCCGATGCTTGAACATTTGTCACAATTATTCCCTGAGATCAACAGCCTGTTTTATGTCATCAATCCCAAAAAGAATGATACCATTTTCGATCTGGCCTTCAACCTTTACAGGGGGAATCCTTATATAACCGAGAAAATGCCGCCATTCCGGCCGAATGGTAAAGATTTGGAATTCCGGATCGGCCCTGCTTCGTTTTTCCAGACCAACTCATTTCAGGCTGTGAACCTTTACAAAACGGTTGCAGAATTCGCGGGATTCAACGGTAATGAACATGTTTACGACCTATACACCGGAACAGGGACGATTGCAAACTATATAGCTCCTAATGTCAAAAGAGTCACCGGCATTGAATCAGTCGTATCTGCCATTGCCGATGCCGAGATAAATTCTGGTATCAATGGGATTCAAAACACCGTTTTTATCAGCGGAGAGGTTGAAAAACTCCTGAACCCTGATTTTTTTGAAATGAATGGGCGCCCTGATATCATAATTACCGACCCGCCAAGAAATGGCATGCACGAAAAAGTTGTTCGTACGATCCTGGAAATAAAACCGCGAAAAATTGTGTATGTCAGTTGTAATCCGGCCACACAGGCTAGAGACATTGCCTTAGCCAGCGAATTGTACCTGATGGAAAAATGTCAGCCTGTTGATATGTTTCCGCATACGCAGCATGTTGAAAACGTGGCATTGTTGAAACTCCGGGATTAAGATATTCCTGACCGGTTGCGAATCCATTCCAGGATGATATTAATATCAAGATTTTCCATATCGATTGTATAGTTGGCCTGGTTGTAATAAAATGCCCGCTCCTCCAGTTGCAACTTTACTTTTTCTTCAAGTTCAGCGGCTGTGATGTCCTTAAGCAGCGGCCTTTTTCGCTTTACATGCAGCAAACGGTTAACCAGTGTGGGTATTTCACAGTGCAGATAAATGGAAATACCGCCTTTATTGATAAAACGCATGTTGTCAAAAAAACAAGGCGTCCCTCCTCCCGTTGAAATCACTACATCATCGTGATCGAGAGTTTCATGAAGCAATGACCGTTCAATCTTTCGGAAACTATCCTCATCATATTTCATAAAAAAATCGAGCACACTGATCCGGAATCTCTTTTCGAAGAGGTGGTCAATGTCAAGAAATAAATACCCCAGCTTTTCAGCGAGCAATTTTCCCAGGTATGATTTTCCGGAGGCCATATAACCGATAAGGTAGATACGCATAGCTGTAAAATTATTAATATTTTTCATACCTTTGTAACCTGTTGAACTAGTTAAACCATGAATCCGAAAAAACTTACTGTCCTAATTCTGCTGATAGCTGCTATAATGCTGTCGGGATGTAACCGTGGTGGAGCCAACAGCCAGGAAACCCTTTCAACTGATGTTGTTAACAATCCTAACTCCGCCAGTGGCAATGCTGACAAAAGTTCACTTCCTGTAGTACAGTTTGCGGAAACCGAGCATGATTTCGGGCGCATCATCGAAGGCGAGACCGTTTCTTATTCCTTTAGTTTTAAAAACACCGGGAAATCAGACCTGATTATTGCTGAAGTGACTACCTCTTGTGGATGTACAGTGCCATCATATCCAAAAACCCCAATTCGCCCAGGAGAATCAGGGAACATAAAAATTGCATTCAACAGTAACGGCAGGCGCGGTTTTCAAAACAAGAATATTGTCGTTGTATCAAACACCCAACCTAATAGCACTGTTATCAGGATCAAGGCACAAGTTGTAAACCCGAGTACTGAAAAATAAATAGAGAATTAGTGAAATATCAAAAAAATCGTAAATCGTAAATTGTAAATCATTATGACAAACTTATTAAACATCCTTTTAATGGCTCCTCAGGGCCAGGGCGGACAGCAAAGTGGCTGGATGTCATTTTTACCTTTGTTATTGATAATCGTGGTCTTTTATTTTTTCTTTATCCGTCCACAGATGAAGAAATCGAAAGATCAGAAGAAATTCAAAGAAAGCCTGCAAAAAGGCCAGAAAATAATTACCATTGGGGGTATTCATGGCAGGATTGTTGAAATCCAGGAAACTACTGTTACAATCGAAGTTGAAAATAGTGTTCGACTGCGCGTTGAAAAATCAGCAGTGGCTATGGATAACACTCAGACCATCGAAGCGAAATAATTTGTTTAACTTTTTACCCGATGAGATCCGATTTCTTTGAATTCATCGGAAATGCCCGGCAACGCCGCAGTGAGAAATTCAGGAATCAACTTTCTGTTTTCATTGTTTGTCTGGTTCTTTCGGTATTGATTTGGGCGCTTGTAAGGCTTTCCAAAGATTATTATTATTCAATTGAGTATCGTTTGAATTATAATCAGGTTCCAGGGAATCTAAAACTTTTGGGTTGCTCAGATTCAACTTTAAATCTCAGAATCAAATTGCAGGGTTTTGAATTTTTTTCAGAGCAATTCATAACTCATCAAGACCGGGAATTCGAAACCAGTTTGCGAAATGTGCGATTGCGTTATAATGATGATCATATCGATGGGTATTTACTGACAAACCGAATTGGGAAGGAGATCATTTCGCAAACAAATTTCCCAAGTGAAGTATATTTCGTTTCACCCGACACTCTCTTTTTTGAATTCGAAAAGAAGAATTTAATACCTATTCCGACACATTTACCCACCAATTATATCAGGATTCAAGTAAAAGGCAAAGACAGCGTGTCGCAACTGAACGATAGCCTGATGCAGCACGTTGATCCGAAATTAATGATGAGAAAAAACTGAATGATGTTGAAAATAGGTCTCACCGGGAACATCGGAAGCGGGAAAACCATGATATCAGGGGTATTCTCTACTTTGGGTATCCCTGTTTATTATGCCGATGATGTATCAAAGAGGTTCCTTGATGATCAACAGGTGAAACGCGAAATTCTCAAACATTTCGGATATGGTATTCTTACCAATTACCAGGAAATAAATCGCAGGTCGCTTGCTTCAATTGTTTTTACAGATGAAAAGTCCCTCTTACTTCTTAATTCTATTCTCCATCCGCGAATTAAGAAGGATTTTCGCAACTGGGCTCAATTGCAGTTGTACAAGCCCTATGTGATACAAGAGGCAGCTATAATTTTTGAAAGCAATTCCAGTAAGGAGTATGATTACATTATCCATGTTTCCTGTCCAAAAGAAATAGCCATCGACCGTGTTGTGAAAAGAGACAAAATCGATGGCCATTCAGTAATGCGACGAATGCAGTTTCAATTTGAGGATAAGGAAAAATCGCTGTTAGCCAACTTCGTTATAATTAATGATGGCTCTGAACTGGTTATTCCGCAGGTTCTCGTTATTCATAAGCAGCTTTTAGAGATTTGCACGAAGGGCAATGATAAAGTTGCGCCCGGGGTTGCTGATGCCTGAGGCAAACTTTCTGTAGTTTTCATCCAGGATATTTTCCAAACCAAGTTCCACATTCACATATTTTACAATTTGGTAGCTTAATTTAAGGTTCAATGTATACCATGAAGGCATCCCGTATGGCGTGGCATACTGCTTGTTGTCTTCACCACTGTCGCTGTACTGGCTGATACGCTTCCACCCGTTGTACATCACATAAAAATCACCTTTGAATTTCTTCAGTTCCAAACGGAACGATGTCATACCAAATACCGGAGGAATGTGATCAAGAGGAAGACCACTCGTTTCATCATATCCATAGGTATAGCTAAGGTTACTGCGAATCGAGAAAGAACGTGTTACCTGGGCCAGAATGCTTGCCTGGAAACCACAAATGTATGCCTTACCGGTATTGGTCGTAGCCAGGGTTTGGTACATGTCACCGTCGATCATGATTGAATCCTTTCCGTTGTAGGACATGGGAGCAATTACGAATGCATCGAGCAGCCAGTTATAATAGGCAGTTCCTTCAAGTCGTATCTTGCCCGCGATGGTTTTTGCAACTGAGAATTCAATATTGTAAGCATATACCGGTTTCAGTTCAGGATTGGGAACGACAATCGTATTCTCCGTTATTACATTCAGTTTCGTCAGGTCATCGATATTACCCGATCTGAATCCGGTGGACCCGACAAGGGAAAATTTCCAATCATAACCGGGTGAAGCAACAAGTCCGATGAATCCGTTCAGCGCGGTATTTTTTTGTGTGATAATGGGATTAAACGGGATATTCATGATCTTTACCATGGTATCGGAATAATCAGCGTTCAGGGTAACATAGTTGAACCGCAGACCCTGCGAAAAGGTTATTACCTTATTGATGTTCCAGCTGTTCGAAAGGTAGGCCGACAGATACATCATTTTGGCTTTCTGGTCGGGGTAACGGGTAGCACGATCGTATGTGACAGCTCCAGTTTTAATATTTTCAACGTGTGCGGTGGAACCCACATTGTTATAGCTAAGTTCAATCCCGTAATGAAGGTTGTCCTTTGCACCAAGTTTTTTGTCAAAGTCGGCATTAACAGAATAAACGGATACTGATTCGAGATTGTATTTTTTCTTGGAACTGCCAAAATCACGTTGGATACGGTCTTCGTGAGCATTCTGATATCCAAGGATGATGGAGGCATGATCGAAAATCACGCCATTCAGGGTATACTCGGCTTTTAATGAAGCCAGTATTCGGGATTGCGGCCCGTAATACCATTCGGCAAATGTCATGGTACTGTCGTTTTTCATCTCTGTTAATCGGTCGTAACGCGGTATATTGCTGGAGTTTGAGTACTGGAAATTCAAAATATAACGACTTTGGATATTGGGTTGGAACAGGATCTTCCCCAGGAAATTATATTGTGAGTAAGCGGATTGTTTTTGTAACCAGGGTTTGGCATTGGCCACAGTCACGTCCTTATCATTAATACGATCTGCAAAAAACAGGCGTTGTCCAAAAGTTCCATAGGCAGGATTGCTTACCTTCCCTTCACGCAGGTCACCAAAATCGCTATAAGAGAAATTCATTAATACAGCCAGTTTTTTCCACCCGATATTCAGGTTGATGCCTCCTGTTTTCTCCATATTGGCTGAGGAAAACCGCCCAAGAATATTACCGTTAATACTTGTTTTACCTGTGGAAGAGAGTATAGGATCTTTGGTGATAAAATTGATCACCCCGCCCAATGCATCACTTCCATAGATAGTGGAGCCGGGACCATAAAGGATTTCGGTGGAGGCCAATCCGAAAGGATCAATTGTAATAGCGCTCTGAAGGTGACCGGCCCTGTAAATTGCATTATTCATGCGGATTCCATCAACCACAAGCAGCACCTTGTTGGCTTCAAAACCGCGAAGCACCGGACTTCCGCCTCCCATCTGGCTTGTTTGAACGAACACCTGGCCGGTCTGTTCCAACATGATCCCTGTATTTTGCGGGTTCTGAAAAATGATATCCTTGGATTGTATCACTGCAATTTTATAAGGCAAATCGGATTTTTTCTCCTCTGTCCTGTTTCCGGTTATTACAAATTCATCGAGTTTAATGATATTATCTGTGAGGTATATCGAGTTGTTTTCAGGAAGGTTTGATTTCATTATTTTCAAAGTCTGATAAGCGATGTGTGAAAAACAGATGGAATCACTTGCAATAAAACCTGAAAGGTCGGCCACCCCCCTATCGTCGGTAATCATCATAATGGTTTTGGTCGCGTTAGAAATATTGACCTGACTGATGGGCTGAAGATCTGATTTGTCGAGGACTTTCACTTGTTGGCTTTGCGCTGTTACAGAAAAAAAAGCCAGTAATACAAATATAATCTGAGTTATTCTCATATCGATTGAGTTAAAAATAAATAATAACATAGCTATCAGCGACAGCTTAGCCTGAAAAAAAAGTACAGATTGGGCTATAAGAACTCAGGGCATAAATCATGGTTAGCAAAGTTAAAGAAAATTAAATCTCCCTTATACCGCAATGCCAAATCACCTACTTTTGTGTGAACAAACAAATGCATGGAATTGCTCAAAATATCTGCTGTATCATATCTGAACACGTTCCCTTTTGTATATGGACTTAAAGAATCGGGGTTTTTAAAAAATTTCAGTCTTGAGCTTGATGTTCCTTCCATTTGTGCCGAGAAGCTAAAAAACGGACAAGTTGACATTGCCCTTATCCCGGTTGGTGCGCTCCGTGAAATCAGCAAGTTTCATTACATCTCCGATTATTGTATCGGGGCTGTGGGTGAAGTTAGAACCGTGTTGTTATTGTCGAAAGTACCGATAGAAAAGATCAGCCATATTTTCCTTGATTTTGATTCACGCACTTCAGTAGAACTTGTAAAAGTTCTGGCAAAAAAGCGCTGGCAGATAAACCCCCGGTGGGAAAATCTCAAACCGGGGCAGTTTGCCAACATGCAAGAATTCGAATCGCTGGTTGCCATCGGGGATAAAACTTTTGAACTGCGTCCCAATTTTCCCTTTGTGTATGACCTTGCCGAAGAATGGATCAAATTTACAGGGTTGCCGTTCGTATTTGCCGCGTGGGTTTCAAGGGTGAAATTGCCCAAAGAGGTTCTTTTGCAGTTCACCCGGGCGCTCAAATTCGGCATCAGCCATAAAAGTGAATGTCTGGAATTTTTCAGGGATAAATTGCCTGCGGGCGTTGATTGTCTTTCTTATCTTGAGAACAATATCTCCTATGAGTTCGACGAAAAAAAGAAAGAGGGACTCAGGAGGTTTTTAAATTACTTTTTCACCGGGTAGCCGCGTTTCTTGGCCATATCTTCAAGTCGCTTCTGGAAACCTGATTTCTTCACTGTTTTTTTCTTGTTGGCTTCGATCTGGGCGTGGAGTTTTTTCTCATCAAGGGTTAACTTGATGATGTAAATCTGTGCAAAAGTGAGCAGGTTGGCCAAAAGATAATAATAACTTAAACCTGATGAATAGTCATTGAACCAGAAAAGGAACATAATCGGCATAAGGTACATCATGGTTTTCATCCCGGGCATTTGTGTTTGCTGTGAACCCATCATCTGCTCATTCACCTTGGTATAAAGCACACTCGAAATCGTCATCAGCAGTGCAAATAAACTCACATGGTCGCCATAGTATGGAATTGTAAATCCATTTGGAAAGGTCCAGATTGAATCGTAGGATGAAAGGTCCTTTGCCCATAGAAAAGCCTGTTGCCGGAGTTCAATGGAGGAT
Organism: Bacteroidota bacterium; assembly: GCA_037137455.1. Taxonomy (GTDB): domain Bacteria; phylum Bacteroidota; class Bacteroidia; order Bacteroidales; family FEN-979; genus CAIVAT01. The sequence continues at coordinate 24,646 of JBAXKG010000008.1, forward strand.
GGAAAGAAGCGGAACATCGCGATCAGGATGGGCATCTGCAGCAACAGGGGGATACAACCGGCCATCGGGTTCACCCCGGCCTTTTTGTATAACTCCATCGTAGCCGATTGCTTTTTCATTGCATCTTCCTTTTTGGGGAATTTTTTGTTCAATTCATCGATTTCAGGTTTTAGCACCTTCATCTTTGCCGATGATTTGTAGGTTTTGAATGCGATGGGGAACAAAAGAATCTTTAGAAGTATTGTCAGGATAAGAATGATAATGCCATAATTCCAACCAAAGTTTCCAAAAAAAGTGAATACAGGGATTACCGCGTATATGTTAATCCAGGCCATTAGAAAGAAACCCCATCCGAGTGGTATAAGCTTCTCAAGATCATGGCGATATTTTTTTAAGCCGTAATATTGGTTTGGGCCAAAATACATCGACATTGAAATCTCCTTGTTTTCTGTGGGAATAAAAGGAATTCCAAGTTCGGCTGCCATTGTTTTAAGATATTGGTTCCCACCGGGAAGAGTGGCAACCCGCAGCTTTGGCTCACTAAAAAATTCATCTGCAATCAGGGTACTCGAAAAGAATTGCTGATTGAAAGAGACCCATTTGATTTTTTCGTTTTTCAGGTATTTTTCTTCATCGCTGGATTCAGAAAGATTATTTACCTTATCCTCCAAAAATTTGAAATAAACCCCGGTGGTCATCCGCTCCATGTTAAGGCTTTTTTCCTGACGTTTCAGGTTTTCATTCCAGTTTAGGACCAGGTATTTTGTTGAAGGGTCAACCACATCGGCCATGTTTACAAACCTGACTTTGTAACGGAGCATATATTCATCTCCTTTAACGGAATAGATGAATTCAATGTATTTACCGGGATCGGGTATTGTATCAGAAGTTGCAACATAGAGCCTCATTCCAAATTGAACAGAATCTTTTCCCGTAACTCTTACAATTGGTTTTCCCTGATTTTTAACATCGGGCCAGAATGGCTGAAAGTAGAGTTTATTGGTATTTATGATTCTGTTGTTGGCAAAAAAGGAGAAGCCGAATTGTAATGAATCTTTATCCAATAATACCAGAGGGCGTTTGTCCCAGGTAAGGAAATTTTTGAGTTCGACCCGGGCTATTTTTCCGCCCCTGGAGGCGATTTTAAGTTTGAACACATCGTTTTCAATAGTGAACGAGGTATCTTTCCCGACAGCAGCATTTGCAAACACGCCCAGTTCATCCTTCATTGTGAGGCGCAAAACCGTAAGGGAATCGAGTTTCTGACCCGATGCAAGCACCTTCTCTTTTTGTTTGGCCATTTCAATCGCTCTTTCTCTTGCAAAGGCTTTGATGTCAGAATCGCGCTTAGCCTGGCTGGCGATATAACTGGAGTCTGCTTTATGCTTCATCTGAAGCTGTTGATCTGGCGAAGGACTCATCAGGTAACTGTAAATGATGAAAATCCCGAAAATCAGGACGAGTCCGATAATAGTATTTCTATTCATAGCTGGTGTTGGAAAAATGAGTGCAAAGTTACAAAATTGTCATTATCTGTCAGCGTATTCCTTTGCAGCTTTTACAAAACTTACAAAAAGTGGATGTGGACGAGCCACTGTGCTCTTATATTCGGGATGGAACTGCACCCCGACAAACCATGGGTGATCTTCGAGTTCCATGATCTCAATGAGATTATCCTTCTGGTTCAGGCCAACAGGTTTCAAACCTGCCTTGGTGTAGGCTTCAATATATTCGTTGTTGAATTCAAAGCGGTGACGATGCCGTTCCGATATATTTTCCTGTTTATAAACTTCGAAAGCTTTTGAGTCCATTTTCAGTTTACAAGGATATGACCCCAGACGCATTGTGCCGCCTAAACCGGAGATTTTCTTTTGCATCTCCATCATGTCGATCACCGGAAAAGCGGTACTCTTATTAAATTCGGTGGAATGGGCCCCTTTGAAGCCCAGCACATTACGACCAAATTCAATAACAGCACATTGCATGCCCAGGCAAATTCCAAAGAATGGAATCTTCTGTTCCCTTGCAAATCTGATGGCTGCAATTTTACCTTCGATCCCCCGCTCGCCAAAACCGGGAGCTACAAGTATACCATCCAGTTGTCCCAGTTTTTCAGCTACATTCGATGCATCAATGAACTCCGAATGAAAAGTTTGTACCTTAACATGTACGCCATTGATACTTCCGGCATGAATAAAAGATTCATTGATTGATTTATATGCATCCTTCAGTTCAACATATTTTCCGACAAGGCCTATATTTACTTCGCTTGAGGGATGTTTTAGTGCATATAAAAACTGCTCCCAGTCGGCCAGATCAGGCTCCTGGTCGCATGGCATATTGGCCTTCTTCAGAATTTCCATGTCCAGGTTTTCCTGCCGCATCAGGATGGGTACATCATAGATTGATTCAGCATCAATGCATTCAATGACTGATGTAGGGCTGACGTTGCAAAACAGGGCAATCTTGTTGCGTATTCCTTCGGAGAGGTGCTTCTCGGTACGGCATACGATAATATCGGGCTGAACTCCCGATTCCAGCAATGTTTTTACCGAGTGCTGTGTAGGTTTTGTTTTTAGCTCACCGGCTGCTGCAAGATACGGCACCAGCGTAAGATGAACCACAACGCAATCTTGTCCAAGCTCCCATCTCATCTGACGAACAGCTTCAATAAACGGCAGCGATTCGATGTCGCCCACGGTACCGCCGATCTCAGTTATGATAAAATCATAATCGCCCCGGTTGGCAAGCAACTTTATGCGATATTTTATTTCATCGGTGATGTGCGGAATCACCTGTACTGTTTCGCCAAGGTATTCGCCCTGGCGTTCCTTTGTGATAACCGACTGATAAATCACTCCGGTTGTAACATTGTTGGCCTGAGATGTAGGCACATTCGAAAATCTTTCATAATGGCCAAGGTCAAGGTCTGTCTCAGCGCCATCCTCGGTCACAAAACATTCTCCGTGTTCATATGGGTTCAGAGTTCCCGGATCAATATTGATATACGGATCGAGTTTTTGAATCGTTACGGTAAACCCGCGTGCAACAAGCAATTTTGCAATCGATGAGGATATGATCCCTTTACCCAATGATGAGGTTACGCCGCCAGTGACGAATATGTACTTGGTTTTGGACATGAAAAATAAATTAATAAGGACGGTCCCGGTACAAAATTACGGTAAATATATACAATTTTACGATTTGGGATTTACAATTTGCAAATTGCCCTTTGTCATCCCATACTGATGCGGCGTTTAATTGCGAGGATTTCAGAGGCAATCTCCTCGATCGGTTTGTTTGTTACCTGAATCACCGGCCATTCAAAGCGATCAAAAATATTTTGGGCCCAATTGAGCTCTTTTCTGACAAAATCGACAGAGGAATATTCGCCGGTAGCTCCACCCAGGTACTGTTGTCTGGCAAGGCGGAGGCTCGAAAGATCGTGGGGTTGTGTCATTAATCCATACACACTGCCATAGGGCATTTTCGAAAGTGAACCAGGAAGTTCGATGCCCATGACAATAGGATAATTTGCCACAAACCAACCTTTAAATGCAAGATAAATACTAAGCGGCGTTTTGAAGGTTCGCGAAACACCAACAAGGACAATTTCAGCTTTTTCATATTCCTCATCGCGCTGCCCGTCATCGTGGTTAAAAGCAAACTGCATTGAATCAATACGTTTGAAATATTCCTTATTCAAAGAAAAAAACAGTCCCGGCTCCCCGGTGGGTGAATCGGCAAAATAGTTTGAGAGTCGCGACAGGAGAGGCCCCATCAGGTCGATTGCATCAATGTTGTGAATGCGGCTTATCCTGACCATTTCACCACGAAGTGATTCAGACACCAGGGTATGCACTATAAACCCTTTTTGCATGGCAACCTCGGAAACAATCTTTTCTATCTGAATTTCAGAGCGAACATCTCCCCGATGTATGATCTCGACCGCTGCCCCTGGAAACTGCGTGAGCGCTGCCATCAATGTTTGTTCGGCCGTGCGCCCTGTGCCATCGGAAACGACAAATATTTTATTCATAGTTGGGAATTACAGTGGATAAAACTATTACTTTTATTTATTCCTGGCAAAATTATTTCCAGTTTTTTACTATCATTTAAATCCTTAATTTTGTCACCTTAAATGAAGTAATTTATTCTAAATAAAAAACATCAAAATGGGAACAATCAAAGTTGGAATTAACGGATTCGGGCGCATAGGCCGCCTCACTTACCGTGCACTGCTCGAAAAAAACAATGTTGAAGTCGTAGCAATCAATGACCTCACCGATGCCAAGACCCTGGCCCATCTTTTAAAATATGATTCTATTCATGGAAAATTTCCAGGCGAAGTTAAAGTGGATGGTGACAGTTTGGTCGTTAATGGAAAAAAATTCAGGGTAATGGCCGAGAAAGATCCTGCAAATTTGCCCTGGAGCGCTCTCGGAGTTGAAATTGTGATCGAATGTACAGGTATATTCCGTACACGGGAAAAATTGAGCAAACATCTTACTGCAGGCGCAAAAAAGGTATTATTATCTGTCCCTTCTGATAGCAAAGATGATGTAGATGCCACCATCGTACTTGGGGTTAACGACAATACCCTGACACCTGAAATGAAATTGATCTCCAATGCTTCATGCACCACTAACTGCCTTGCCCCTATTGCCAAAGTATTGAACGACAGTTTTGGCATAAAAAAAGGGCTGATGAATACCATTCACAGTTATACAAACGATCAGATTATTCTGGATGCCCCGCATAAAGATCTTCGCAGGGCAAGGGCAGCAGCTGTTTCCATTATCCCCACAAAAACCGGAGCTGCAAAAGCTATTGGCCTGGTTATTCCTGAGCTCGAAGGTAAAATGGATGGATTTGCAGTGCGCGTTCCAACCCCGGATGCCTCTATCGTTGACCTCACTTGCGAATTGAACAGAGATGTTACCAGGGATGAAATCCATGCAGCTATGAAAACCGCAGCTGATGGCCCAATGAAAGGCGTTCTGCAGTATCTGAATGAACCCCTTGTAAGCTGCGACATTATTGGCAATTCACATTCATCGATTTACGATTCGGAACTTACAAAGGTTATAGGAGGAAATCTGGTAAAAGTAATTTCATGGTATGACAATGAATACGGTTACTCGTGTCGGCTCGCCGACCTGGTAATGAAAATGGGATAACATGAGCCATTTTTTCAGACATGGTGAAATAGAAGGTTACATTATGGTGGTGGAAGATTCCCTGATGGAAGCCACCATGTTGAAACATCTGCTAAAGCAGCATGGATATAAAGTGAAAGTTTACCATGAAGGCGCCGAAGCATTTAGCGCTGCGTCAGTCAACATTCCAATGCTCATCATATCTGATGTTTTAATGCCTGTAATGGATGGGTACGAATTCTGCGAGAAGCTGAAATCAACGCCAAAACTGATGGAAGTTCCCATCATTCTGCTAACATCTTTGCAGGATCCGCTGGATATCATTCATGGATTACAGGCTGGCGCCGATAATTTCATCACTAAACCCTTTGAATCAAAGTATCTCCTGTCGCGTGTCAATTATTTGCTCGCCAACCGTGAGTTACGCAGTGCAGGCAATACCGATCTGGTACTTGAGATCATGTTCAAAGGCAATAAATATGCGATAAATTCAGAAAGAAAACAGATCCTTGATTTGCTGCTTTCGGTTTATGAAACATCAATCGAACAAAACAAGGCGTTAATTGATGCGCAAAAGCAACTACAACAAGCAAATGAGCACCTTGCAAATGCCAACAGTGATCTGGAATCCTTCTCATACACTATCTCACACGATTTGCGTACCCCACTGAACCACATAAGCGTCAGCACTCAACTTATTCAACAAAGGCATGAAAAAGAATTCAATGAAGAAGATAACTCATATCTGAATACAATTCTTACAACAGTGCGTTCGATGGCAGATATGATCAGCGACCTTCTTCAATTCTCACGTTCAGGCAATATTAAAGTTGACCATAAGAAGGTTGATCTCACCGATCTGACGAAAAAAGTGATAGAATGGACCTGCCAGGACAATCCTGACAGAAAGATAAAATTTGTTGTGGAGGAGGGCATTTTTATCTCAGGTGATTCAAGCCTTTTGATGGTTGTTATGAAAAACCTGCTGAGTAATGCATGGAAGTACACTATGTATACTGCTGATTCTGAGGTACATGTCGGTACTCAAAAAAACGATGATTATACAATAGTGTTTGTAAAGGATAATGGCGCGGGGTTCGATGCAAACCAGGCAGGTAATCTTTTCACTCCTTTTGTGCGGCTTCACTCACAGGATGATTTTCCCGGGACAGGTGTTGGGCTTTCGACGGTCCGGCGGATTATCGAAAGGCATGGGGGAAAGATTTGGGCAACTGGAAAAGTTGGGCATGGCGCAACATTTTTCTTCAAAATTCCGAAGGAGTTATAAGTGAATTATCAGACAATTTCATTTAAAAATTGGCCGTCCTGATTCACGACGGCTTTTTTCATCCTTAAACCATGGAGTCAATTAAAGAGATTTTTAAAATCGGTTATGGCCCCACTATGGAGCATTTTCTTGGTCTCACTTGTGATCCACTGCTTGGCCTGGGGATAAGGGAATGATTTGGGAATGACGAATGACCAGTGACAAATGAAAGTGATCTATATTCAATTCGTAGTTTTTTAATATTAATGCCCCTTGATATCAGGACTCACCAAATATTTCAAACAAAATTTAATTTTCCTTCTGCTGAGCGCTTATGCCATCGCGGGGATCCTGACCATTGTATTTTTTGATGGTACCGGCGATAGCGGCGACAGTATCATGCATTATCTTTTTGCCAGGTACGCGCCGGTACATCCTGAACTTTACTTTGATCATTGGGCAAAGCCGGTGTTTGTGCTTATCAGCTCGCCATTCGCTCAATTCGGGTTTAATGGCATGAAATTGTTCAATCTCTCTGTTTCAATCCTTACATTTTATCTCACCTATCTGACCAGCAGATCATTACAAATGTCAAATACATTTTTATCTGTCATTTTCCTGATCTTTATGCCACTTTATTACATTCTGACATTTTCAGGACTTACCGAACCCCTCTTTGCCATGTTTCTGATCGGGGCGATTTACCTGGCAATAAACCGTAAATATTTTGCGACTGCCGTTGTTGTTTCACTTATACCTTTTGTGCGGGCCGAAGGGTTGATAATAATTATCGTGTTTGGATGCTGGTTTCTGATAAATAAACAATGGAGATATCTGCCATTGCTGTTGGCCGGGCATGTAGTTTATTCTTTAGCCGGGTATTTTGTTTATAATGATTTTTTTTGGATTTTCAGCAAGTTGCCATATGCAACCCTCGAGCCGAAATACGGTAGCGGCCCATTGCTTCATTTTGTAGTCCAGCTTAATTATGTGATTGGGATTCCCCTCTACTTCTTATTCATAGCAGGGATTTTGAGTTATCCATGGCACTGGATCAAAGGAAATATGAATTTGTCGCGTGAAGAGATAATCCTTATTTTTCTGGGATTTTTTCTCTTTTTTATTGCCCATTCATTATTCTGGTATTTCGGAATTTTTAATTCAATGGGATTAAAACGTGTGCTGCTCGGCATTGCCCCACTTATAAGTTTGATTGCCCTGAGAGGTTATAATTTTCTTTTCGGTGAACTCTTTATCCGATATAAGCTGGCCGGTAACATCTCAGGAATCCTGTTTGTTTTCTATTTGGTTATTTTTCCTTTTAGCGGCAACCGTGCCTCCGTCAACTGGAAAAAGGATATGAAGCTTACAAGGGAACAAACAATGGCCAAAGCAGTCTCTGCTTACATCAGGGAACATCCTGTGCCGCCACGAAATAAATTTTTATATACCCACCCATATCTGAGCGAAGTGATGAACATCGACCATTTTGATGTTTCACGCCGGAAGGATCTGAATTTGCAAAACCTGGCTCAATTGGAACCGGGTGATAAGGTTATTTGGGACAACTGGTTTGCATTAGTAGAAACCAGGATCACACTCGACAAGCTTCTCGCGACAACCGGGTTGATGCGTGCAATCGACTACTCATCAAATGATAGCGATCGTGAGATCAGGTTTGTCATTTTCAGAAAAGAATAAAAAAAGCTGTACCTTTGCCGCCGGCGCCGCCCATTTATCAGGTTTTACCTGGTTTTAGCATACTCCGGAAATCTGAAAAGCACAAAAAAAAATTACATGATTACATTTGAAGAATTGGGCATCAGCAAAGAAATCGTGCTTGCCCTTGTTGACCTTGGTTTTGAAGTGCCTATGCCTGTGCAGGAAAAGGTGATTCCTCTGCTTCTTGGCGATAAAACCGATATTGTGGCCCTGGCACAGACCGGAACAGGAAAAACGGCAGCCTATGGACTTCCGTTGATTCAGCAAACCGACACGGATAACCATCTGCCCCAAGCGCTAATCCTTTGTCCGACAAGGGAGTTATGCGTACAGATTGCAGGCGACCTGAATGATTTCGCTAAATATGTTGACGACCTGAAAGTACTGCCTGTTTATGGAGGCAGCAGTATGGAGGTTCAGATCAAAGCCTTGAAAAAGGGGGTTCAGATAGTAGTTGCCACACCGGGTCGTTTGTTAGATCTGATGCGGAGAAGGGCCATAAAACTCAGCAGCATTCACGCGGTTGTGCTCGATGAAGCAGATGAGATGCTCAACATGGGATTTCTCGACAGCATCAACGATATTCTTGCAGAAGTTCCAGAGGATAGGAATACCCTCCTCTTTTCGGCCACTATGCCAAGGGAGGTAGCAGTTATAGCGAAAAACTACATGAAAAATCCGGTGGAGATCACCATCGGAGATCGGAATGCCGGCGCCGAAAACATCAAGCATCTTTACTATACGGTGCATGCAAGGGACAAGTACACTGCTTTGAAACGCATCGTTGATTTTTATCCATCCATTTACGGTATTATCTTTTGCCGTACCCGAATCGACACCCAGGAAATTGCCGATAAACTGATAGCCGATGGGTACAATGCCGAAGCGCTCCATGGCGATCTGTCGCAGATTCAGCGCGACAGTGTGATGCAGAAATTCAGGATCAGGCATGTGCAATTGCTGGTTGCCACCGATGTGGCAGCGAGGGGATTGGATGTTACCGACCTCACCCACATCATCAATTATGCCCTTCCGGATGATTTATCAGCCTATACTCACCGAAGCGGACGAACCGGGCGTGCCGGAAAAGCAGGAACATCGATTGCGATTATCAACCTCAAAGAGAAACACCTTATCAGGCAAATCGAGAAACTGATCAGCAAACCTTTCGTTTCTGCAAAAGTTCCCGGCGGCCGTGAAATTTGTGAAAAGCAACTTTTCAACCTGATAAATAAGATGGAAAATGTTGAAATCGAACATGCCGAAATTGATCCCTTCCTTCCCTCCATCTACCGTAAATTGGAATGGCTTGAGAAAGAGGATGTCATCAAACGTTTTGTAGCGCTTGAATTCAACCGTTTTCTCGAATATTACCGCAATGCCAAAGATATCAATGTATATGAGGAGAAAGGCAGGGAATCATCCCGCGACAAAGGCAACAGGGAATCATTTCGTGACAAAGGCAGCCGCGGTGAATCCCGTAAGGAGGTTACTGCTTTTACGCGACTCGTGATCAATGCCGGCAAAGCTGATGGGCTTTACCCCAATAACCTCATCGAACTCATCAATGCCAACAGTCCTGGCAAAAGAATCCGTATCGGAGATATTACCCTTGGAAAAAATGACGGCGTTTTCGAAGTGGATACAGAGTATGCAAAATTCCTTTCTCAGGCATTAAGCGAAGTTGAATTCAAGGGTTCAAACTTATTGGTAAATCCTGCATCTGGCCAAGCCCAGATCAACGTAAATGAACGCCGCTCGTTCAAGGAGAAAGGAAAATTCAAAGGCGGTCAGGAATTTAAAAAAGGAAAAGGATTTTCCGAAAATAAAGATCAGGAGATAAAATCCTGGATCAAATCTAAAGGCGACAACCCGTTTTCGGGAGCCTCTGAATGGGCCGGAAAGAAGAAAAAGAAGAAAAAATAGATCACAGGTTTGTTTTTACAACCGCTGGTATTCCATCACCGGATAACCTTTTAAGCCTTCTTTGTTATAAAATCCAACAAACCTGAGCTTAAAATAGAATCCCGAAACACCGTGGATTACATAATTCAGCTTCGGCCTGATGGTGTAGACCCCGGAAGTAAAATTATAGTACTTCCAATCATAGCCAATAGCATCCAGGGCATTCGAAAACTTCATTGTCACTGCCTTTTCGTGTGTAATCGACATAAAATCGATAGTCGAATCAACAGCCACCTCAATCCCGAAGCGGTTTGAAAGTACACCGGTGACCAGATAGGGATATGGAATTCCCTGATCGGTGTAAAGCATTGTGGTATATTGGGTAAAAAGCAAGTCATACTTTTGTTTTTGTGGTTCAACCGGTACAACTAAACCTGTTTTCAGGCTGAAAAACTGATAGTTTACATTTCTGTTTTTTACAACAATCCCTGTCGAAATCGTTCCGCCTTTCAGAGGTGCATACCGGAAATAATAGCTGTTGTTTTTCAGGCTGTCAAAGATCAACTGATAAAGTCCAAGCGGGTTGCCCAGTTCATCGAGGCCCCGGCTTACGGCATAAACATGACCGTTTGAAACAGTGTCGGCCCCAGTTACAGTAAACCATTGCCCGATGGCGGTGGAATCGGGATTCCCATCCGATTTATCAAATCGCATATTCAACCCGATGGTATCAAATGGCTGTCCAAAAGCGACCGCTCCAAGGTCGCCGGCTTTCATGAAATCGCCGGTATTGAGAATCACATGCCAGCCTGTCCTGCTACATTCAAAACCCAGATCAAATAAAGTTTTCACATTGACGCTCATAACTTTTTCTGAATCCAGGCTGAAATAGACCTGGTTAAGATAGTTTTCTGTCATGGCTATTGTATCGGTCTTCACATCACCCCGTGGATGTGGTGCGATCATTTCATCCTTCTTAAAACAGGATTGAAGGACAAGACAGACCAAAAGCAGTGAAATCAGTTTTTCTGACCGCATTATTTGTATTTATTGAATTGAAATGAAAGTTTTAGAAAAAGGGTTCGACCCCAGCCAATGTTCATGCCGCCATCTCCACCGCTGTGAGCCCCTCCCGTACCTCCTGTGGTAGGTATTGTGGTGGTATTGAAAATATTTTTAACCCCTGCGGAAAGGCGGATCCGGCTATTCCAGAATCCTTTACTTGCAGTAAAATCCATGGTATTGTAAGGATTGATCCATTGCCAGCTCAAAACCTTTTCATTAAAAAGGAGTTGAGGCGCCGCTCCTGAATATTTATAGAACAGCGCCAGGGTGACATCTGGTTTATTAAACCGATATGATGGGCTTACAGTTACCTCTGTCGACCATTTGAATGGCTGATATGCAATTGCCTCATCGGGACTGCCTGTAATACCTGTTTCGGCGAATCCCAGCTGCAATTTAAAAGCCGGGTAAACCGAATAGGAACAACCAAACTGGATTCCGGCGCTCTTGTAACGGCTTACATTTTCATAGCTGTACTCCAGGCTGTTGCCGGTCTGTGCCAACAAGATCACATTTTCAATGAAATTATAAAACCCGGATAAATCAATCGACCAGGCTACCTTTCTGGTTTCTTTCGCCCAATTCAGGTTGAGGTTGAAATTATGCGATTTTTCGGCCTTGAGGTCAGGATTGCCAAGCACATTGTGGTTTACATCAACAAATACAAGGTAAAGTTCTTTAATAGATGGAGCGCGGAATCCACGGGAATATGAAAACCGCAAGTTCAAGGGTTCAACAATATTCCATTTGGCGCTCAGCGCATAAACCAGTGGCGCCTTGTATTTTGTATTGTAAATCAGCCTGATGCCCGGCTGTATTGACAGGACTACCCTGTCGGTGGGTCGAATTTTTACCGGATCCCATTTAAAGCTCAGGAAAGCGGCATAATCACCAATTTTCTGCCTGTCATCCGCAATTTTTTTTCCTGTGCCACTCTCAACGCTGATATCGAAGCCTGCCTGGTAATTAAATTTCTGACTTGAATTGCTTTTAGCAAAAGTGCCACGGGCAACGAGGTTGTTGATTGTGGTAGTATCCTGAGCCCACGACTGCGGTACCACATTTTCATTTAATGTCGTAAGATCCTTGAAAATTGTCTCCCGGATCCGATTATACACTGACCACGATGCCAGCAGATTTATAAAATGTCTTTTTGTCACATTTACAGAGGCATCAGCGCGTGCCGAGTATCTTATGGTAGTAAAATGGTTATCAAAGGCATTTTCGTAATAAGGACCGAGCAAAGGGCCGTTATCGAGAAGTAATTCATTGAAATAGTCTCCCGCAACCTTAATCTTCAACACGCTGGTTGTAAAGGTATAATAACCATCGACAAAATACTGACGACGGGGTTTATAGGTTTGAGCGCGACTTGTATCGACAGGAGAATAACCTCCGAAGAAATTTCTGCCTCCATCAATGGAAAATCCATGTTTTTTATAGTTTAGTGACATTGCACCATCGAAATTATAAACTCCGACCGATTCGGAATAGGCGCTGGCGCTGGCGTTCAGAAGTGAAGACTTATTCTCTTTTGTGATAATGTTGATGACCCCGGCCAGGGCATTGCTGCCATAAATCACCGACATGGGCCCTTCGATCACCTCTACATGGTCAACATTGAAAAGATTGATCTGATTCAGGTCGAAGTTCCCGTTCATCCGGCCAATCAGGGGAACCCCATCCTGAAGGAATTTGATATTTTCGCCCGACATACCCTGAATCCGGAGGCTGGTACCCAGCACGCCATCCTGGGTTACCCGCATGGTCGATTGATCTTTAAGTAAATCGGCCATGTTTGTAGCCGCCTTCTGTTCTATCTGGCGGGCATTAATCACCTCGACTTTATAGATAGATTTATCAGCTCGTTCGGGAGTATATTGTGCAGTAACAACCACTTCGTCCATATCAAGAATTTTTGGATGAAGTTGTATTTCAATGGATTGGCCTGGAGATATTGTATCAATGTATGTTGCAAAACCTACAAAACTGATGACAATTTTTGAGACTTCCCTGGTTTCGTTCACAACAGTTCCATCAATGGAAGTAAGACTGTATTTTGGTGAACCGGTTTTCAACCCTTCAAAACAGACATGTGCGAACGGAACCGGTTCATGACTTTTCTGGTCAATGACTTTAATAAAAGCCTTTTGGCCGTACCCGGAGGCAACGGCCAAAAGACTGAAAAGTCCGATCAGGAGGCTGAATGGGCCTTTAATCATGCTTAACGGGTGATGATTACTTTGGTCACCGTTTTCGATGCTGCGGTGGAAACGGTCACAAAATAAACGCCGGGTTGCACCCCGGTTACATCCATTAAATAAGCATTGGGCCCATCAGCCATTCGTCCCGGACGATCTGCACGGAGTTGTCGGCCCGATAGATCTGTAAGCGTAATGGAAACTTCTTCACCGGACTTGCCGGTCACGTATAGATTGATCCTGCTGCTTGCAGGATTCGGAAATAGCGTCAATTGTATATCACTAAACTCAAAATCCTTGATCCCTGCCCCTGCAGCCTTTTTACGTTCAAATTTCACAACACCTGTTGAACTTCCGGCAAAAGATGTAAAACAGAGCTTATAAATATCCCCATTCAGGGCTTTAATAAAAAATACGGTTGAATCGGAAATCTTCCATGAAAATGTATTCATATCGAATACTTTCCAGTCCCATCCTATTGAAGAGCGCGTTGAATCCCAGGTTCCCGCCCCAAAATTATCGTAGGAAAGAGGTACAGGGTAGAATTTTTTGGTTTTTATACCCTGGTTGCTCAGTACTCCTATCACAGGGTAGGGAGTTCCATTTGGCTGGATCGACATATATTTTGTAAATACGATATCCCAATATGCGGAAGCAGGTTCATAGGTGACAAGCGAATTGGTTTCAAAGGTATAGCCAATAAAATCCTTATCTGTCAAACCATCAAAATTACAGGACACATACATATCATTTGTTCCGTCAAGGTTTGCATACCGGAAATAATAGGTATCCAGAGAAGAATATTTTCTCACTATCCAGAGTTTCTTGAAACTCCCGTCACGTACCTTGATGATAAAAATTGAATCTCCGACCAGGTTGTGGGTTACCTCATTGTATTTTCCCCAGCCATAGTCGGGATGTCCGGCGGAATTGCGAGAAAAAGCGCCGTTTTCCCAATCATTTGGATCGTTGTACATGGGGGTCCATGTAGACAATCCACTGGTATCAATGGTATTCCAGCCGGTCGTATCTGCTTTCGGATAGGTATATAAAACGACTCCGGAACCATCATTGGTCAGAATGGATGAGCTCATTTTTTTTGTACGAAAGGCAATATCCCATTGGTTTCGGGGTGAGGTTTGGATTTCACCACCATCAAGATTGTAATAAACCTCATTGGTGTAACCGGACGACAAAACAATTGAGTCGGATACCATTACACCTTGAGCATGTGAAGAATTATTTTGAATCGACATGGCAAGCAATAAAAGACTTAATGGCAAAAATGTAAAGATGTATTTCATGACAATATTTTTGTTTGATACAGATATTTGTTAATAAAAGAAGGTGTAAAAGTTGATATTATGGAAAGTTTAATAGTGAAAAAATGGCCATAGAACCTGGTTGTTCATCAGCTCACTAAACTCACAAGGGAAGAAAATCAGGAAATCGGCGGACCGCGAAGGCCGCACGATGTTAACCGGGTTGTTACCAGCGCCTTTTGAGAAAGGCCTGAAGCAATAAAAGAAACCGTTGCGTAAGGAACATAAGGGATTTCAAAAGAAATTTCACAATCGTTCCCCGGATAATCCTTTTGAAAATTTTGGTTATCGCGGGGGAGTTTCGAAAAAGATAAAGTCTTGGAATATTTTTCAATGTCCCTTTTGTACCCGACAAAATTGGGGATCAGGGGTTTTCCCCATATTTTATACTGATGAAAATTTATTAGCGATCCTAAAACAATAATTGCCACAGCCATTGCTTGAAAGCAAAGAAACAGGAATACACTTTTTTTGTGGCGATTGATCATCAGTTGATAAATGATTAACAGGCAGCAAAATTACAAAAAATTTCGAATTTGAGAAATCATGTTATCATTATCGCAATTCTTTTTCAACAATCTGTTAGCAACTCCGCTACAATCAATTGATGAAACTCTTGCAACTTTAGAATTATAATTAACCCAGGTATGACTTTAATAACTTGCTTCGTGAAGAGTGCTTAAGCCGGCGCAACGCCTTTTCCTTAATCTGCCTCACTCTTTCCCTTGTCAGATCAAACACAGAACCAATTTCCTCAAGAGTATAACTGTGGGGCACACCAATACCATAAAACATATTGATAATTTCCCTTTCTTTTTCAGCAAGCGTTGATAATGAGCGTTGTACCTCCATAGCAAGAGATTCCCTGATAAGGTTTTCATCTGTTCCCGGTGTGTCTTCATTTACAAACACATCAACCAGTTTGGTCTCCTCATCCTGGTCGATAGGCGCATCCATCGATATAATCCGGCTCGACATTCGTATGGCTTCCACTACCTTTGATTCGGGAATCTCCAATTCGATGGCAAGTTCGTTGTTTGAAGGAAGTCGTTCAAATCTTTGCTCCAGTTTAATAGAGGCTTTCGACATCTTACTTAGCGAACCTACCTGGTTCAATGGTAACCTCACAATCCGCGATTGTTCTGCCAGAGCCTGCAAAATAGATTGACGGATCCACCATACCGCATAAGATATAAACTTGAAGCCCCTGGTTTCATCGAAACGGCGTGCCGCTTTGATCAGCCCCACGTTGCCTTCATTGATCAAATCGGGCAGACTTAGTCCCTGGTTCTGGTATTGCTTTGCCACAGAGACCACAAAACGCAAATTGGCTTTGCAAAGTTTTTCCAAAGCAGCCTGATCGCCAAGTTTGATACGCTGGGCAAGTTGCACCTCTTCATCCGCCGTGATCAACCCTTCTCTGCCGATATCGGCAAGGTACCTGTCGAGCGAGGCAGTTTCGCGGTTTGTAATTGATTTCGATATTTTTAGTTGTCTCATAATCCTATTCCATAATAAGCCCGCAAACCATTTGGATAAACTCCTTCAATGAGCACACCTCCCCGACGGTTTGCAAGCGCCTCTTTTAAATCAACAGTTGTCTTTACAGGTTGGCGATCAACCGACAGCACAATAAAGCCAACGTTGATCCCTGCGCTTCTTAGTTTGCCGTTTCCGAGCGAAGTGATTTTAAAGCCATAATCAATATTTAATTTAGCTTTTTCATTAGGTGAAAGAGCCTGGAATGTAGCGCCATACATCATGATTTTATCATTATTCACACTTGCGGTCTTCGAATCTTCACTTTGCATGGTCAGGGCCATTTCATACTCTTTTCCCGAACGGTTAACAATAACAGTCACCTTATCCCCTGGATTTTTTTGCCCGATCAACTCCATCAGCTCAGCCTTTCCATTCAAAGGTATATTGTCAATTCTGATGATGACATCCCCGCTTTTCATTCCTGCATTAGCAGCCGGGCCTCCTTCAACAACATCATCTATATAAATACCTCTCAGATCAGTGAAACCTTTGCCTTTGGCAAACTGATCATCAATTTCGCGATAATAAACTCCGAGATAGGCACGCTGGATCTTCCCGAATTTCATAAAATCTCCAACCACTTTCTTCACAATATTAACAGGGATGGCAAAAGAATAACCATTGTAATAACCATTTCCCGAAGCAATGGCTGCATTGATACCAATCAGTTCACCGCGGGTATTTACAAGCGCTCCGCCACTGTTCCCTGAATTAACGGCAGCATCGGTTTGTATAAACGATTCAATAGCTCCCTGAGAACCCAATATATTGATATTGCGGGCTTTAGCGCTAATAATTCCGGCGGTGACTGTAGAAGTAAGATTAAATGGGTTTCCGACAGCCAATACCCACTCTCCGATTTTAACATCATCGGAATTCCCATAGGTCAAAAAGGGAAGCGCCTGCTCATCAATTTTTATCAAAGCAAGGTCTGAACTTGGATCCGTTCCAACAACCGTGGCCTTGTAAACCCGCTTATCATTCAGCGTTACCACAATATTGGTAGCTTCCTGAACCACATGGTTATTTGTTACGATATAGCCGTCAGGCGAAACAATTACCCCTGATCCCATGGCTGAATATGGAGATATATACTCTCTCGGCTGCTGTTGATCTCCAAAATTAAAAAATCCAAAAAAATCATCATAAACCATACTTTTCTTCTGAAATTCCGATTTTATATGAACCACCGCGTGAATGGATATAGCCGCTGCTGCCTCAAAATCGGGCAGGTTAAACGCAGCGCTCGGGTTATAATTCACCTGTTTTATAGGAATTCCATCAAGCTTTGAATTTCCAAAATGCTGTTTCTTTTCGAAAACTTTATATAACCCAAGTGAAACAGCTCCTCCAATTAATGCAATTAAAAAAATTCCAGCTAATCTTTTCATAACCAATAAATTATTTTACTTACACATTTTTAACAAACATTTTAGCGGGCAAATATTATTCAGTGTTCGATTAAAACGATGCAAGCCAACTGATATTTTAACCTTCATTGTTAAATTCTGTTAATCTCCTGTTAAAAAAAAGTTAAAAAAATTGGTTGTTTTCTATTCACTTTTCAGCTGTTTCCCCGATTAACAGACAACCGATCCTGATAAAAGTTACACCTAAACCAAAATTTTATGAATACTATTCTCATTTTCACAATTTTAACAGTCTTGAAGCAATTTTTAGCATTCAATTTTCAAACAATCCCAAAAGGCGAAAATATATGCGAAAATCGTGCCAATTTAGATTCGATAAAAATAAAAAGTCAAAATGTCAGCATAGTTTTCTGGAACGTTGAAAACTTGTATGATCCATATGATGACACTACGAAACTGGATGACGAATTCACTTCGGGGGGCGCCAAACACTGGAGCTGGTCAAAATTCAACCTCAAGTTGAACCATGTTGCAAAAACCCTTATGGCCGTTGGCGAATGGGCCGCACCCGCCATAGTCGGTTTGTGCGAGGTAGAAAACAGATATGTTCTTAATAAACTCATCTATGAAACCCCGCTTAAACCATGGAAATACAAATTTATTCATCACGAATCTCCCGATCTGCGCGGAGTAGATGTTGCGTTGATGTACCGGTCTATATTATTCAACGTATTGACCAGCCGCAGTATCAGCATTCGTTTTCCATTCGACACATTGGCGCAAACCAGGGAGATACTGATGGTGAAGGGCGTTCTCTTCGGGATGGATACAATTGTCCTGTTCGTCAACCATTGGCCTTCGCGGCGTGGCGGGTACCTGGAATCCCAGCCACGCCGGTATCATGTGGCATCTGTACTACGAAGGCTTGTCGATTCGGTTCAACAAATCACTCCGGCTGCAAACATTGTGGTGATGGGCGATTTCAATGATGAACCGGAAGACGAAAGTCTGAAACTTATTCTGAGGGCCCGTACCGGAATATTTCCGGTTTACACTGATACGTTATACAACCTTATGGGTATCAGAAATAAAATCAGACCCGAAGGAACCTTGAAATACCGTGATCAATGGAGCACCTTTGACCAGTTTGTTGTGTCGGGCGCATTATTAAACAGTTCTTCCGGACTTCAATCAGGCATTAATAATGTCAGGATTTTCAGATCAGACTTCTTACTTGAAGATGACAATACCTATTTTGGTGAAAAGCTGAACAGAACCTATATCGGACCACGTTATCATGGTGGTTTTAGTGACCATTTGCCTATTCGGTTGGAAATAAATCATGTCGGCAAGTCTGTTGATCATCATTAACTATCCCCAAACGCCGGCAATCTTCGTATTACAGAATTTGCATGCACCGTTTTTCAGATTATTGTTCAGAATTGAAAAACCCCGGCGTTCGATGACCATTTTTTTGCATTCAGGGCAGTAGGTATTTTCAGCCAAAGTTCCGGGAACGTTACCGATATAAACATACCGGATTCCGGTTTTCAAGGCAATTTCGCGCGCTTTTTCAAGTGTAGTCAATGGAGTAAATGGAAGGCTGGTTAACTTATAGAGTGGATGAAACCTGCTGAAATGTAGTGGTGTATTGTTAAATCCATTTTTGTCGAGCCAATCACACATCTCCTTTATCATGGTCATATCATCCGTCCAGCCAGGTACAATAAGGTTGGTGATTTCGAGCCATACTCCTTCGGCCTTGAGAACCTTCAAGGTGTTCAAAATAGGTTGGAGGCTTCCTCCGTTAAGTTTCGCGTAGGTTTCTTCACTGAAAGATTTTAAATTTATGTTGGCAGCATCAATGTACCTGCTCAAATCGAGCAGAGGTTTTTCATTTATATATCCGTTGGAAATCATCAGGTTTTTCAATCCGCGAGACTTCGCTAACCTCGCAGTATCAAACATATATTCATAAAAAGCAATGGGTTCGGAATATGTGTAGGCAATTGATTTGCAGCCATTCGCAATCGCCTCGTCAACAACTTTCGAAGGAAAGAGTTCAATATTTCTGGTGTCGTTTGGACTTTGTTGCGAAATTTCCCAGTTCTGGCAGTTCAAACATGCAAAGTTGCATCCGGCAGTGGCAATCGAAAAACTGGGAGTGGATGGAAGAAAATGGAAAAGTGGCTTCTTCTCAATTGGATCGACATGAACTGAACATGGGTTTCCGTAGGCAATGGTATAGAGTTTATTATCATTTACAACATGAGTTCTGCAGATACTGTCCAATCCCTCTTTAAGAATGCAATTGTTGGGACATATCTGGCATTTAACGCCTTTTGGAGTGACGACGGCATAAGGTGATTCTTTGCTGAATTTCCCAAGGCCTTTGGCCGGTGGTATAGCAAGGTGTTCCATATCGATCAGTTTTTTTGCAAATACATCAACCGTGTTCAAACCTGCCATTGCTCCGCCTAAACCGGCAAGGCTGTATTTAAAAAATTGGCGTTTTGAAAGGTTTTTCACAATTTCAGGGTTGACTGGTATCGATGTCTTTGGCATTAGATTATCACAAAGATACAATTTTCCGTTGCCTGATGAAAAGGATAAGTGCACTGAAAATGTTCAATACAGCCAGGAATATACCTGTAAAAATGATACCTGAAAGCGGAATGAGAATCAACATAACAAAAACAGCTCCCATTCCTGACCCGAACATATCGGCAGAATAATTACCGGCAACCCCAATCCTGGGCGAACTTTTTGTCAGTTCCGCCGCCACCCGGTATTCAATTCCAACAAAGAATGAAGCCAGGAATGCGAAACCAACCAGAGTCGTTTGTACCCAGGTATCACTTCCGTCCCCGGAACTCAGCCACAATAGCAAAAATGGCAGTATCAGCGAATAAACTGCAAGCCCTATCTGCAATAAAATATAGAATATATATGGCTTTATCCTGTAAATTTTATATCGAAACCCTGAGCCAACCGCCAATCCTATCATAAAAACCATAATTATCAATCCAATCGCCTGGAATATATAACCATAGATGACCTGTAATCCAAAGATCAGAATGATCTCAGTGGAAGCAAGCGTGAAACCGCCTGTAAACAAACCGGCGCTTATTGAATTAAGACTCGCAAGCAGTATAAGAAGAATTACAAGAAAAATGGCAATAATAAGCATCGGGTGAACTGAAAAATAGCCTAACCACCATAAATTCTGATAGAAAGTGGCGCCAGGATAAAAATCGCTGTTGATATTCCCCGTAAGGGTTGAATTGTTTGTTACGTACGCCGATCGTTCACGCAGCTGGCGAACATCGAGGTAATACTGATTTACATAAACAGTTTGGATCTGCTTTTGCCTGATCAGCGCGGGTATATCGATATCTAACGCCGAATCGGATGCCAGAAAATAGTTTCGCTGAACCGGGATGATCAGAACCTGGTTAAAACGCTGTTTCAATGTTTGAAAAAGAATTGAATTCATCCGGCCGGCCTGCTTACTGATATAATCGCTTCCGGTAGGAAGAGAGTATGCAATTACACCATCGGGCTTCATGGTTTTTTTTATTTCATTCAAAAAATCGATGGTATAATATCGATTGAGCTGAAGTGTGGAAGGTGCGGGCAGGTTTACAAGCACGATATCATAAAGTTTATTTGATGAACGAATAAATTTCCGGGCATCCATTTCATGTACCCTGACAGATGGATGATCTAATTGTTTTGTAAATTTTGCCGCGATCCGGATCAGCGATGGATTCATTTCTACATAATCGACCACATCGGGTTTATATTTCAGAATTTCGCTAAGAGTTCCCGAATACCCGCCCGAGATTAAAAGAACATTCCGGGGCCGTTCGCACTGCACCATCGCAAGATGAACATTTTCTTCATTATTTATTTCATTACCGCCAGAAAATAATAGCAGTCCGTTTTCATAAAAATTCAGTTGATTCTGGTTTTTTGTGACCACAACCTGGCCATAAGGAGTTCCCATATTCGTAATGACCGGTTGATCCTTGAAAAGGATTTTTTCCGAAAATTCCAAAAAATCAAAATACAGCAATGCGACAAGGATCGATATTGAAAAAAATATTCCCACATAAAAATGGGTACGCCGTGCGAGCGTGTATGAAAAAATTGACATCATTATAAAATAGAAAGCTGTCAATAAGAAAAGACTTTGATATGGATCGAAAATCCAGAGAAAAATCATGTTTACCAATGCCCCGGATGCCATGCTTCCCAACGATTCCCATGAATAGGATTCGGCCAACGAATTTTCGGAAGATAGCACGCTCAGATATGAAAACAGAAATCCATTCAGAAGGCAGAATGGCAATTGGACAAAGGTGGCTGCCATGATGATCATCCAGATGCCGGCCATACTTCCATGGGGAATCATCAACACCTTAAATAAATCGAGGCTTATTACCATTAATGATGGTAATAATCCAGCAATAATCATCATGAAAATTGCAAATCCGATTTTACCAATGATGAAATTACTGAACCGGCCAAGGTAGGCCCCGGTTCCGGTAAGCAGCATCCATAATGCAAGGACTACCCCGAGTATCAGTTCATTTCCATTGCACACAATAAGGAATTCCCGCATCAGGTAAATTTGTGTCCCAATGGATAAAAAACCCAGGCCAAATAACATAAAACGGATTGCAATTTTTGCCTGCATGTTGTATCTTTACATCGAATTTGTTCAAAGTTAGATAAACAATGCGAATCATTTTCAAGAGTCTTTTCCTTATGGCGCTATTTTTCAATTTCAACCAGGGATGTTCAAGTCAGGACAAACGGGATCAAACCGATCGAAAACCGTCGGCAGCCGGGCGTTTCTATCCGGGCAATGCAAAAGAACTCTCCTCCACGTTAGCTGATCTTTTCGCCACCGCAAAGCCACGTGTGACAAGCAACCCGATTGGAATTATTTGTCCGCATGCCGGTTATGTTTTTTCAGGACAGGTAGCGGCCAGCAGCTATAACCAGGTTGATCCCAATGCCCGGTTCGATAATATATTTGTAATAGCATCCAGCCACCAGGTTTCATTCAAAGGCGCTTCCATTTATAATATTGGGGATTATGTTACACCTCTTGGAAAAGTGAAGGTAAATATCGACCTGGCAAACAAATTGATCAGGGAAAATCCCGTTTTCACATTTAACCCCGAAGCAGACCGAAATGAGCACAGCCTCGAAGTACAAATTCCCTTTTTGCAATACCATTTGAAAAAGGATTTCAAACTGATACCCATAGTCATCGGTACACAATCGGCACAAACCTGCAAAAAAATTGCCGATGCGCTTAAGCCATGGTTCAACGAACGCAATTTATTTGTCTTCAGTACCGATTTTTCCCATTATCCCTCTTACGATGATGCCTATTCTGCCGATAAAGCCACCTGCGATGCCATTATAGCTGGGTCGCCTGATGGGTTAATGAAGCTGCTTGATGATTACAAGGATAAACCGGTACCGAATATGGCCACGAACCTCTGCGGGTGGACATCCATAATGACGATGCTATATTTGACATCAGGAAATCCTGACTTGAAAATCACTCCGGTCCATTATATGAATTCAGGCGATTCGGGCTATGGAGATAAAAAGCAGGTTGTTGGCTATTGGTCGCTGGCGGTAACCATGACTAAACCTTCAACCAACAGTAAGGCGGGTTCGATTGCGGCTGCAGGATCCATCAATCCGGCAAGTTTTGATTTTACCACTGAAGAAAAAATTATCCTGCTTAAAATTGCCAGGAATACCATTCTGACATACATCCGTGACAGAAGAATTCCGGATGACGATGCGAAATCATTCAGTGAAAACCTTAAAATTCGGGCAGGCGCCTTTGTAACATTAAAAAAACATGACGAATTGCGAGGCTGTATTGGAAGATTTTCGTCAGATATGCCGTTATATAAACTGATCCGGCAGATGGCAGTGGCCTCATCAACGGAAGATACGCGGTTTGAGCCTGTTAATGCAAAGGAAATAGATCAAATAGATATTGAGATATCCGTGTTATCGCCACTTAAAAAAATTCAGTCCCCAGATGAAATAATCTTGGGGAAACATGGAATTTACATTAAAAAAGGTTTTAACTCCGGCACTTTTTTGCCTCAGGTTGCTACTGAAACAGGATGGAATAAGGAGGAATTTTTGGGTTATTGCGCCCGCGATAAGGCAGGAATCGGCTGGGATGGATGGAAAAATGCCGACCTGTTTACCTACGAAGCTTGTGTCTTTTCAGAAAAAGAGCTTAACGCCCGCAAAGATTGATATAGGAACAGCGTTCACAGATTTTCAGATCTCTGGTTTGGGCGAACGGCTTGGAAAGGTCATAGATATTCTCTAAAATATTACGGATCACATTTTCGAAATGAACTATGGTTGAATCATTCAGCAAAGTCGATAATATTTCCGTATCCTCCTCCGGCACATGTACAGGGATAAATCCTGAATTGATCTTCCTGAGTGAAATAATGCCTGCCCGGGAGCTGATTGGACTGCTAAACCGGCGATTAAAAAGGTACCCGTACATCAAAAGCTGAAAACCAATATTGAGATCAGGGTTATTTGACAATTCCTCCCATTCCTTCACCTTTAACTGTTTTAATTCTGCCGTTCCGGTTTTATAGTCAATTATCTGCCATGACTCATCAATTTTATCAACCCTGTCGAGAAAACCTTTCAGGTAAATTGTCATCTCCCTGTTTTCAAACCGGATTTGGATTTGAGTGTCGACAAATTGCTCGAGAAACACAACACAAAAACTTTTCCCCGACTGTGCCAACTCCTCTACCCTGTTCGTTTCAAACTCAAGAAACCGTTTCACCATCAGTTTGGCTACATTGACGAGCAACAGATTTTTTCCATATGCAATGTCAGAACCTTTAAATTTTTTGCCAAAAGCCTTATTGATGGCATCATCCGACATTTTTTCCATCTCTGAAAGCATGTTGGCAGTTATCGGCTGGTTGATAAATGGCTTGTATAATTTATTAAGCGCTTCATGCACAGCGCTGCCAAGCACAGCAGAGTCGATCGTATCACCAATATCTTCAGGTTCCCTGATTCCGGCGATTTCAGCGAAGTAAAATTTTAAAGGACAATTTCGGTAGGCGTTCAATGAGGTGGCAGAAAATCCCTTCGAGGCTTTCTCCACCAGAATGGCCATCGTTTCACCGGTTTTTTGAATTTCAATTACAGGAAATGGCTCCCCTTTGATTGGCGGAGAAGTCAGGATCATTTCATGGATCTCAATCAGTGGGTTGTACAATGGAAGTTCATGGGCAATCTGCCTGAGGAAACGGCTGCGATCACCGCCACCGAGCTGATCCGGTTCAGTATTGTAAAGAATCTTGATATTCAGGGCGCGTTGAATGAGCCGGTAGAAATGGTAGGCATATACAGAATCCTTATGACGGTAGGTTGGCAGGTCAAAACTTTTTTTAATATCGAATGGAATGAAAGAAGGATTGATCTTGCTGCTTGGCAACACATCTTCATTGCATGACAGAATGATAAGGTTTTCGAAATCGAGTGTCCGGGTTTCGAGCATGCCCATAATCTGAACCCCTCTGAGTGGTTCACCATAAAACGGAAGACTGGTCACTGAAATTACCTGTTCATAAAGCTGGTAAAAGGCTGGAATCTTAAGTTCATGAGGGTACTCCGCGAGCAGATTATTAAGTTGATGTACAATTTTTGAGAATGCAAAAAGGTACTCCAATTCCATTTTTCCGTTCGAATTAATTACACTTAACCTGAGATTCCCGATCATTGCCTTAAAACAATCAAGTGCATCAACCGGTTTTTCCCATGGAATCAGAATGGAATCCAAAAATTTCAAATTGGCCGCAAATAATCCCGATTTTTCGTTGGCAAGATCTTCGGTCCCTACGAAAATCTTGTGTCCCTGGCGGATTTTGTCGATGGTTTCATCGAAGGCGAACCGGTTTCCCTCCATCAAACTGTTGGCCATCATGTGAATATAAGGATGCTGCAACAATTTAAGAACATCTTTATAGTAGAATTTTCCCTTCCCTGTTGTGGCGAGGTAGGTAAACCTGGAAGTATTCATGTGAAGATGGAACACCGTTTCAAAGAGACTGGCCAGCGGTGTTAGTTTCAAAGGCATACCAGCTGTTATATTCAACGCTCCGACATCATCGGGAATGGAGTTTAGCAAAGGAATAAGTAATCCCTCATCAAGAAGTACTATCGCAGTTTTCTCGTTGGCCATGCCTTTCAGGGCAAGCTCCTTCAGGATATTTCCACAGTACTTCACCTGGCCAACAGGATCCGGGGAACCGATGATCTCAATATTTTTTACAGAATTTGCAAAATCATCAGAAATCCACATTGAATTTTTGACGGGCCATTTGCCGAACCAATCGCGCAGAAAATCACCGGCTTCCTGCTGTCTGTTATTAAGGTAATAACGGTCAGCATCCCAAAGTAAGGTTGCCTGCCCGTGCTTATGCAAGCTGGTAATGATATGTTCTTCAGCCTTTGTCAAGGCATTGAACCCGGCAAACAAGATATGGCGCCAGGGTAGTTTATCAATATATGATTCAATGTTTTCGGCAGCATGACGGAAACTAAGTCCGGAATAAGAATGGTTTTTGGCTAACAATCTCCGGGTAAATTTATCGTAATAGGTATACAGCGACTGATAGAAATGAAGATATTTTGTTTCAAACTCTGTGAGGGGTTGATTATCAAGATTCCACAGGCTTATTGCACGCGCTTCGGTCAGCGTGGTAAAGAGTTCTTTGGCATCGGCCATGTACCGGTCTACCTCATTGAAATCGCTTAGCAACTGAGACGCCCACCTCAAAAACTCCTCAAATGGTTGTACATTCTTGCCTTCAATCTCGCGATGAACCTCATACAATTCAAATAGCAGGTGTAAATTTTCAACCTCCTGTAATCCGCTGATCTCCGTGATGAAGTCCTCAATTGAAAATATGGTCGGCGCCCAGGTTGGTTTTCCAACATATTCGGCGAGGTATTTTCTTAAGAATAGCCCACCACGTCGATTCGGAAGTACAATGCACAATTCGGCAAGGTCATCGTTATATTCAGCAACCAGGTACTGCGCCGTTTTTTGAAGAAATGGAAGCATTGATAAACGATGTTGTGATGACAAAAGTAGGGAATAAAGTACGAACTATGCCCCCCTTTCCGGAATACCTGCCTTTGTAATGGAAAATCTATGAAAACTGTCATTCGTCATGTCTTCCAGCGTCTCTCCAAAAAAGTCCTTCTTCAATGTAACCGGAGATTTGGTGATCCTTTGCCAGACGCAGGTAAAGATCGGTCAGTGAAAATTTTCCCTCCTCTGAAATCAACTGGAATATTTCAGTATTTATCACCTGGATGCCACTAAACGCATAAGGAGTAAGACAACCCGGTTTCATAAAAGGCTCATTTTCCAAGGCACTAGGATTTGGGTTACAGGGAGCTGGTTCGCGTGCAATTACCCGTTCCCCTGTTTTACGATTTTCCCACCCACACATCTGCATCGAACCATCAAACAAGAAATACCGGGATGTTTCGCGTTTCCGGATGGCCAGGGTTGCCAGTGATCCGGTGGTTTCATGATATGCTGAAAATTTCATAATGTCAAGATCAGAAATTATATCGACATTCCGAATGATGGCTGTTTCACAGTCATGAAAAAACCATGCAGCCATTTTCACTCCTCCGCCGGTTTCAAGTAATTCAACACTTTCATCAGAAAAAGAAAACTGCATCCCAAATTGATCATGTTGAGCCAAATAGTCAATGATCTGAGATGCAAAATGATGCACATTTATGATCACCTCACTGATCCCTGCCGTTTTAAGATGTTCAAGGGAATGCTCAAGTAATGTTTTGCCATTGACCACATAAAGAGCTTTTGGATGCGCGTTGGTGAACGGCTTAAGTCGTGTACCCAGTCCGGCAGCCAGGATCATCGCTTTCATCGTATCTTGTTTTGATTGATTGAATGATGAACAAAAAAATAAACATGACAATCAAGTAATTTTTGAACTTTTAAAACCAATACCTATTTCGAGGTAAGATTCTCCGAATGAATAAGGTTTACTGAAATATTAAAATTTGTTTTCAAATGTTTTGCAAGTTCTGCCGCACAATAAACTGAACGGTGTTGCCCGCCTGTGCATCCATAGGAAACCATAAGATGTTGAAAGCCGCGATCGATATAGGCTCTTACACTTTGATCAACGAGAGAAAATGTATTTTGCATAAATTCATCCACCGCAGATTCCTTTTTCAGAAAATCAATCACTGGCTGATCATTACCACTGATTTTTTTAAATTCATCAAACCGGCCCGGATTCGGCAGGGCACGGCAGTCAAATATATACCCTCCCCCATTACCGCTTTCATCAACAGGAATCTGTTTTTTATAAGAAAAACTTTTAATGGTCACAGTCAATTTATTTTCAGAAAGGCCGGATATTGAAGAAACTTTCAACTCATTAATATTATCAGTGCCTCTATTGATTTCAGTAAATTGTTGACTCAATAACCCGGGAGTTTCGACCATTCTGTCGATAACTGACATCAGGTTTTTGAGCCCGAAACCGATCATTTTATTTTCCCGCAATACACGCAGGTTCGTCAGTGCATATGGAATGCTTTGCAAAAAATGAGGCTTTTTCTCATAATAACCCCTGAAACCGTAAGCCCCCAACGCCTGCATGATGCGGATCAGCAAAAAAGCATAATAGGTTTTAAGAAACTTTTCGCGGTCGACAGGATAAATTTCTTCGAGTTTATCAAGGTAATAATTCAGCAACATCTCACGAACCGGATCAGGAATATCTGCTTTAGCGTCATAAAGCAACGAAGCAACATCGTACTGCAAAGCTCCTTTACGTCCGCCCTGATAATCGATAAACCATGGTTCATTATCCACAACCATTATGTTGCGTGACTGAAAATCACGAAAAAGGAAAAATTCCGAACCGGCCTCCAGCAACAAATCACAAAGTTTTGAAAAATCATCCTCTAATTCCTGTTCATCAAACTTGATATTCGCCAGCTTAAGAAAATAATATTTAAAATAGTTAAGGTCCCACATCATCGACTGCCGGTCGAAGGCTGCCCTTGGATAGCAGACTGAATAATCAAGGTCCCGGTTTGCTTTTACCTGGAATATTGTGAGCCACCTCAGCGCCTTCTTGTATATTTCAATGATATCTTCAGGAAAATTATATTTATCAGCAGCCCCATCCGGAGATTCATGATTTTCAAAATCTGATTTCAAATTAGTTTGCAGTGGAGAAGCGCCGGCTGCACGCTTTAAGGTCAGAAGTTGAAAAAGTGACATGTCTCCGAGGTCAGATATAAGGTATATTCTCTTGGCGGGGTCAACAGCAAGAATCTGCGGAACAGGCAATCCCAAAAGACGAAAATGGTTGGTAAATGATATAAAAGCTCTGTTCTCATTGAGGTCATCGTTGTGTGCGCCAATAACAGTACCATTTACACCTTGAATCCGGTAATAGGTTCTGTTAGATCCCGATCCGGCTAATTTCGTAACTGATACAGGCAATTCCCCGCTCAAAATCTTGTACAACTCAGCTAATTTTTTTCTGATGTCGCTCATATAAAATCAGTTATTGCTGCTTTTTAGTAATCGGTCAGGTTAAACATTAACAACCTGAACCTCTGGTTCCAGATATACCAGGGCCCGTTCGATCTGCTTATAGCCCATATCCGCGATGTAACCGGCATAGGTTATAAGCTGATCAGCATGTCTATCATTTCGTTTGCCACTTTTATAATCGATTATCGTAACGGAATCTCCATCGAACACAACCCGGTCGGGGCGATAAAACGAGCCTTGTGGAGTAATGATTTCGGCTTCGGTTTTCACCTTAACCTGATCACTGAAAAACCTCTCAAGTAAAGGATTGGTGACAACAGACCATAGTATCTTCTCCATGTTATCCCGGTCATGATGTTCAATCAAACCTGTGAGAATACCCTTTTCCAATGCCAAAGGCACCTCCTGAGCGATTTTTATCCACGATAACAAGGTATGTATCCGTTTTCCCAATTGAACTTTTCCGGACGGCTGGTCTATTTCCCACATTTCCGGAGCGCGCAACCTGATTTCAATTTTATTGCGCCAGTCGCTGCTGATCACATTCACCATTTGTATCGCAGAAATTTCCTCATTTGCAACTTTCGGAAAATGAACCACCTTCGACCCAAATTCATATAACAATTGATTTTCAACCCAATTTCCCTCATTTTTCAGATAATAATCAAAAAACAGGGGCAAAGAATCCAGTTCATCCTTTGCTTTTTGTGGAAATTTAGTCAAAATATAGAGTCGTTCCTCAGGGCGGGTCATCGCAACATAAAGCACATTGACCAGGTCGAGCATCGACTTTTGCTGCTCATCAACGAACAGGGGTTTGAAAACCGTCGATTCCATCTCTTTGTCGCTGCGCAGGATGGCTGTTTCAAGTCCGGGAGCAACAGTTTTGTCAAGGTCCACCCAAATATATGCTTTGGTGTTTTTTCGCGATTCCTGGGCAAAAGGAAGTATAACCAGCGGAAATTGAAGCCCTTTCGCTTTGTGAATCGTCATAACTTTCACTGCATCAACACCTTCAGGTACAACAATTGATAATTTTTTCTTATTTTTATTCCACCAATCGATGAATTCAACAGCTCCGGTTGAAACCTTAACGGAAAATTTAAGAACGGCATCAAGGAAAAACTGCAGATAAATATCTGGTCCGTTGTTGAGATTGTATTTCCTGATCAGCTCTTCGCATAAATCGTAAACCGGAAGCAAAACAAGACTATCATGCACCGATTCCCAAGCCTTTAAATCACCCACCACAGAACGGTTCAGGTGCATTCCGATCTCCGCGATCACGATGTCATTTGGCGGTTCAAACAGAAAGCGTAAAAAGGCGATGATGAACCGTACTTTTGGCGAATTGGCAATAAGCAATGATTCGGAAGAAACCACATCCACACCCTGTTCCAGCAAAAACCTCGCGATTGCACTGGCATTTTTGTTACTTCGGCAAAGGATTGCCATATCCCGAAGCATGAAGTTTTCACGCTTTGCCTCCAGAATAATCGAAAGAACCCTGGCAAGCGATATCTCTTCATAGTTAAGCTCCTTCTTTTCACTTTCAAGAAATTCAAGGCTTATATATCCTCCGGTTTTATTTACATCTGATAACTGTTCGAGCCCTTCAAATATCTTCTCTTTTCCACCAGTCAGCACACGGTCGGCAATCACCCTGAAAAAACGGTTATTGAAGGCAACGATCTCTGTTTTTGACCGGAAGTTATGATCGAGGCTTACCTTCTCAAAATGTCTGGTAAGTGACTCTTCCCGCTGACTTAAAACATCGTTTCGATCACTTCCGGGAATGGCTGGCAATGCATTAAACTGTTCGACATCACCGCTGCGCCAGCGATATATTGCCTGTTTCCCATCGCCAACCACCAGGTTAAAAAATCCGCCGGCCAGTGAATTTTCAATCAAGGGAATAAAATTCATCCATTGGAGTACAGAGGTATCCTGGAACTCATCGATAAGAATGTGGCGGTATTTTTCTCCCAGGCGCTCATATATGAATGGAACAGGTTCATTCATCACAATAGCTGCTATTCTGGCATTGAACTCTGAAATATGAACAATGTTATTCTGTCGTTTTAAATCGTTAAGCACCTTTTCAATTTCATTCAGCACTGATAATGGATAAATAGTTTTCGCCAGCAGTTTACGCAAGAGGTATTCAGATTTATGATGCGCGATCTCTGTTTGTATATTTTCATAAATGTCAAGCAAAACGGCCTTTATCGAATCTATGTCGACACGGGCCGATGGTAAAGCTTTCCCCGAAAACCATTTATCTTCCTCTACTGTTGTTACCACATATGAATTGGGCTCCAGCTTCTCCATCCTGCCGGCAGCAAGATTTTCGAAATATCTGCCGATACCACTGGCTCCATGAAAAAAAGCATCGGGCGGAATATCTTTATCATTAATCAATTCTGCTGCCTGCTTCGCTATTTTACTGATGCATTGCTCGAATTCCCTTATCCGGATGTACAAAGTCGCGGAAATGGTTTGAAATTGTTCAAGCGAAATATTCTTCAGCTTACTGATCCTGGTTTGCCCTTCCTCATCAAGCAAAATATGAGCAAAATTTGACAATATTTCATCAATATTCCACCCCTGCTCTTCATCTAACCGGGCTTCAAGAAAATTAACAAGTATTTTAGTCAGTTTTTGATCGTCCCCAACACGATCCAACAGAAGATCAACAGAATTTGAAATGAGTTCATCGGCATCCAACTCAATATTGAAATTTAGCGCCAAACCGAAATCATGGGCAAAGGTTCGGATGAGTTTATGAGAAAAACTATCAATAGTCCCGATCGCAAAATCTGCATAGTTGTGCAGGATCATTTCGAGCGCTCTCGAGGCTGTTTGCGCAATTTCAAGGGTGGTAAGCCCTGTTTCCTTAACCAGTAATTGCAAAAGAGTTCCCTCTATTGGCTTATCGGTCGATTTATTGTATTTTGCAAGTTCACCCAGTGCATGCAGTACTCGCTCCTTCATCTCATTGGCCGCCTTATTGGTAAACGTTATGGCCAGAATATGCCTGAAATCGCCTGGTTCAAGCAAAATCACCTTCAGGTACTCTTTTACAAGTGTGAAGGTTTTTCCCGAACCAGCAGAAGAACGATAAACAGTGAAGGACTGCGTCTGTTTCATTTCTCCATTTTCTTTTTTGCAGAATGGAACAATTCCCTGAAGGATGTAAAATCACGTTGGAACTTGATCCCGAAACCCTGTGTATAAGGAGAGTTGTTATTAAGGATGTTCAATGTGTTGGTACGGTTAAAGGCGCGTACCCTCCATCTCCGGTTTTTGGTCAGAACATATTCGATATTTATATCACCAACAATGGTGCTTGACTGTTGCATGCTGGAATTTTTATACGAATTCATCCCAAAAGTTCCGTCAATCAACAGGCGATCATCAAAGAGCTGCGTAGAAATTCCCACATCAAACTCCTGCGACGTGGTACTGGATCCCGGTTTGTAATTTACATTCACATTAACATTCGATGAAATCTGGGATATCATGCTGTTTATCTGATTGGTGACAAGCGACATGGAGGTTGCTCCCACATCAATTGTGCTGGAGGTTGCTACCACTGGCTTAAACTGATTGAGAACCATGAGATAAACTACCTGCTCAGTCATGGTGATCGGATTGTTGGTATCAATACTCGTGTAAACCAAGTTCCTGATAGTCTCTTCCACATTTGGCAGATTTATGGCAAACGACATGTCCGGATTCATCAATTTGCCACCCAGCCTCACAATACATTCTACCGGGATTCGGATACCCTCCTCTTCCGTGTAGGTTGTAAGTCCTTTCAACGGAGCCTTGGTTTTATAAACGGCGCTGATCGATATATTTGCATCAGTAGCATTTCCGCTCCAACTGATCGTGCTTCCCTCCTTTATCGACAATGGCAACCTGAGAAGATTCTTAAATTGGAAAAGAAAAAAACCTTTTGAAAGTTTATATGTACCTGATAAAGTGAAAGGAGTTGTTGGTGTCATCCCCAATAAAAAATTCCCGGTTCCTGATGCCTTCAAATTTCCTAACTGATCTGGAAAAAACACCTCAACTTCAGCATCCTGATTCACCCGCAAACCCAGATCTAAGGAAAGTCCGGAGGTATTTACACCCGGCTTCTCCTTTAACATTTCGAGCGAATCCGTCCCTGGATTGACAAAAATTATATAATCGTTTTGCCCGACAGATTGAGTCAGGTCAATCGGAATCACCACATGGGTTTTTCCACCATTTGTTGCCTTGACAATAATATTGATATTCTCCGGTGGCCCTGTAATACTTGCGTTTCCTGAAGCGCGCGCATTTCCATAAAAAACACTGTTTTGTGTACGGGTATTATTAAAGGCGGCAAAATCAACCATTTCAATGTTCAGCCCCAGCCGAAGGTTGCGAAAATAATTATGCGTGATCTTCCCGTTTAAAACAGCTTTATGCCCCAGGGAATCAAAAAGAGAAATATTTTTGAAAAAGAATCCATTAGTATCAATGGTCACCACATCGGTGAAAGAATAAGGCACATTGAGATAGTTGATTTTAAATTCTGTCCGCATCATTTTTAACTGACCGGTAATCAATAGTTTGTCAAGGCTACCTTTAATTTTTATCTGCCCGGAGGCCATCCCGTTTACTCCCGACATGAAGCTGGAAACAAAAGGTCTCACTGCACGTAAATTAAGGTTCATTAAAGCCAGGTCAAAATCGAAATGGGGATTTTTTTTATCTGAAAAATAACTGCCGGTAAGTGAAAAGGGAATGTTTGTCACAATATTTTCGGTATGACTGCTTTGCGATTTTACATCGAACCTTGAAGCTTCTGCATCAAACAAAATATTGAAAGTCGCATCGCCCAACTCCTCCTTATTGAATTTCAACTTATCGATTCGCAGATCTGACAGTACAGTGATAT
Source organism: Bacteroidota bacterium (assembly GCA_037137455.1). Taxonomy (GTDB): domain Bacteria; phylum Bacteroidota; class Bacteroidia; order Bacteroidales; family FEN-979; genus CAIVAT01. Next base: position 58,785 of record JBAXKG010000008.1, read on the forward strand.
TTGTGTATGGTTTCGCTAATCTGACCCGTCCGCTCAGAATTCCATCTACATCAATCTGTTCACTGCCAATTAACTGATCCAACTTTGATATATCGACCTTGTTAAAATCAATTTTAAGCGTATCTGAGTTGGATCTCGACAGCGTTCCATTTACCTTGAGGTACTGATCCTCTGAATTAAAATCTAATTTGGAAAACCTTACCGATGATGTATCAATACTGACAAAATTTTCAGGATTAACTGTCCAGTATTTTTCATTCAGGAATACATTGAATTGTTTAATTTTCAATTTTATTACCGGACTATCCCTGAAACTGGCAAATCCATCAAATTCACTGGATTTTGAATTCCCGTACCAGTTTACCTTATATAGAACACTGTCTTGCCTTAAATTTGAAACCAGCTGAAATGAATCAATTTTTACCTCAAGAGAATCCTTTTTATCCGCCCGCTTGAAGTAAACATGAGCCGCACCGGATTTTATTGATAAATCTTTCTTTTTGTTCTCAGCGTCAAGATACCAATCGCTCAATTCGATATCATTGATAAAAAGCGCCGGGGAACTCCCTTTCATTACAAGTGATCCCTTTTCCTCGTTATAATAACCATGGAATGTGGATTTGGGCGCTATCCGAACAAAAGGGAGGAATAAATTAGTGACTTCATCTGAATTCCTGAACCGCACTTCATAGTTCATCTTTTGGTTCGTTTGTAACTGGCTAAGGGCAATTAATGAATCATTCATGTTAAACGAAGCCAGGTAATTTTGAATAAAGGTGCTTAGCGATGGCACCAGCGCTTTGAACGAAAAGGCGCCGGTTATGTCGGCATCCACAAAATCGGACTGCAGATGGTAACTTTTCCCGTAAGCTGTATCCTGCCTGGTCAGCAGCGAAAGGTGATCCATCGTAATCAACTTATTTCCTTCGGAGTATACAGTACTATCGATAAGGATGGAACCGTCAATGTTATCCAGATTAGTTCCCTGGAAATTTACCTTCAGGCTCGTGGTCAGATTTTCCAAAGAATCGCGTTTAAGCAAATGCAAATCAAACAACCTGGCATGATTTACCTTAGCCTTAAAATCAAAATCCGGCAATGAATCTGCCATATCAATCAATCCGTTGAAATCGAGGTGCAAGCCTGGATCATCAATATTTAAGAGTCCCGAAAATTTCTTCTCAGCCAGTGATCCGGAAATATCCAGGTTTGTATAATTATAATTGTTCAGGAAAACCGAATCGATGCGAAGATTCATTTTTAAATCGGCATTGCTCAGTTTAAAACCTTGTCCGTTAACATCGGCCCGGAAAGTAATAATTCCAATGTATTTCTCGTTGCCGGTCAGCTTGCCAATATCGAATGAACCAACATCAAGCTGGCCATTATAACCAATAGGCGAGCTCCCCTTCGGCTTTTTCAGGGAAAGATCGGTACTTATGTTGCCCAGGTTAGTATTGAAATGCGCTTTCGCTACGAAGTCATTGTAAAAACCGGTAAAAATACCTTTAAGGCTTATCACGCCTATGTTTGCAAGCATTCCAGGCAATTCTAAACGACGTATATCGCCCGGAATAAGCAGGGATTCAATATCCTCCTTATTTGTATTCATAGCCTTGACATTCAGGTCGATAAATGTCTCTTCAACATCTGGCAATCCAATTGCGCTGATATTTCCGTAAAAAAAGGTATTCTTTCCAAAAGCGAACCGAAAATCGCGGGCTTTGAAATTGCTTACCGTTCCTTTGATATTTCCGGAAAGGCGTATCCGGTCTTTCATTACCAGCAATTCCGGTGCAAAATAACCTATATCCTGCAGGTCGAGGTACGAAGGATCAATCTTTGCCTGTATAGTCACTTTGTTCAAAAAATCGTTGTAGGCTGCCCATTGATCGTACAAAAAATCAAATGTTAACGAAAGATCCGAGTGATCGGTCAGTATTTTAAGATTATGTGCCTTTAAAAACCTGGGGCCAACCTGAAATTCGCCACTGAGATTGTGAAGCACAATACCGCTGCGCTCTTTGGCTGACAAATATTTGATATTTGCATCAATTGTATCCGCATCGAACAAAATGTCGGTAACATCAAGATTTATTTCCGAAACATCAATGTTGGTATAATCCATCCCTTCGGGAGTTGGTGGCTCATTGTCATCCTGCAAATGAAATCTTGTTTCCCTCAGGCTAACTGCTGATACTGAAATTTTCCATTGAGGTGACGGGGTCGTATCACTTTTAATTGTTGTATCGGATGAAGCAAAATGATCGATGATAAACTGAAAGTTAAGAACACTATCTCCTCTATGGGTAATCAATTGAATATTTCCCTTCTCGATAAACACTTTGCTGATGTTCAGCTTGTGTTTCTTCAATGAAAAAGCTCCTGGTTTTACCCCAAGTGCGTTAGCTGAAAAAAGGATCTCCTTTTGACGATCAAGGATCGAAATTCCTTCGACAAGCAGTCCATGTTCGATCGAAAAATCAAACCCGCTTATCCTGATTTCTGTTTTCAGTTCCTTCGAAAAATAGTCAACGGCGAGTCGTACCATCAATTTTTGTACTGCCTCACTTCTGAAAATCAGATAAAAGGTCAGGAGCAGCGAAAAAATCACTGTGACGATGTAAATCAATATTTTTGAGCCTGTTTTTATGGTAATTTCGCTTTTAATTATGCAAACCTACATCCTCGGTATTGAATCTTCATGTGATGACACGGCAGCGGCTGTTATTAAGGATGATGTCATCCTTTCGAATGTCACTGCCGGCCAGGATGTTCATAAAAACTACGGGGGTGTAGTTCCCGAATTGGCTTCGCGCGCGCATCAACAAAACATAATCCCGGTAATTGAAACTGCCATCCAAAAGGCAAATATAGGTAAAAATCAACTTTCTGCCATCGCATTTACAAGGGGGCCGGGGCTGCTGGGATCGCTTCTTGTCGGAACATCCTTTGCCAAGGCTTTCTCGCTTGGGCTAAACATCCCGCTTATTGAAGTGGATCACCTGCAAGCCCATATCCTGAGCCATTTTATCAGGAATACAGGTAAAACAAATCCCATCCCGAAATTTCCCTTTCTGTGTCTTACAGTTTCAGGTGGCCATACGCAATTCGTTTTGATCCGCGATTATTTTGAAATGGAGGTCATCGGTCAGACCATTGATGATGCAGCTGGTGAAACATTTGATAAAGCTGCCAAGATTATGGGACTTCCCTATCCGGGCGGTCCAATGATCGACAAACTGGCGCAGCTGGGAGATCCGATGAGGTTTGCATTTTCCAAACCCAAAATGCCGGGACTTGATTTCAGTTTCAGCGGACTAAAAACCTCGTTTCTCTATTTTCTTCGGGATGAATTAAAAAAAGATCACGATTTCATCGAAAAAAACAAATTTGATCTCTGTGCATCCATTCAGGCTGCCATTGTCGAAATGCTAATTCTGAAACTGACCACCGCCATGGATCAGACCCGCGACATGCATCCCTCATCAGGTTGGCTTGATGTGGCAATTGCCGGGGGCGTTTCTGCCAATTCAGGACTACGAAAAGCGCTGGAAAATGCCCGCGACAAATTCGGATGGAATATCTTCATCCCTCCAACTCAATATTCAACTGATAATGCAGCCATGATTGCTATTGCCGGATATTTTAAATTTTTGAGAGGGGAGTTCGGGAGCCAGTCTGCCATTCCATATGCAAGAGCAAGGTGAAAGTCATGGGTCATTTGCTTCCCAATATTTCAAACCTGTCGTCATAAGCTGACGAGAAGGATTTCTTGTTGCGGTTGTAATGATAATAATCCATCATCCTCATGCCTTCAGGTAAATTTTTGGCGATATACTGATTCATAAAGTAATCGTATAAATATCCTGCATGCTTTTTACCGAGATATGTAGCCATTTCGTACACATCGTTGGTTTTCAGGGAATCGATGGTATATTTATAACGTACAGTTGAAGAAAACGGGTCATTAAAAAACCGTCCATTAAACGAATCATAAGCAGTGTGCGAAGAATAGAGTACCATTTTTTTTGCATTCTCAGTATTGGCCTTTCTGAGTTCAAACCAACAACTGAAATCCACGGCATTGAGTTCGAATTTCTTGTAATAAGTCGAATCCATGTACTCATCCTCATCGAGCAGCGGATAAAAATATTCATCAACCTGTATCTGCGGGATATCAAGAATATAGGACTGGGGTTTACCGGTCATGAATGAATCGATGGCATCGACCAGGTAAACATTGAACCCAAATTCTCTCATTTCGTTGATAAATTGGTTCATGTATGTTTCAAGCAGCACGCTGTCATTGAGTTGCTGCACAAACTGACTGTTGACCCACAACGCAGAATCCTGCTGATCTGATGAAAGCGAGTCAAATCCTTCTATAATTTCGCCTTTATGGTTGTACTTATATACCAGATCAGGTGGATTCACCAGCAGGTTCAGCATGTGTTGCGATTCAATAAAGTTATTGGCTATTTTACGTTCAGGAAGGCAGGATTGAAGGCAAAGCAGGATTGCTGCAATTCCCATTGTCAAAAATAGTGATCGAAATCCGGATTTCACGATTGTTGCCAAATCTATATTAACAATGATAACTTTGAATTTACAAATTTAGTATCAAACTCCCTGCAACAGTTTTTGTCCGAACTGTCGACCATATTCGATACATTTATCCTTTACATCTTTGTGAGGTGTAAATTTGACCATTAATCCATCATCAGTTACCCTGAGCTTCAGATTGCTCATGACGGAGTTCATAATTTTGATCCCTTCGCCGCTCCAACCATATGAGCCGAAAGCCGCAGCAAGTTTATTGCGGTCACGAATCGGATTTATGAGCGCAAAGACCTGATAAACAGGCAAAAGTATATTCTGACTGAAAGTGGGGCATCCCAACACAATGGCCGATGCCTGTATGAGCTTTTGTTCAATCACCGACAGATCCATCTTCTCGATATCACAAAGATCCACCTCAATATCACCAGCCATTTTAATGCCCTTTGCGATAAGGTCCGCGATAATCCCGGTATTCATATATGCCGACACATAACCTATAAAGACACGGTTCGGCTTTTGATCATTCACCGCTTCAAGGGCATACTGCCCGGAAAGGTCAACATACTTTTTCCAATTCTTCCTTAAAACTGCGCCATGTCCGGGACAAATGACTGAAATATCAAGCGGGCGAATACGATCAATGGCTTGCAACATAAACCTGCTGTAAGGTCTCATTATCACGTTGAAATAATAACGGAAGGCATCATCAAAATCGCCGATTACATCATCGAATACGCCATCATGGCAATAATGCTCACCAAAAATATCGCAGGTGAACAATATCTTATCTTCCCGAAGGTATGTCATGATAGAATCAGGCCAATGAAGGTTTGCAGCAGCGATGAATTGCAGCGTTTTATTTCCCAGGTCTAGCGTTTGTCCATCTTTGACGATCAGGTGCGGAAATTCGAAACCAAGCAAATCTCTTAAGTACCTTATTGCATTTCCACTTCCTACAACCTTGGCGTGAGGCGCTATCTCCAGTAACCGGGCAACACATCCCGAGTGGTCGGGTTCAGTGTGGTTAACAATAACGTACTCAATTTCAACAGGATTCACCAGCATTTTCAGCTTCGCTAAATATGTTTCCCAAAATTTTTCCTTTACGGTTTCCACCACGGTCTTTTTCACCGCGTTTATAAAATAGGAATTGTAGGTAGTGCCATATTTCGTTTCCATTACCACATCAAACGTGACAATGTCACGATCAAGAACCCCGATCCAACTGACATCGCCGGTAACCTGTAAAACTTTATTGTCAACCATTTTCTATAAATTCAATTTGGAAAATATTAATTTGGATTTCGGATTTTAAATTCAATCATTCAATCATTCAATCATTCAATAATTCAATATATCCCTACAGCGGCAACTCCATTTGAATTGCATCACCGGGATCAATGTCATCTTTCAATGGTTCCTGTGTAATTTCTTGTTTCTTTTTCCGTCCCCGTTTTTTTGGAATCACTGACTCTTTTGATGGTTCTGAAATTAAATCTGGTTCTTCAGGCAAGATTACCGGATGCGGCTCCTCAATCTGCAATGGTTCAAGCCATGTCAGTTTTTTTACAGCGTGTATAGAAAGCCGCTTCCCCTTGGCTTTATAACCTTTAACACCAATAAACTCATACACTGAAATCTCTTCTTGCTCCACACCCTTGGTCTTTAATTTAATGTCGTAAAAAAGTTCAAGCCTGGGGTAATGATCGGTGGAAAAAAGAATAAGCCGGTCGGCATTATCCACGAATTCAACTTTTTTATCGGTCATATCTGCCTTAAACCGTTTGATATAATAATGTTTCGACTCATTTTCCTGATAAACGGCAGTGTATACATTATCAGTGTGGAACTTTTCAATGCGTATCATATCCTCATCGAAATGTGTGGACAGATCGAAGGAAGTAAGACGGTAATGACCTGATTGCATGAATGTTATGATACGATCAGATCCTGAAAATTCGCCCAGCTTAATGCCACGCTCATCAGTGTTCAGTCGCTGTACTGTTTCATCATACCAGATATTCAGAGATCCAAGAGTGGAAATTCCCTCCTGGCGCTGTTCAATTTTTCTGACCGGGTATTTTGAGAGAATATTACCCATAGAACCGCGTCCTTTGATGGCAATTTCTGCAAAATTAAAATCAAATGAACTCTTTTTTAGCCGTGGCTTTGGTTTTAGCTCTACTCTGATTACTTCGGCCTCTCCGTTGGGATTGGCCGTAAAATATAGTACTTTCGAATAAGGAGTTCCCTTTGTAACAAAATACTCCTTATCACGTGTTACTCCAAGCACACTGAAACGCTTAACCATAATCTTCCCGTTTTTACCATCCCGGTAAATCAGGTTATAAACGGTACGTGTATCATTTTTATTAAATACGGCAATATGGATGATGTTCTGGCCAACGAAGATTTTATCAGCAACCTTCACGACCAGAAATGTACCATCATCACGAAACACAATTACATCGTCTATGTCGGAGCAATCACAAACGAATTCATCCTTTTTAAGACTGGTACCTGCAAATCCCTCTTCACGATTCACAAAAAGTTTTTCATTGGCAGCCGCAACTTTTGCAGCCTCGATTGTATCGAAGTTCCTTATTTCGGTATGGCGATCGCGGTTTTTGCCATATTTTTTACGAATCTGCCTGAAATATTCGATCGCATAATCGACCAGATGAGCCAGGTGATTCTCTACCTCATTCATCTCCACTTTGATGCCTGCCATAACCTCATCGGCCCTGGCTGCATTGTAGCGGGAAATACGTTCGATGGGTATCTTGCGCAAACGGTGAACATCCTCTTCCGAAACAGGCCGGATAATCTGCTTTGCAAAGGGTTTCAACCCCCTGAAAATTGCAGAATCAATATCCTCGGTAGTCTTGCATTTCTTGATCCCTTCGTAAACCTCATTTTCGATAAATATTTTTTCCAAAGAATTGTTATGAAGCTGTTCAAGCAATTCTTGTTTACGAATATTCAGTTCGAGTTTCAACAGATCAACGGTACGTTTTGTATTTACCCTCAGTATCGCGGAAACACCCATGAAGCGTGGCTTTCCGTTTTCAATTACACACGCGTTGGGTGAAATGGAAATTTCGCATTCAGTAAAAGCATAGAGCGCGTCAATGGTAGTGTCGGGCGAAACCCCAGTCGCCAGATGGATCAGGATTTCCACATCAGCAGATGTGTTATCATCGATTTTCCTGATCTTGATCTTGCCTTTATCATTTGCAGTCAGGATAGAGTCGATGATTGATCCCGTTGTGGTGCCATAAGGTATTTCGCGGATAACAAGGGTTTTTTTATCTTCAAGAATAATTTTTGCGCGCAGGCGGATCTTCCCGCCACGAAGGCCGTCATTATAACGCGACACGTCAACCATCCCGCCGGTAAGGAAATCGGGATATAGTTCAAATTCTTTTTCCTGCAGGATTTTAATTGAAGAATCGATGAGTTCGTTAAAATTATGAGGGAGTATTTTCGAAGCGAGTCCAACAGCGATGCCCTCAACACCCTGGGCAAGCAGAAGGGGAAATTTTGCAGGCATGGCAACCGGTTCTTTGTTTCGGCCATCATAAGATGCCTGCCAGGTAGTAGTTTTTGTATTGAACAAAACCTCGTGCGCAAATTTCGAAGGACGTGCTTCAATGTATCGCGGTGCGGCAGAGCTATCACCGGTAAGAATATTACCCCAGTTTCCCTGGCAGTCAATCAGAAGATCTTTCTGACCAAGTTGAACCAGGGCATCGCCTATTGATGCATCACCATGCGGGTGGTACTTCATTGTATGCCCGATGATGTTGGCTACCTTATTATAACGACCATCGTCCAACTCCTTCATAGCATGAAGAATACGTCGCTGCACAGGCTTTAATCCATCAGTGATCTCTGGTACGGCCCGCTCAAGTATTACATATGAGGCATAATCCAAAAACCAGCTCTGGTACATCTCCGACAGATGAACTGTTTCCTGCAAAGTTCCAGATTCAAGTTCAGGGTTGTCGCCGTTTGTTGTTTCGTCAGTGGACATTAAATGTTAGCTTTTCATGCACATTTTACTCATAAAAATCCTTTCCTGAAAGTCAATGACTAAACCGATAGGATTGTCACGTAATATCAGCAGTTAATAGAATTTTTAAGCTTTTAAAGTGTTTTACAAAATTAAGATTTCCGTTGAAAACACCGATCATTTGTTCAAAACTTATTAATTGTTACTTTTGCAGTCCGATCAGGGTCCCGTAGCTCAGTTGGATAGAGCAACAGCCTTCTAAGCTGTGGGTCGCGCGTTCGAGTCGCGCCGGGATCACAAAAACCCACCAGCGGCTAAGCCAATTGCTGAAAATAATACAATTGCCGCCTTTTCATCTACACTTACGAATCAAATCGCCACACTTG
>JBAXKG010000009.1:0-67690 GCA_037137455.1 Bacteroidota bacterium
TTTATTCATTTTCCAGTTTCCGGCAACGATTTTTTTTCTCATATTTTTTGTATTATAATTATCAGGTAATGGTTCTTAACTTTTCTTTATGTCTTTGCGGTTGGGAATGCATATTCTTTTGAAAGCTTTGGTTTGTATAAAGCTTTAGAAGGTTAAATGGGCATATCTATTAAGGGATGGCTTTATCGTCATTTTAAATAGGTTTCAAGTTCGTCAAAAGAGGATATTCCAGAAATCTCTGTAGTGTCAAGCCAATCGATGCCGTTGTTCGGAACATAGCTGATAATTCCTGTCTTGAAATTATGTTTTTCGTTGAATTGTTTTATGTTAACTATCCAATCCATTGGAAGTTTTTTTAATCTAACTATTTCTTGAAAATCATTTGATAACTTGCTTGAAGAAACTCCTTTTTGGATAAGTAACAACAGGCCTAAATCAATTGTTTTAGCAACCTGTAAATAACCTATTAACTGCGAATAATCTTTCAAACTAAGCTGGTGCAAATATTTTGCTTCAATTAATATCAATCTTGGTATATTATTGGCACCACAAATAGCAAAAACAATATCAATTTTAAGTTTCGGAATATAAACATTTGCTGGTCTTATTTCTATATTGCAAGCTTGTTCCAATCTGCTAACAAGATTGTCTAAAGTGTTATTGCAGGAATAAAATACATTATAATCTGCACCTAAATATGTCGTAAGATATTGCTTGAATTTTTTTGAGAACTCCTCGTAAAAACTTATTTCATCCATGCTAAACAATATTAACTGAAAGATTATTAGCTTTAATATGTTTTTTAATCAACTCTTGATTAAGTTTATTCCCAATGGACGAACAAATGCAAGCTCTTTCATTTACGTTGTTAATGATAAGCAACGGGCTATCAAAGTCTTCGCCAATTGTAAAAATTATCAGTTCCTGTTTTATCGCATCTTCAATGATTTTTTTCATAGAACCAGTGTGTCTTTTCCCATTCAATACTGGCGAAAATAAATATGCAACACCTTGGTCAAGCCCTGAAAAGCCTCTAAAAATTTCACTGTGTATTAAATTTTTTACAATGAATTTGCGTTTATAAATTTTTTTCTCGGGAAAAGATGAGATCTGAATATTTTTTAAAACCGTTGTAAGCTCCTTACTTGTTCCTTTTGATAATCGTGGAAAAAAATTGATTAATGAATTTTTCTTTTTCACCAATTTAGTAATTTCATCTATGGGTGCATGAGGGCAATCCAAAACAGCACAAAAATGATGGTAATGAAAGAAAATTTTATTACGGACATCCGAAGGAAGTTCTTCTGAATTCTGCTCGGAATGAATGCTTACAGGACTAACTTGTTTCAATTTTCTTAAGTAACAAGGTTTTTGTTCTTCCTTCTTTTGTTTCTTTTCAATTTTTGTGACATCGATTGATTTTGCTTGTAATGCAAATGAATGTTGTTCCAAAAATGATTTTACAAGAAACCGGATTTTAAATCCTTTTTTCCAACCTTTATAATTGGGGTCAGAACCTGAATGTTGGTTGGGATGATTATAAAGAATTTGGTCAGTTACAGACCCCAAATCTGTTAGCCATGAACAAAATTGGACGACAAACTTGAAGTTTTTTGTACTTCCTGGAATCTCTATTGAAACAACAGGGGCATCATCATTAAATCTTCTATGCGAATGTGATAAACTTGCCCTTGCGTCAAAAATACCAGAAAGAAAACTTTCAACATTTATACCTGTCAAATGCGTTTTAGCGGTTACTAAATCAACATTACACAATAGAAAGCCACCAATTGGCAAATTTAAAAATTCTAAATCTTTTATTAATGGCGAAATATCTGCTCCATTAATCGGCTTTATCAGCCACTTGTCATTTCCTATTTCATAAGTTACATTAAAACTATATGAAGTTTTAAAATTTTGACAAATTTTGGTTAGAATTTCGGCTGCGATAATATTCATCCGGGAAGGGTCCATCCCCCATTTTTTGAAAGGAAGGTCTATAATAAAAGTATCCCTATCAACCTTTCCCCCACCAACTAAAAGCCCCAACAAATAGGCCTTGTTATGGTTTATTTTATTCATTTTCAATATGTTTAGTTATGGCTTTAGCAATAACCCAACCAAATATCGGTGGTACTGCATTTCCAATCACTTTGTACGCGTTTGAAATTGTCGTGTAGGGAAATTCAAAATCATCGGGGAACGATTGTATTCTGGCAATTTCTCTAATTGTAAATCTTCTATTTTCAAATGGATGCGTAATACCACAGTTTTCAGGTTGTGCTGAAGCTGTAATTGTCCCATTAATTTCACCTAATGCAAACCTTCTATAAAAGTTAGGAGCACGATAAATTTGAGGATTATCCCAAATTTTGCGGAAACGTTTATTCATGTCCTCAATATCCATGTCTTTCCATGACTTGCCTTCTGAAATTGTATTGCTGATTTTAGTAATTGGGATTTTCTTTTTGAACTTTTCTAATGCTTCTTCACCATTTTTGCATGGACCAATTTTGTCAACCATATACTGACCCCCAGGTGAATACTTCCAATAATCGTTTTTTTGAGGAGCACTTTCAGGAATGTCACAAAGAACGGAACCAAGAAGTAGTTCGTACCGATTATCGGTTTCATTTGGAAGATTATATTCAGTTACAACGTGGTCTAATAAACTAAAATCAAAATATCCAAGATCATTTCTAAGTCCTACAATTATTAACCTTTGTCTATTTGTCGGCACTCCATAATTGCTTGTTTTGAATAGCTTATAGCAAGTTTTGAATCCTAATTTTTCAGTTCTCTTTACAATTTCATCTGGAATTGTAGTTCCGTCAGGCATTTTTGATGACATTATGCCTTTCACGTTTTCAAATACAAAACCAATGGGTTGATTTTTCCTTTCTAAGCCTTCCCTTAAAAGGTTTTCACATTCCTCAAATAAATTGCCTCGCTCGTCACTTATTCCTTTTCTTAATCCTGCATTTGAAAATGGTTGACAAGGGAAACCTGCAATCAAAAAATCGAAATCAGGAATTTCTTTGTAATTAATATTTTTAATATCCTCCCGAATTAATTTGTGATTGTTAAAAAAAACTTTATTAGCATTGTAAACCATTTCTGCTGCCGGATCAATGTCATTGGCAAATTCAACCGTAAACTTGTTTTTTTCGAAAAATCGGTTTCCAAAATTAAACCCACCAGTAAATCCTAAATCTAACCCTCCACATCCACTAAATAATGAAACAACTTTATATGTTCTATTTAGTATTTCAATATCGTGTTTCTGTGTTGACTTAAAGTCAATGAAAACCTGAGGTTCTTCTACGAACGATATATCAATAAAACTATCTAAATTCGGTTTCATATTTTAAAAATTTAAAATACCCTGCGTAACATTTTTGGCTTTCAGGTATTTGACTTTTTCTTCAGCCAATACAAGGGTTTTTTCAGAGCAATTAGTCTCATATATTTTTTTAGCAATTTTTTCACTAAAATACTCTTCTTTGAGTTCTTCTAAATTCAGGTTAAATGTTTTAGCTAATTTCATTAGCCTTTTTTCATCAAACTCTCGTTTGCCATTCTCTATCTTGCTGAGATTAGCTGAATCGATCCCTATTTTTGCAGCAAGCTGGGTTAACGTATATCTTTTATTTGTACGTTGTAGCTTAATAAACTCTCCGAAACTTTCCTTCATTTGACTTGTAATTTTTGCCTTGTCATTAATTGACAAATATACAATATTATGTTCATATTTATAATGATCCTTGTAAATATTTTTGGATGGGGGGAAAATTTTTATTGCAATCGAATCCTCGGGTCCAGCAAGCCATAAATTATATCCACCAAAAAATTAATAATAATCAGGATAATGGATATAAAAAGCACGGCGCCCATCACCACAGGAAAATCATATTTGTCGAGGGCATTTACAATAATCACTCCAATCCCTTTCCAGTCGAACACAAACTCCACAAATACAGCGCCCGCAAGCAATGAGGCAAGCCAACCAGAGATGGCCGTGACTACCGGGTTCAACGCATTTTTTAAAGCATGCTTCAGGATGATCCTGCTTTTGCTCAGCCCTTTCGCCCTGGCCGTGCGGATATAATCCTGTGTCATGACTTCCAGAAGTGAATTTCTGGTAAGTTCCACGATAATAGCAAGAGGGCGTATTCCAAGTGTGAATGCCGGGAGTATAAGATTTTTCAGATCAAGGTAGGCGCCTCTTCCAAAATCATCGACACCATAAAGGCTTCCCGACATATTAAGCCCGGTGAACCTGACAAGGACAAAGGCAAATATCCATGCATTGATAATCGCCACAAAGAACGATGGAAGCGACATCCCCAGCACCGAGAATACAAGGGCGATTCGGTCGATTATACTGTTTTTGAAGATTGCGCAAATAACTCCAACGGAAATGCCAATTATAATTGCAAAAGCCATTGCTACAAACGCCAAAATAATGGTATTGACAAAACCCTCGGCAAGAATTTCCGAAACATTCCTTTTCGATTGATACGACCGGCGAAGATAGGGCTCCTTCAGTACCAGGGCCGAACTTCCGAATGAAATCAGTTTTAGGGTTTTCCCGTACTTGTTATGGTCAAGAAACCAAAAACTCCCGATATCAGTCACATTATGCATTGAAAGCGGTGAAAGATCATTCAGATAATTTACAAATTGCACAGCAAGTGGTTTATCCCTTCCAAGATCTTTGTTAATGGCCTCCACGGAAGCAATGTCGGCACGCTGTCCGAGCATCATGCGCGCAGGATCTCCCGGAAGGACATTGAACAGGAGGAATACTACTACGATAACACCAAAAAGGACAAGAATACCGTACCAGAAGCGCTTTAGGATGAAGTTGCCCATGAAAAAATTTACGAATTTCGAATTGGGATTGCAGATTTAAAACAATTAAACAATCGTTTACTTTTTAATGTATTGTGTCTTGACCTCGCCGTAGGTCGGAAAATCGCGGAAGCTCCATTTGGCCATCACGATGCCATTTTTCAGGAGGATTAAACCGGGATTAGAACGAACCATGGTTTTTAGAACCACGTCATCGGCGATGAAATAATCAAACGCCGTTCCATTGGCCATTCTAAACATTTTAATTTCACCTGGCATGGAATTGGTGAGGCAGATGAATGAATATCCATCGCGGGTGGCTTTTTTATAAAATGGAAGTATCTTGTGAAACCCCTCCCGGTTGCTCTTTTTAAGATCATATGCAACCAAAATAAACTGCCAATCCGGATTATCCATTATGCTTGAGGTGAAATCGTTGCCACGCACATCTTCAACACGTAAAACCATTCCCTGATTTTTGTTCGGATCGACAACTCGCTGGCTTTTAAAGATCCAGTCGGCAAGCCATACAGAGTCATTCCAGGGATAATTCGGTGAAATATATTCCTTTTCCTCGCCAGTCAATTTATTTTTGTAGGTAACATAAAAGGTCACAGGCACGGTTTCGGTTTTATTGACACGATTTCCCACTTTCCAGGACATGAAATCTTTCATCGGCAGATGTCTGTAACATTGAATCGATAAAGTAGAAAAACCAATGGCTATAAAAAGTAATATGGCGAAATCACACCATGAAGGCAGGAGGCTTCTGAATTTATTCCGCCAGATAAAAATGGGCACCACCAAGCCCATCAGGACAATATTTTTAATAAATGTCTGAATATTGGTGATCTTCAGGGCATCTCCAAAACAACCACAATCCGGAACAATATTATACACAGCATCAAAGAAAGTCAGGATCGTGAAAAACATCATCATGGGTAATAAAATCCAGGCTGTTTTTCGGATCCAAAAATTAAGAAGCAGACTTACACCTATAATAAATTCAAGTGTACAAAGGAAAATGGTGAGGTAAAGGCTGAAAGGAATGAACCAGGGAAGGTTGAAAGCAATGAAATAATCCTCCATCCTGTAGACTGTTCCAAGTGGATCAATTCCTTTTACGAATCCGGAGTAAACGAAGATTAGTCCGATAAGGATCCTGAAAATAGTTCTAAGAATTTTCATACTCCATCTTTATTAATGCAAATACAGCATAATTTATAATATCGTAATAGTTGGCATCGACCCCTTCAGAAATAAATGTTTTTCCTTTATTGTCCTCAATCTGCTTGATACGCATAAGCTTCATGAGAATGATATCGGTTAGCGAACTCAAACGCATGTTGCGCCATGCTTCACCATAATCATGATTTTTATTCAGCATCAGGTCGCGGGCGGCTGTGGTATATTTATTATACAGGGTCTCAGCTTCGGTCTTCCCAAGGTTGAGGTTCTCTTCGGTACCCAGTTCAAGCTGGATGAGGGCTACGACCGAATAGTTTATAATCCCCATAAATTCAGGCTTGATCCCTTCATCGATCTTCTGTGTCCCTTTATCATCGATGCTCCGGATTCTTTGTGCTTTAATATATATCTGGTCAGTAAGGGATGATGTGCGCAGAATCCGCCAGGCTGTACCATAATCTTTCATCTTAGTTAAAAAGATTTCACGGCAATTATCGATAACTGATTCAAACTGCTGTTCGGTTTGCGTAACAGGATTCATGAGGAAATGAATAATTCAATATTTCTGAGGCTAAAATTAATATTTTTCTGGGTTTTGGTCGTACTTTTGGACAGCGTTTTTCACAAAGAAATGAACAAACTTTATTGTCGCCAAAGGGAATTGAATCTCTCGACCCCATTAATAATGGGTATTTTGAATCTCACACCCGATTCATTTTCCGATGGAGGAAAGTTTCAGACTATCGATGCGCAGTTGAACCACGCCGAACAAATGATTCTCGAAGGAGCTTCGATCATTGACATTGGGGCTGTTTCAACCCGCCCTGATGCTTCGGTAGTGAGCGAAGAGATTGAAAGGGAGCGACTTTTGCCATCTTTGAAAGCAATTCGAAAGGAATTTCCCACCACTGTAATTTCGGTCGACACTTTCAGGCCCATGGTTGCAAGAGCAGCAATAGCTGATGGCGCTGATATAATCAACGACGTTTATGGAGGCCGTTTCGAAGAAGGCATGTTTGCAACAATTGCTTCGCTCAATGTACCGTATATTCTGATGCACATGAAGGGAACACCTGAAACCATGCAGCAAAACCCCGGCTATACCGATATTGTAGCAGAAATCACCTATTTTTTTGAACAGCAACTTATACGATGCCGTGATAAGGGCATGCGTCAGGTAATGATCGACCCGGGATTCGGTTTTGGAAAAACGGTTGAACATAATTTTGCATTACTGTCGCGTCTGGAAGAATTCAAATCGATGGGAGTACCAGTTGTCGTAGGACTTTCACGCAAATCTATGATTACCCGTGTACTGAAAATCAATTCGGATGAGGCCAAAAACGGCACGACTGTTCTGAACACCATTGCATTGATCAAAGGGGCCGACATCCTGAGGGTGCATGATGTGAAGGAGGCAGTTGAGGCCATAAGGCTGGTAAGACGGCTGCATGACCAGGAAAATTGATAACTTTGGAAACAAGTGACGAATTACGAATTGAGAAATTGATATTTGATAGATAGACCTATGTTTTTAGTTGGCCTTTTCAGTCTTCGCATCATCGATATCATCGACATTATTTTGTTTGCCATTCTTTTGTATGAAATATACAATCTCGTTAAAGGCACAGCGGCAATAAGAATTTTCATTGGAATTATAGCTGTATATATTCTCTGGCGGGTAGTTAAAGCTTTGCAAATGCAATTGCTTACAGAGATTCTCGGACAATTTATCAGCGTTGGCGTAATCGCTCTGATAGTAGTATTTCAGCCTGAAATCCGGGCATTTTTGCTCATGGTAGGAAATATGAGGATCATTAAAAGCCAGCGGAAACGTATTCTCTTCTGGCGTTTTAAAATCAACAACCCGGTAAATCTGAACATCGATAATATTGTGAAAGCTTGTCAGAAAATGGCTGAAACCAAAACAGGGGCATTGATTGTAATCGCACAGCAGAATGAACTTGTGCAATATATTTCAACAGGTCAGCCTGTTGATTCCAAAATTTCGGAGGTCATGCTGGAAACGATATTCTTTAAAAACAGTCCGATGCATGATGGTGCAGTGATAATAATTGGGGATCATATACGCGCCGCGCGATGTATTCTCCCGGTTTCAAATAAAGGAACCATTCCTCCATTTTATGGTTTACGCCACCTGGCAGCCGTAGGGATTACTGAGAAATCGGATGCGATTGCCATTATTGTATCTGAGGAACGGGGTGAAATAGCTTATAGTTATGAAGGCAGGTTATACGAGAACATTACACCTGCAAGCCTTTCAACAGCACTGGAAAGCCTGTTCAAATAGCAATTTTAACGTTTTCTGGATTTCTTGATTTTTGACAAGGAATCGGCAACCCTCAAGCTATCAGCTTTCATTTTCAGTTCAAATTCCCTGACAATCATTTCGGGTGTTTTCCCCAGATTTTGCAACGCCAGTTTTGCATCATTGGTAAAATCATTTGATGGATATTTTTCAATAAACAAGAGGTAGGTTTCCCTGGCTTTATCAATATTTTGAAGCATATTTTCATAGATAAATGCCTTGAAAAACATACACATAGGGGCTTTCGACTGATCGGGATAATCCTGAATGTACTGGTCAAAGAATAGCAGCGCCTTGTTGCCATCACCAGAATTCATAGCAATATTAGCAGCCTTAAACAAATATCCCGGGGCAAGGGAATCTTTGGGATAATCTTTGATAAAATCCATGTAATAAGTTTGGAGGCTGTCGGCCTTCTCTTTATTAAAGCTGATCGCTTCGGGCGAGAAGAGACTGTTTTCAAGATTATTGATCCGATTGATTGTTTTTTCACGCGATGGGTTGCATCCAGTAATCCACACAATGGAAATACCTAAAATCAGAATTATGGTTTTTTTCATATCGTTAGTTTTTCTATTTTAACTGACACCTGTTGGCAAAACGTTCTACTTTCTCCCTTTTTTAATTTGAGGGAACAACATCTTGTATCCTACCTCCACATTCCCTTTACTGATATCTGATAACCGCCGTTTGAGCAACATTTTTTTCAGTGAAGGAATCCTGTCTACGAATACTATACCTTCAATGTGATCGTATTCATGTTGAATGACACGTGCAATTACCCCATCGAACCGTTCATCGTGTTCAACAAAATTATCATCCATGTACTTCATGTAAATAACCGGCTTACGCATAATATCCTGCCTAAGCCCGGGAAAACTCAAACACCCTTCATTGAATAAAAATTCATCTCCCTCCTCCTTATATATTTTCGCATTAATGAATTCTTTTTTGAAATGTTCAGTCTCCGGGTACTTTTCGGCAAAGGCAGAGGCATCAATCACAATCAGCCTAATGGAACGGTTAACTTGCGGCGCTGCTAATCCAACGCCATCCGACTGGTACATGGTTTCCCACATATTCTCTATCAGCTCCTTCAAATCAGGAAAATCTGAAGGGATCTCCTCCGCTACTTTTTTCAATACAGGATGTCCGTATGCGACAACAGGCAAAATCATAAAATCTTAATTATAATTAATTTGCTATTTCCATGTATGACTGAAGAATGATGGTAGCGCTAACGGTATCTACCAACGCCTTATCCTGCCGGTCCTTTTTCTTCATTCCTGCTTCGCGGATAGCTCGTGTAGCAATCAGGGAGGTAAAACGCTCATCCATCCTTACAACAGTGATTCCCGGAAATGCTCCGGCAAGTTTTTTAACGAATGGTTCGATATAAACCGATGATTCAGATGCTTTATTGTTCAACTGTTTCGGTTCCCCTACTACAAATCGCTCAACCTCATTCTTTCGGGTATACTCTTTTAAAAATTCTAACACATCGATCGACCGAACAGTTGTGAGCCCGGTGGCAATGATCTTTAATTCATCAGTCACGGCAAGGCCTGTCCTCTTCTGTCCGTAATCAATCGCAACAATCCTGCCCATACTATGAAATTTGTTGCAAAGGTATAAAGATTTAAATTTTTAGCTAATTTTGGAAGGGAGTAACCTTATTGATTTAGTATTTCCGGTTGATTTTTGAAATTGTGATAATGGAACACCTTAAACAGCTTATTGAATCAGCCTGGGAAGACCGGGGAATACTGAAACAAACCATTGCCAAGGAGGCAATTTGTGAAGTGATCGCACAACTCGATGCGGGTAAACTCAGGGTTGCAACAAAAAAAGAAGGGAAATGGATTACCCATGAATGGATTAAAAAAGCCGTGATACTTTATTTTCTTATCCGGAAGATGGAATTAATCGAGGTCGGCCCGTTTCAATTCTATGATAAAATTCCGCTGAAGACCAATTGGGACAAGCTGGGAGTCAGGGTTGTACCCCATGCAATTGCCCGTTATGGCGCTTTTATCGCCGAAGGAGTGGTAATGATGCCATCATATATTAATATTGGTTCCTATATCGACACGGGGACAATGATCGATACCTGGGCGACTGTAGGCTCATGCGCGCAGATAGGCAAGCATTGCCATCTCAGCGGCGGTGTAGGGATTGGTGGCGTTCTGGAACCAGTGCAGGCTGCCCCGGTGATAATTGAAGATAATTGCTTTCTGGGATCCCGAAGTATAGTGGTCGAAGGCGTTCACATCGGCAGTGAGGCTGTTCTGGGCGCAAATGTCGTACTTACCGGATCGACCAAAATCATAGATGTATCGGGCAGCAAACCCATTGAATATAAAGGATATGTTCCTCCCAGGTCGGTTGTAATTCCAGGCGCACTTCCAAAGACATTTCCTGCCGGCGTTTACCAGGTTCCTTGTGCACTCATCATCGGACAGCGTAAAGCATCCACCGACCTGAAAACATCATTGAATCAGGCATTACGCGAATTCGAGGTGGCTGTATAGATGAACAAAATCCTGATCATACAAACTGCTTCAATTGGCGATGTTATCCTTGCCACTCCTGTGTTGGAAAAATTGCATCACTATTTTCCCGATGCGCAAATTGATTTCCTCTTAAAAAAAGGCACCGAAAGCCTTTTTGAAGGCCATCCATTTTTGCATGAAGTATTGATCTGGGATAAACGATCTCACAAATTTCTCAACTTCGATAAACTGATGCACCATATATGGTACGCTAAGTATGATATCATAGTAAATTTGCAACGTTTTTTTCTAACCGGATTAATGACCGCAATTTCCCGGGCAGGGATGCGAATCGGTTTCGATAAAAACCCATTGTCTTTCTGCTTCACGAAAAAGATCCCACATTCTATCGGAAGTGGTATTCATGAGATAAAACGAAATTTGTCACTGATAAGTGAGATAACAGATGACATTGCTATAATGCCACGAATCTATCCGTCACAATCGGATTTAAATCATGTTGCCACGATGAAAACAGGCCGCTATTATACTATTTCACCTGCTTCACTCTGGTTCACGAAACAATATCCTTTGGAAAAATGGGTTGAATTTGCAAAACATATTTCATTCGATGCAGCTATCTACCTGCTTGGTGCTTCGTGCGATTCAGATCTTTGCGATTCCATCATCGGGCAAGCATCGCATCCGGGGATGAAAAATATTGCCGGAAAACTGACGTTTCTTCAATCGGCAGGCTTGATGAAGGATGCCAAAATGAATTTCACAAATGATTCGGCT
Source organism: Bacteroidota bacterium (assembly GCA_037137455.1). Taxonomy (GTDB): domain Bacteria; phylum Bacteroidota; class Bacteroidia; order Bacteroidales; family FEN-979; genus CAIVAT01. Next base: position 11,662 of record JBAXKG010000009.1, read on the forward strand.
CCACTGCACCTTGCCTCAGCAGTTAATGCTCCGGTGACAGCCATCTATTGCTCAACGGTGCCGGAATTCGGATTTGGACCGCTTTCAGACAGCTCCCATGTTGTGCAAATAACTGAGAAACTGTCATGCAGGCCATGTGGACTCCACGGATACAAGGCATGCCCTGAAAAGCATTTCAAATGTGCCTTTGATATAAATAGTGAACAGCTTAGTCAGTATTTATAGGATTCTCTTCGCGAATTTTCAACAACCGGCCCCCATGCGCAATTTGTAAGTACCTTTGTGCGTTATTTAGATTCAATTAAAATTATTACAATGTCGCCCATCGAACGGGAAATCAAACAGTGTATTATGGTTCTGAGCAGCGGAGGCACGTTGTTATACCCAACAGATACCATCTGGGGTATAGGTTGCGATGCTACGAATTTTATTGCGGTTGAAAAAGTGCATCGATTGAAAAAAAAGATGGAACGCAAAAATCTGATTATTTTACTCGATAAGGCTGAAAAAATAAAGGATTTTGTGACAGACATCCCTGAAATTGCATGGGACCTTATTAAAAATGTTTCTACACCTCTCACTATTATTTATCCGAATGCAAAAAATCTTGCAGCAAACGTAATTTCCGATGATAAATCCATAGCTATCCGGATCGTAAAAAATGATTTCTGCAAAAGGCTGATAAATGAATTCGGGAAGCCGATTGTTTCTACATCTGCTAATATTTCAGGCATCAATGCCCCAAGGGTTTTTAAAGACATCTCGAGTGAAATTATAAATGGCGTTGACTGGGTGGTTGATGAATCACTTGAACAGCTTGGACAGGTAAAGGCTTCGCGAATTATTAAACTGAACCTGAATGGGGAATTCCGGATTGTCCGTCAGTAATCTCAAAAGACTATTACATTAATGAAACAGTTACTATTCATTTTTTTTTTCATATTCCTGCTATTTTCAAATTATCAGGCGGTATGTGATCCGGCCGATAAACCCATTCGATATTCGATCAATGGAAAAATTAGGGATCAGAGTAGCGGAGAGGCTTTGGTTGGGGCCACAATTTTTGTTAAGGAGTTGAAAACCGGCGCCGTATCTGATGTTTATGGAAATTATTCCCTTACATTAAACGAAGGCAACTACACGCTTATATATTCGTACATTGGATATTCAACTATCGAAAAGACAATTCAACTAAACAAAGACCTTAAAATCACACTTGAATTACTCCCCCAACAACGTCAGCTAAAGGAGGTAGTGATCACCAGTGAGAAAAATGATAAAAATGTAGTTAAACCGGAAATGAGCACTTTTCGCATGGATATTAAAACCATTCAGCGAATACCTGCCCTGATGGGAGAGGTGGATATCATTAAAGCCATTCAGATGCTCCCCGGAGTGCAGTCGGTGGGCGAAGGCTCCAGCGGTTTTAGTGTGCGTGGCGGCGCCCCTGATCAAAACCTGATCCTTCTGGATGAAGCCACGGTTTACAATGCCTCCCACCTTATGGGATTTTTCTCAGTATTCAACAACGATGCGATAAAGGACGTAAAACTTTATAAAGGAGATATCCCGGCCAATTATGGCGGACGGCTTTCTTCGGTACTTGATGTACGCATGAATGAAGGTAATTCCAAAAAGTTTGAAATCAATGGAGGAATCGGCATCATAGCCAGCAGGCTCACTCTAGAAGGCCCTATCGTTAAGGATCGCAGTTCGTTCATCGTCTCAGGCCGGCGTACATATGCTGATATTTTTCTCCCGCTTTCCTCCAACAAAGCGCTCCAAAACAACAGACTCTATTTTTATGATCTGAACGCCAAGATCAATTACCGCATTAATGATAATAACCAGGTATTTTTATCAGGTTATTTTGGCCGTGATGTATTCAAGAATGGATTTGCCGGTATGAAATGGGGCAATGAAACTGCCACTATCCGTTGGAATCACTTGTTTACAAAACAGTTATTTTCAAATTTCTCTTTTATTTACAGTAATTACCTTTATAATCTCGGAACACCAGCAGGGAACAGCAATTCGTTTGACTGGAATTCTAATCTCCGCGATCTCGGGATGAAAGCCGATTTCAGTTATTACCTTAACACCAAAAATACAATCCGTTTCGGGGCATCTCTTATTTACCACATGTTCAACCCGGGGAGTGCCCAGGGAATTGGAGAAAAGACCGTGTTCGCCAATGTCAAAGTGCCAAATAACTATGCTTTTGAAACTGGTGTTTATGGCAACAATGAACAAAAACTGGGGGAACACTTCACTATCAAATATGGATTGCGTTTTTCCATGTTTCAGAATACCGGGCCCGGTACCGTTTTCCACTACGATTCTGCCTACAAAGCTACCGATTCAACTGTATACAAAGCTGGGGTTCTTTACAACACTTATGTTGGAATTGAGCCACGTCTCGGATTACTTTACGATTTTAACAGCCTGCATTCAATCAAAGCCAGTTATGCCAGAACTAACCAGTATTTACAGCTCGCACAGAATTCAACAGTTGGAACCCCACTCGACATATGGTTTTCGTCAAGTCCGAACGTAAAACCTCAAATTGCCGATCAGGTTGCAATTGGCTACTTCCGGAATTTCAGGAAAAATACGATTGAAACATCCGTAGAAGCTTACTATAAGTGGATGAAGAATGTTGTCGATTTCAAGGATTTTGCACAGTTGCTGCTTAACAATAAACTGGAAGGCGAGATAAGGAGCGGGAAAGCATGGTCGTATGGCATAGAATTTTTAGTCAGACTGAATGAAGAAAAGGTCAATGGCTGGATAAGTTATACCTACTCCCGGACTTTCCGTCAGATCAATGAAATAAATGATAACAACCCTTATCCTGCACCATATGACAAGCCCAATAACATCTCGATTGTATTGAATTGGGTTATAAGCAAGCGGTTTACGGTTTCCGCGAATTGGGTTTATGCAACTGGCGCCCCAGTGACATTCCCCACTGGACGCGCAGAAATCGGTGGAAAAATTGTACCGATCTACTCAGACCGGAATCAGTACCGGTATCAGGATTATCATCGCCTCGACATCTCCCTCTCATTTTTCAGCAAGCAAAAACCAGGCAGGAAATTCAACTGGGATCTGAATTTTTCAGTCTACAACGCATATAACCGTCACAATACATGGTCAATAAATTTTACTCAGGACAATATTGATCCAAATACTACCTATGCCGAGAAAGTTTACCTTTTCGGTATTATCCCATCAGTCACATTTAATTTTCACTTCAACAATGACTAGAAAAACCTTACAAATAGCCCTGCTTGCCCTGCTGGCTTCAGCATGTACTGAAAAAATCGAGGTGAAACTCGACAGCACCTATACACGACTGGTTGTGGATGGCGGCATAGAGGCCGATACCGGCGTTTATCGTGTAGCCCTTACAAAGTCGGCCGATTACTTCTCAAATGAGCCCGTTCCAAGGGTGGTCAATGCGACCGTTTCGATTTTTGACGGTTCAAAAACATTTATGATGCATGAATCGCGAAAAGGAATTTCGGGCATATATGAAACTGATTCGAATTTTGCAGGAAAAAAAGGAAACAGCTACTCCCTTAAAGTTGAACTTACGGAAGAAATTGCAGGAAAAACAAGCTTTGAGGCTACATCTTATCTTCCTTCAATCACCCATCTCGATTCAATAATGGCGGTGTTCCACCCTGAATGGGGGCAAAAGGGTGTCTGGACAATCAAATTATGGGCCCAGGAACCTGGTAATGAAGTCAACTATTATCTTTTTAATCTGTATCGGAATGGCAAACTGCTTACCGATACAATTACAAAAAAGACCATCTCAGATGATAAGTATTATAACGGAAGTTATATGAATGGAGTGGATGCAGTTTACCTTAACAATAGCCACAGCTGGGAAACAATCTATCCCGGTGATACCATAATGCTTCAAATGTCGGGCATTACCAAGGAATATTTTGATTTTATTAATGAGGTAAAGCAGTCGGGGTTTAACATTCCATTTTTCAGTGGCCCGCCAGCAAATGTCAAGGGAAACGTTACCAACGGTGGCGTTGGGTTCTTTTATGCTTACTCGAATAGTTTTGCAAAGACTTTAGTAAAGTAGCGAAACTGGGAAATGATGGTATCTCAGAAAAATATCTTAACCTGATTTATCCATATATTTGCTCATATCAAACATACCTCAACATCATGGAACATTCAATTGATGCAATTTCTCCGGTCGATGGCCGGTATCGCCCTGTGACCGAACCACTGTCAGCCTATTTTTCAGAAGGCGCCATTATCCGTTACCGGGTGCTTGTTGAAGTGGAATATTTCATCGCTTTGTGCAAAATTCCACTTCCACAGCTGATGGATTTTGACAAAAAAATGTTTAAAAAACTCCGGCTTATTTACGAAAAATTTGATCCGGAGGATGCAATTCGCGTCAAGGAGCTTGAAACTGAGACAAACCATGATGTAAAGGCTATCGAATATTTTTTAAAGGAGCAGTTCGAAATTCTCGGGCTGGGTTCATTCAAGGAATTTATACATTTCGGGCTCACTTCACAAGACATCAACAATACCGCTTTCCCATTGGCAATGCGCGATGCATACCGCGACATCATGGAGCCGGCTCTTGAAACCATTTATGTGGATCTGCTGGCGCTTTCGAGGGAATGGCAACATGTTCCGATGCTGGCTCGTACTCATGGCCAGCCGGCATCACCAACGACAATTGGGAAGGAGCTCTATGTTTTTACAGAAAGGCTTGGAATGCAACTTGCCCTTCTGGAAACCATTCCTGTTTCGGCAAAATTAGGTGGGGCTATTGGAAATCTCAATGCACATCATATTGCATATCCAGGCATTGACTGGGTAAAATTCGCCAATAAATTTGTGAATGAAACACTGGGATTGGAACGATGCCAAACGACAACCCAGATAGAGCATTACGACAACTTGTCAGCCTTTTTCGACAACCTGAAGCGGATCAATACTATCTTGATCGACCTCGTGCGCGATCTCTGGACCTATATCTCTATGGATTATTTTAAACAAAAGATACGGGTATCAGAAACCGGCTCCTCAACTATGCCTCATAAGGTAAATCCGATTGATTTTGAAAATTCAGAGGGGAACATGGGTATCGCCAACGCGCTTTTTGAACATTTGTCGGCAAAGCTTCCCATTTCCCGCCTGCAACGCGACCTGACTGACTCTACTGCGATCAGGAATATTGGTGTTCCCTTTGCCCATTCACTGATAGCCTGGAAATCGATCCTTAAAGGACTTAACAAACTGATTCTAAATGATAACAAGCTTCAAAGCGACCTGGAAGATAATTGGGCCGTTGTATCTGAAGCCATTCAAACCATCCTGCGTCGCGAAGGCTATCCCAATCCATATGAAACGCTTAAAGAGCTTACGCGCGGTCAGGGAGGGATGACCAAAGACGCCATCCATCAATTCATCGATGGACTCAAAGTTTCCAAAAAGGTAAAAACTGAGCTTAAGGCCATTACTCCGGCAAATTATACAGGGATTATCGATTTTTAGGGGATGTATATTCGTAATATTTATAATGAAAGTTTCAGGGTTTACATTTGTCCGCAATGCAATTAAATTTGACTACCCTGTGGTGGAATCGATCAGGTCAATATTGCCTGTTTGCGATGAATTTATTGTAGCAGTTGGTACATCGGAAGATGACACCCGAAACCTTATACTTTCAATCGGAGATCCAAAAATAAGGATTGTAGATACAGAATGGGATGATTCATTGCGCGAGGGTGGACGAGTGTTAGCGCTTGAGACCGATAAGGCTTTTGATGCCATTTCACATGATAGCGCCTGGGCCTTTTACCTCCAGGCCGATGAGGTGGTTCATGAGAAGTATCTGCCTGAAATCAAGGCCGCAATGAAAAAATGGGAACACGAAACAAATATTGAAGGGCTTGTGTTCAATTATACTCATTTTTGGGGCTCTTATCAATACATTGGAGATTCACGTAAATGGTACAGGCGTGAGGTGAGGGTTATACGCAATAATAAAGAGATCCGCTCATACCTTGATGCACAAGGTTTCAGGAAAAACGGCAGAAAGCTTAGTGTCGCGCCTGTCGATGCTTTTGTTTTTCACTACGGATGGGTGAAACCGCCTGAAACTCAGCAATCCAAACTGCAAACATTTCACCGTTACTGGCATAACGACAAATGGATCGAAAAAAGCGTTCCAAAATCCAAAGGCTATGAGTATTCGAAAATGAATTTTATAGCGCCATTTGCCGGCACGCATCCTCAGGTGATGAGCGAGCGAATTGCACGCCAAAATTGGGAATTCACTCCGACTGCTATAAAAAAAGATCATTCAGTCAGATCAGCCTTCCTAAATTTTATTGAAAAAATAGGAGGATTGCAATTGGGAGAATATAAGAATTACAAGATTGCCAAGTAAACATTGGCGCATGTGGCGTGACAAAATCACCATTTCTTTCTTATATTTGCCAAAAATTATCAGACCATGGATTTAAGTAAGATCTTATCCGTTGCGGGCAAAAACGGGTTGTTTAAAGTGGTTTCACAGTCAAAGAATGCTGTTATTGTTGAATCGCTTATTGACGGCAAAAGATTTCCTGCATTCGGACACGAGAAGATCAGTTCACTTGAGGAGATTAGCGTTTTTACAACTGGAGATGACATTTCTTTGAAAGAGGTATTCAAAGCATTTTATATCAAACTTGAAGGGAAACCGGCCATTGATAGCAAATCGGACAACAAAGACCTGAAAGCTTTTTTCCTTGAAATGATCCCTGATTATGATCAGAACCGTGTGTATGTTTCTGACATTAAAAAGATGGTAATTTGGTTTAATATGCTTCTGCAGAAAAATCTTCTGGATTTCAATGAAAAAGAGGATGAAGAAATTCCCAAAGAAACGACTGAAGGAGAACAACCTGCAGAGATAAAAGATTAAATGAAGCTTGGGTAATCAAAAAATGATATTAATTTAATGACGTTTCAAAAAGTTGTTCAGGTTCTGACTGTCGTTGGTTACAATCGTCTCAACAGCCGTCATTTCGTCATTGATCTGCTTGCCCCCCAACCACTTCCTAATATCTTACCGGGTCAATTTGCCCAGGTACGTATCTCGGATTCTCCTGTTACATTTTTGCGCCGGCCATTTTCTATACATTCTGTTGATTTTGGAAAAAACACATTCCGCTTGCTGATTCAGATCAAGGGAGAGGGAACCCGTCACCTGAGCAGGCTGAAGATAGGCGATTCGCTTGATTTAATCTACCCACTTGGAAATGCGTTTTCGCTCCCATTTACCAAAGACGTTCTTCTTGTTGGCGGTGGATGTGGTGTTGCCCCTTTGTTGTTTCTTGCACAATTTCTGAACCAAAACAATATCCAACCCACCATTCTTGTTGGCTTCCGCACCAGGGAAGAGGTTTCTGAAATTGAAGAATATTCGAAATATGGAAAAGTGCTGGTCACAACCGATGATGGCACAGAAGGTGAAATGGGGCTGGTGGTTGATCATTCTATATTTCAGCAAGAGCGCCTTGATTTCAAAAAAATTTATTGTTGTGGCCCCGATGCCATGATGAAAGCTGTTGCTAAAATTGCAAGAAAGCATAAAACCGATTGTGAAGTTTCACTTGAAAATACCATGGCTTGTGGATTTGGCGTATGCCTTTGCTGTATAACCCCAACTGATAAAGGAAATGAACGTGTTTGCGTTGAAGGACCCGTTTTTAATATAAACCGGCTGAAATGGTAACTCCTGATCTCTCTGTCAATATTGCGGGCCTGAATTTTAAAAACCCTGTCACCACTGCCTCAGGAACTTTTGGCTATGGTGAGGAATTTCTCGATTTTATTGACCTGGGAAGGCTTGGAGGGATATTTGTGAAGGCAGTTACCGGCAAAAACCGAGATGGGAATGCTTATCCACGCATGGCTGAAACATCCTCTGGCATGTTGAATTCAGTTGGCCTGCAAAATAAGGGAGTCGATCATTTTTGCAATGAAATTTATCCACGAATAAAGGATTTTAAAACTCAAATAATAGTAAACGTTTCAGGTTCAACCGTTGAAGAGTACGTGGCAGTTGCCGAGCGCATCAATGAACTGGAAAAGGTTGCCGCCATTGAACTGAACATCTCATGTCCGAATGTAAAACTTGGAGGAATGGCCTTTGGTACAGCGCCGGCTATGGCCACCGAGGTCACATCAAAGGTTCGTAAAGTCTACAAAAAAGTGCTGATGGTGAAACTCTCTCCGAACGTCACCAGTATCACCGAGATGGCCAAAGCAGTTGTTGAAGGCGGCGCCGAAGTGATCACCCTTATCAACACGTTATTGGGAATGGCCATAGATGCCGAAAACAGGCGTCCAATTTTATCAACAATTACCGGTGGATTGTCGGGCCCTGCCATTAAGCCGATTGCGCTTCGAATGGTTTGGCAGGTTCACAAAGCTGTAACCATTCCTGTCATTGGACTTGGGGGCATTATGAATGCCACCGATGCCATTGAATTTATCCTGGCCGGCGCCTCCGCAATACAGGTTGGAACAGCCAATTTCATCGACCCCACTGTATCCGTTAAAATCGTTGATGGAATTGAAGATTATTTGAAAAGGCATGAAATCAAAGCTGTCACCGACCTGGTGGGCGCACTCAGGACGGAATAGCCTTATCTAAATCAATTGCGATTTTGTTTTAACAAGCGATTACTATCTAATCAAATCTACACTGTAATGAAAACTCCCCGAACCAAAGTCATTTCATTAGTTAAACTGTCTGCATTGGTTGCATTTATTGCACTAATTGGATTATTTGCATTCTATAAAACCGGAAGGCTGGTAAATTTGAAAAGCGAGGCGTCTCGGGCAAAATGGGTACCACCCTCGCTTGAGCCTAATGACTGGATGGCTATGCAGCGTCTCTATCCGTACAACCGCATCAATCCTTCAGCATTTCTTGCAGCTACACAACAGACTGAAAGTCTTATGAAAAGCGCCTCAGATCGCGGTTACCCATGGACCTTCTCTGGTCCGGATAATATTGGCGGAAGGATAACCGATATAGAATCCAGCGCTGGTAATCCTTCAACGATTTATATTGGTGCGGCTACAGGAGGCATTTTGAAGACTAATGACCTTGGCGCCACCTGGACAAATCTGTTTAATGATGTTCCGGTTGTATCTGTTGGTGATATTGCCATTGATCCGAATAATGACCAGGTTTTATATTGCGGAACCGGTGAGGCCAATTCAGCCAGTTTTAGCTTTCTCGGAAATGGTATGTACAAATCGACAAATGCAGGCGCCTCCTGGCAGCATATCGGGTTGGACAGTTCAGCATACATCGGCCGCGTTCTTGTAGATTACTCAAATTCCCAACGAGTTTTTGTAGCGGCTTGCGGAAATCTCTTTACAGCCAATGATGAACGCGGTGTTTATCGCAGCAATGATGCAGGGATAACCTGGGAAAGGGTATTGTTTCTGAATGATTCGACATCGGCAATTGACCTGGTTCAACATCCAACCAACCCTCAAATTCTTTACGCATCCATGTGGGAACGGATACGCGGGCTGACCTACCGTAAATCATTTGGCGAATCATCAGGAATATGGAAAAGTACCGATGGCGGTACTACATGGAATGAATTGACAAATGGAATACCCAAGGGGAGCAATGTCGGCAGAATTGGCATCGCCATTGCAAAATCAAACCCCGACATTTTATACGCGTTTTATGATCTTGCAAACCTTGAAGTTGCTGTTTATAAAACGATAAATGGAGGCCAATCCTGGACTCGCACAAACGATGGAGCCTTGTACAATATGAACAGCAATTTCGGTTGGTATTTCGGCCAGATTCGGGTTGATCCGGTAAACCCTGACAGGGTGTTTGTAATGGGGGTTTACCTGTACCGGTCTGAAAACGGAGGCAGTTCATGGAACAACATCTCCTCATGGGATTTTCATGTCGATCATCATGCAATGTTTTTTGATGAAGCGAATAACAGGATTATTGAAGGTAATGACGGAGGACTTTATCTAAGCGAAAATAATGGGACTAACTGGACAAAGATCAACAACCTGCCATTGACTCAATTCTATGCCATAGACATTGATTACCAGCATCCTGAACGAATTTATGGCGGCACCCAGGATAATAACACTATCCGTACCCTGACTGGGGGAACAAGTGATTGGGAGCCCATCCTTGGAGGTGATGGTATGTACACACTCGTTGATTATACTGATCCTAATACTATTTATGCCGAATACCAGTGGGGAAAGCTTTTCCGGTCTAATAATGGCGGCATGAATATGACCTTTATTGCCCAACAGATGTCGGGCGACCGTGTAAATTGGTCGGCCCCTCTGGCAATGCATCCGCAGAATCCATCAATACTCTATTTCGGAACATACCGGATATGGAAAACAACAAACAAGGGGAGCTCCTGGCAAGCTGTCAGCAATGATCTTACTGCCGGTATAAATGAATATTTTTATACCATTACCACCATCGCTATTTCAACATTAAATCCGGCCATCATTCTTGCCGGGACTGGCGATGGAAAGGTACACATTTCAACGAATGATGGTCAAACATGGCAAAATATTTCGGCCGGATTGCCAAACCGCTGGATTACAAAAGTAGCAACAGACCCATTCAATGCACAAACCATCTATGCCACCATTTCTGGGTTCCGATGGGATGAGCCCCTTCCGCATGTATTCAAGTCGACAAATCTTGGATCGACATGGTTTGAAATTTCGGGCAACCTACCCGAATTCCCGGTTAATGATATTGCATTGGATCCCGACATTCCCGGTAAAATAATTGTTGCAACAGATGCCGGGGTTTATGGTACAAACGATGGTGGACAATCATGGTCGTGGATCTGGAACGGACTTCCCGCTGTTCCGGTTTGTGCAATGAAAATTCACGCACCTACACGGACAATTGTTGCAGGAACATATGGATTGTCAATGTACAAAGCCAATCTGGATAATATATTCACCGGAATATCTACACCGAAAAAAATCAAAACAATTTGCCTGGCAGCAAATCCTAATCCGGTAGTGAACAATACAACCTTTAGTTTTTATCTGCCAGACGAAGATCGCATCAGGTTATCTATTTATGGATTGAACGGCGATCTCCGGCAAGTGGTATTCTCAGGAACTCTTTCCAGAGGAGCGCAAATAATCACATGGCGTCCGGGCAACGCTGGCAACACTAAATTTCCGGCGGGTGTTTACCTTATTAAAATTGAAGGAAATCACTATTCTGCGACCACCAAAATTGTCAGGTATTAATATTGAGAAGAGCAAATTTGGGCTGTCATTCTTGATCAGAAAACAGGTATATCCTACTTTTTACCCGATCACATTTACCTCGGATTCCAACCTGATTCCAAATTTCTGATACACGGAGTCACTGATTTGGGCTGCCAGATCAAGAATCTGTTGGCCGGTTGCAGATCCATAATTAACAAGAACAAGAGGTTGGTTGGGATGTACTCCGGCATCGCCATCGCGATATCCTTTCCAGCCGCATTGTTCAATGAGCCATGCTGCAGGGATCTTTACATTCCCTGATTCCAATAACTGATCATGCACAATTGATTGACCGGGAACTGTTGATTGCTGATAAAAAGGCATTTTCGGAAAACGTTCGTGAAGTGAAAGCAGGATATCGTTTCCAATCAGAGGATTTTTGAAGAAACTGCCTGCATTACCTACCACATCAGGATCGGGCAGTTTTATGCGACGAATGTTGCAAACTGCTTCACGAACCTCAGGAATAGTCGGATCAGATATTCCCATTCGCTGGAGCTCTGGACGAATATCTCCGTAGTCAAGCTTCAGAACAGTTGACCTCGAAACATTGCCATCCTGTAACCCAGATATTCTGTTATCTTTTATTTCTTCGATTTTATTCAAATTAAAGGTGACATTAATAATAATGACCTTCCCTTTGAGCGCTCGTTTGAAAATGCTATCGCGATATCCAAACTCGCAATCTGCATTGGTAAACCGTTTTTGTTTCCCCGAATCGATTTCCACAACCTGAACCGATTCAATCACATCTTTTGCCTCGACGCCATAGGCTCCGATGTTTTGAATGGGAGCTGCACCCACCTTCCCTGGAATCAACGAAAGATTTTCCAGTCCGGCCCATCCCCGATTTACACAAAATTGCACAAATTCATCCCAGTTTTCGCCGGCTTCAGCGGTAACGACCACATGATGTTCATCCTCTTCATTAATCTCTATTCCTTTTGAGTTTATCTTAACGACAATACCGGCAAAATTGTGTGTAAATAAAACATTGCTACCACCACCGAGAAACAGGATCGGCATATGGATCATGTGACGGTAATTAAGCAAAGTCAGTACCTCAGAATGGGTTTTCGCTTCAACGAAATATCGGGCTTCAACCTCCATTCCGAAAGTATGATGTGCTTTAAGCGACACGTTCTGATCGAGGTGCATGGTTTTGCAAAAGACCAAAAGTAAACGAATTCCTTAAAAATTTGACAGAAAAAGCTAATTTTGTTAATTCGAAATGCAAATTACCTTGTTTGTCATTCGTTATTCGTCATTTACTATGCCATCCGCTATTGTCTCTGTCACCAACGACCTCACCACCGATCAACGTGTTGACCGGACGTGCCAAACTTTGGTAAAGGCAGGCTATGAAGTATTGTTGGTTGGCCGGAGACGCAGGGATAGCCTGACGTTGAAACCCCGCTCCTACCGGATGCACCGGCTCCGACTTCTGTTTGATAAAGGATTCCTTTTTTATGCAGAATACAATGTCACCCTATTCTTCTTTCTTCTTTCTCACAGATCTGACCTGCTGGTTTCAAACGATCTCGACACCCTCACGGCAAACTATCTGGCCAACCTGATAAAACATCCATTTTCCAAAATCCATCACCTCCACGACTGTCATGAATATTTTCGTGGAGTACCTGAACTTGTTGGACGGAAAGCCGTGACCCATATCTGGAAATGGATCGAAGATCGGATTTTTCCCAGGCTTCAAAATATTATTGCAGTAAATCAATCGATAGCCGAAATGTATTCGAAAGAATATGGTAATAAAATTGTTGTAATCCGCAATGTACCATTCAGGAAACCTTTGACCGGAGCCATTGACAAGTCTACCTACCATATCCGCCAGGATCAAAAAATAATTCTATATCAGGGCGCCGTGAATGTTGACCGGGGACTGGAGGAGGCTATCATGGCAATGAAATACGTTGAAACCGATGCTATGCTCGTTATTGCAGGCATTGGAGATCTTTTTGAGACCCTGAAAGTATTTTCCGCAGAAAACGGACTAAAAGATAAAGTAAGATTCGCCGGACAAGTGCCGTTCCAGGATTTACATTCCCTGACACTAATTGCTGATATCGGACTGTCAATTGAAAAGGATGTCAGTATAAATTATCACTATTGTTTGCCCAATAAATTTCTTGATTATATTCAGGCCAACGTTCCGGTGCTGGTTTCACCATTCCCTGAAATGAAAATTATTGTTGACAACTACAAGATTGGCGAATTTATCGAAACCCACGAACCGGAATCACTGGCGCGTAAAATCGATTCAATTCTGAAAAATAGGGAGAGAATAATAATTTTTAAGCAAAACCTGCTTAGAGCCGCGGAGGAACTATGTTGGGAAAACGAAGAAAAACACTTACTTTTGGCCTTGGCAAACAGCAATTGACGAATTGAATGTAAAATGAATGTGGCCGGAATCACACTTCATATTATCTCCTTCGATATCCCCTTTCCTGCCAATTATGGCGGGGTAATCGATGTTTTCTATAAGATCAGGGCATTGCACTCGGCCGGGGTCAAAATTTACCTGCATTGCTTTGAATACCAGCGTAACCCAGCCCCAGAACTTGAAAAATATTGTACTTCAGTTCATTATTACCTCCGCCAAACAGGATTAGTTGCAAATTTCAGACTTAAACCATATATCGTTTCAAGCCGGATGTCGAATGATCTCATTGAAAACCTGTTGAAAGATGATAGCCCTATCCTGTTTGAAGGCCTCCATGCCTGCGGATTCATTGCAGACAAAAGGTTAAAGGGGCGTTTACTGATCTACAGGGAAAGTAATATTGAGCATCATTACTATTATCATCTTTTTAAAGCCGAAAAAAATCCGTGGAAAAGATTGTATTTTCTTTCTGAAAGCATCAGGCTGAAAAAATTTCAGAAAATACTTTGCAATGCATCAGTCATGCTTACGGTTTCGCAGGAGGATACAAACTACCTGTCATCTGTATTTCCTAAAAATCGTGTGGTTTACTTGCCCAGTTTCCATAGCAATGATGAAGTAGACATAAAGCCCGGCCGGGGAGATTACGCAATTTACCAGGGTAAGTTATCGGTTCCCGAAAACAGTATTGCTGCAAAATACCTGATTAAAGAGGTATGGGAAGATTCATTTCCCGAACTGGTAATTGCAGGACTTGACCCACCAGAATGGTTGATCAGGCTGGCGGAAGGAAGAACCAATATTAGGTTTGTTCATAACCCGTCAGATGATGAGATGTTCAAATTAATTCATGAAGCCCAGGTGAACATCATGGTTACTTTTCAGCCAACCGGACTAAAACTAAAACTCCTGAATGCACTCTTTAACGGTCGCTTCTGCCTCGTAAATCCTCAGATGGTCACTGGGACTTCACTGGATAAACTATGTTACATTGCATCGGATCCCGCCGGTTTTAAAGAAAAAATTCCTTTTCTTTTCCGCCTCGATTTTGATGAAAGTCTTATTAAACAAAGGGAATCTGTCCTGGTAAAAAACTACTCTAACAAAAATAATTGCAAATTGCTCATTGAGATATTAACTTTGTGTTGATGTTTAACATATCTTTAGACGTTCAAAGCTAACCCCCATGAAAAAAATCCTTGTCCCCGTTGATTTTTCAAGCCATACCGATATAACATGCAGGTATGCCCTTGAATTTGCCAAGGCATTTGGAGCAGAAATCAAACTGTTCCATACATACTTTGACCAGATTATCATCGCCGACACCAGTTTTCCGGATACACTCGACATGAGTACTATCTATAACGAGGAACTGATGAAAGAGATTTTCCGCCATGCCGAGCATAATATGCAGGAACTTGAGGAGAAGTTAACCAACCTTATCAAAAAGGAAAATCTGGCCAATATCACCCTGACAACCAGCGTGACTGGTGGGGAGCTTGAACATGAGTTGAAAGGGATATGTAGCGAATTCCATCCCGACCTGGTCGTAATGGGAACTACTGGCAAAGGAAATAACATAAATGTATGGGGAAAAGTTTCTACATTCATTATTGACCATGCCAAGGTTCCGGTAATCACCGTTCCTGAAATAAAAAATTTCCGGGGATTCGAAACAATTATGTTCGCTGCTGATCTTTCAGATGCGAACCCCACTACTATTTTGGACTTGATTTCACTGTTTTCGCCATTCTCAGTTAAACTGCATGTGGTACACTTTATTACTAAAACAAAACAAACTGATTCCTATATCAGGATGAAGGAACTGCAGATGAAATTCGGGAAAGAAGAGAAAGCTGGAAAGATTAGTTTTGAAGTTACTGAGGTGGCAGTGGACAACCAGAAAGCCGTTGATCAATATGTGAAAGATAAAAATGTCGACATGATTGCATTCCAGCCACACAAGCGCAGTCTGCTTTATATGTTTTTCACGAAAAATATCACTAAGAAGAACTTGTTTGCAACCAATGTCCCATTGCTGGCTATTCCCGCGAAATAATAGTCGTCAGTTGACCTTTTCCAACCTGTAATTTTCATATTTATAAATCATCCAATTCTGGTTTTCAAATCCACTGCCTTTGGCATTACGAAAGTCGAAATTGGTTTGCAATGTGTTAATTCTAAATTCTCCAAGACAGCGTTGAATATTGGCGCCAAAAATTTGCAGCGCAGAAAGAAAATAGTAAGAAAGATCGAATCCCTGGAATGCAAGTAGCGGAGGATCTGATTTGTATATTGCCTGATACTGTTGAACAAACTTTTTTACGAATAAATTATTGTAATCAATCATATTCGAGGAGACTACATGCGTTTTCAGTGCGACCATGTATTCCGTCTCCAGTCCATCCATAGCTAACCAATCTGGAAGCCCTACCAATGTAATGTTATATTCGTTGCGCAATTCAAACAGCCTTCGGGTAAGATCAAGAATATACTCGGGGTTTTCTGTAAAAAAAATCAGGTAATTCTCTTTTTCCTTTGAAAGCCGTCCGATTACAGCCTCCTGCCCTTCAACAATCTGGGCATCCAGTTTCCTTTCCTGGCACTCCTTTTTAAGTCGTTCAGGCGCATCCCTGTCGGCATACTGCCCGCCGCGAACAATCAAAACCTGTCCGCGATAAAATGCGGGAGCCATATATTCAGCCAATTGCCCTGGCAGCGCCTTTTTCGAAGGGCGTACCTTGAAAACAAATGGATTACCAACAACAAGCTCACTTCGTTCTGAAAGAGGATTCACAATGTTTATCTTATTCTCTTCAGCAAAAACAGCCACCATCTGAAAATTCCTGTGATACAGCAACCCAAAAATCAGGTCCATCGATTTCAACTCTGGTTTCTGCAACAATAATCTCGTTTTGGCAGTGTCCTTGTCAACATCATACACCCAAAGCTTTATTTTTAACCCCGATTTTTCCAAAGAATCAAGCGCCATCCGAAATCCTTCATAAAACGGCAGGAACTGCAAGCACTTAGAAGTTTCAAAAATTTCAGGATCGGGATTTTCTGCATTAAGCTTGTCTGCTTCATTCAGGAAAAGAGGCATCATCAAAGCAACCTGATATACATCTTTTTTTGTGGTATTGTCTTTTCCACAGGGTAATTCTTCACGGACAATAGAATCGGGTACAAATGAAGTTTTCTGATTTATCACAGAATCCTGCTTCCCCGTAGCAGGCTTTTCAATCGCAGAAGGAGGTTTCGTCGGTCTTCCCTCGACCGGCTTCTTAACAGACTTTGGTATCCTGATCTTATGGTCAGCCTTTATCCCCTCTTTAACCTGTGGGTTTTCGCGTATCAGGTCATTCACCTCTACCCCATATGCTTTGGATATCATATAAAGCGTTTGGCCTCGCTTTATTGTGTGTATATAATACTCCCTCCCATCGAATGTTTCTATAACCGATGAACGGATTTGCTTCAGTTGATCCTTAGTTGTCTGACTTTTCAAGCCAACAGGCATCATAAGCAAAAGAAAAAAAGCAATGATCTTTAAATCAGGTCTCATTTTTTAAAATTTCGCCATTCTTCCATTTCGCTAGCTCTTTATTCCCACTCTATCGTAGCCGGAGGCTTTGAACTGATATCATAAACAACTCTGTTCACCCCTTTCACCTTGTTGATGATGTCGTTGCTCACCTTAGCTAAAAATTCATATGGCAGATGTGCCCAATCGGCTGTCATGCCATCGGTGGATGTCACAGCGCGCAAAGCAATCACATTCTCGTATGTACGCTCGTCACCCATCACGCCCACTGTTTGAACAGGCAACAATACAGCAAAAGCCTGCCAAACTGAATGGTAAAGATCATGATTATGTAATCCGGATATAAAAACATCATCAACCTCCTGCAGTAATGCTACTTTGTCGCGGTTTATATCACTGATGATGCGCACTGCCAACCCCGGCCCGGGAAAAGGATGGCGGTTTAAAAACAAGGCTTCGATACCTAGCGATTGTCCAACCTTTCGTACCTCGTCCTTGAACAGACTGTTCAGAGGTTCAACGACCTTCAGTTTCATATAATCGGGTAACCCGCCAACGTTGTGATGCGATTTAATAGTGGCTGAAGGACCCTTCACTGAATGCGATTCTATAACATCAGGGTAAATCGTTCCCTGAGCCAGCCATTTGATATCCTGAATTTTATGTGCTTCGGCATCGAACACATCAATAAAGGTTTTTCCGATAATCTTTCGCTTTTGCTCCGGGTCAACGACTCCTTTCAAAGCATCGAGAAAGAGGTTGCTTGCATCAACACCAATAATGTTGAGTTTGAGCGACTTATAACGATCGAGCACTTGGCTGAATTCATTTTTCCTGAGTAGGCCATTATCAACAAAAATGCAGTAAAGATTTTTTCCAATGGCTTTATTCAGCAACATGGCCGTCACTGACGAATCGACCCCGCCAGAAATGCCAAGCACCACCTTGTCATTGCCCAGCTTAAGTTTTAGCTCAGCAACGGTAGATTCTACAAACGATTCGGGAGTCCACGATTGCTGGCATCCACAAATATCAACCACGAAATTTTTCAGCAGCTTCAGCCCTTCAGTTGTATGATACACCTCTGGATGAAATTGGATTCCGAAGGTTTTTTCACCTGTAATCCTGTAACCAGCATATTGTACATCGGAGGTACTGGCAATTGCCTTGAAATGTTCTGGTAAACTTAGAATTGTATCGGCATGCGACATCCAGACCTGGGTTCCCTTTGTCATCCCATGCAAAAGCTCGCCATTTCCGTCAATGAAAGAGAGGTTGGCGCGTCCATATTCACGGATTTCCGAAGGAGCTACCACCCCTCCCGATGATTGGGCCAGATATTGTGCGCCATAACAAATACCGAGAATGGGTATCACTCCCCTGATGTGAGCAAGATCAGGGAACGGCGCATTTTCATCACGCACCGAAAATGGACTACCCGAAAGTATTACTCCTTTATATGGTTTTGATGGTGATGGAAATTTATTGAACGGATGAATTTCACAATATACATTCAATTCACGTACCCGGCGTGCAATCAGCTGTGTATACTGGGAACCAAAATCCAGAATCAGAATGGTTTCTCGCATGCAACAAATATAAAGAAAAATTTATCGGATCAAGATTGCTTTATAAAGGGAAGAATTTCCGACTTCATCAGCGACCATCAGCACAAACTGGTTCTTCCCAGGTTTTATATGTTCATCGAATAAATAGGACAGCAGGTGATTTTTCTCATCATAATCCATTAGTATCCAATTCCCGTTAAGTGTGCCACGATAAAGTTTGATCCCTGAAAGGTTATCAGAGATCTTAATCAAAATGGAAGATTGCTTCTTCACTTTTTTATTCGGGAATATATTGATCGGCCTTATTACCGGGGGTTCGGTATCGACAGCAATAGTATAATTACCAAAATCACGAATTCTGGCAGTAACCCAGCCATTTTCATAACTTCCTCCCCTGCTGATGAAATGATTGCCTGGTTCAACAGACACGATCACCGCCTTTCCGGCTAAATGATCAGGCAATGTTTCTGTCTTGATAGATATAGTGCACCATGTGTGCAAAGGTGTATATTGGTCATGAAGATGATGCACGTATGCGTAGGAACCATTCGTGGGAGGCGTGACCGAATAGGTGAATGACAGGTCATCATATAATGCCTCTTTTGGGACCTTTAATTTCATGTTGCTCCTGTCAAATTGGTTATTAGCTTTATAAGTAAAAATTTGCGCGAAAACTTTATCAGCTGTCATAATAGGTCCCCCCTCATTCGCCGGTGGATTGCTCTTTACCCAAAAAATAAGAGTTGCCAGGTTACCGAATGCATCACGCACAACATATTGAATTTTATGTAACTTCGAATCCAGAAAAGTCAGAACACCACGATTTTTCACCTCATTGTATACACTTAGTTTGTTGTTAGGCGCCACGTATGAACGATATATTTTCCTCTTGTTCTCAACGTATGCAGGGTAGTCCATCAAACTATTGGCATAACGGGTTTCTGCAAATGAAAAGCGTTCAATATTCTGAGAAAAAACCTTCACCCCATCAACAGTGAGTTCGATTGCATGCACGCCTGTCTTCAAACCGCCTTCGGCATTATCTGAGGTTTCGATACCAAATATGATGCTTCCCGAAACACTGACAGTATCAGAAATTTTCAGTTTGTAACTACCATCTGAACCGGTCACAGGAATGAGCATTGCATGACGGGTAAAATTCACCATTGCATTTTCACCAAACGGATAAATCTTTATCCATGAAATTTTCGGCTGAATCCCATCATGCTTAATAAATCCAAAATCCAGGGGATCAATAATCTCCTGCGTCTTGGAATCGCGAATCTCAAAATGAAGATGGGGTCCGCCAGAGGCGCCCGAATTTCCGGAAAAAGCAATCAGGTCGCCCTTCTTGACCTTCAGCTGACCTTGTGGCACCTCGACATCAATTGCAAACGACTCTATTTTGTATTGCCTTGACCTGACCCAGGTGGCTATAGCGCCTGAATAGCTATTCAAATGTGCATACAAAGAGGTAAATCCATTCGGATGGGTAATATACAATGCCTTCCCAAATCCTACGGGAGAAATATTCACTCTTGAAACATAACCATCGGCAATGGCATAGACAGGTTTTCCCTGAACACCCTCTGTTCGTATATCAATTCCGGAATGAAAATGATTCCTGCGGATTTCTCCAAATGAACCAGATAGGGAGACAGGAAAATTAGTCGGAGACCGAAAATAGTCGACAGGATATGAATTCTGTCCTCTCACACATACGATTGTAATAAGCGTAAGAATTGCCAACATCAAAAATCGTTTACTCCTCATTTATTATCGGGCGGGTAAAAAAGAATAATTCCTGGAATAATTCAACATCTGAGTGGCAAAATCATCCGGAAAGCTGATAGTCACATCTGTAATGGTATCATTAGTAATAATAAGTGAATATTCAGGGTTGATGAAGCCGGTGTAAGGGGCAATATTCAGTTTTGCGTAACGTTCAATCACCTCTTTATGCAATTCAGAGTCAACTTGAACCGCATAAGATTCAACCAGTTCCCTGGCCGAAAGGTAATCACCCTCCGATGTTATACGTTGAATAATTTTCAAAAGCTCACCAAACTGCCATCTCAGGTTATCATAATCATTGATCCTGAAATAAGTTTTTTCGTTTTTGGTCACCTTTTCAATGATTTTTTTGCTTTTAGAATTTTCGAAAATCCAATTGGTAATCAGAGCCCGGCCGCGCATGTGCGACTCCTCGATGGTTTTGCCGGGATGGATACGTACAAGCTGGGTCATCAAACCGTTCATAACAAAGCTGTCATATTCAGCCTTGGCCACCTCATAATCTTCGACAATGCCAAAATTCACAATAGCGGGATCTTTTATATAATATAGAGCAAAAAGATCGGCACGCGCTTCTTCAATCGTTGAATGATAATTCTTCAAAGCGTCGGCTCCTACTCCGCGATTTAGCTGACCGGAACCATGCCCCAGACATTCATGAAGATCGGTAGTAAGGTTACTGGCAAGATGGCCATATTTTCGCGATCTGTCAATTTCCTCTTTTGAAAATGCAAATTCTTCGAGGAAACCATTACCTTGAGCAGCCTGATCGTAAGCATAGGTAATATTATCCATCGTAACCGATTTGGAACCATACGCCTTCCTGATCCAGTTGGCATTAGGAAGATTGATGCCAATTGGGGTTGTAGGGTCACTTTCACCGCCGAGTTGTGCCACTGTAATTACTTTGGCACTGACACCCTTTACTTTTTTTTTCCTGAATTCGGGAGCAACCGGTGAATTATCTTCAAAGAACTGGGCATTCTCGCTAAGGATTTGAGTCCTTTTGGATGCCACCACATCCTTGAAGTTGACAATAGATTCCCATGATCCTTTCATAGCCATCGGATCACCGTATACTTCAATAAAACCATTGATAAAATCGACAAGCGAATTCAAATCCTTTACCCAGGCAATGTTGAATTCATCCCATTCAACCAGGTTCCCTGATTTATAAAATGCGATCAACTTTACCAGTGAAGCATGTTGTTCGCGAGTCTCCATTACTGTAAGCGCTTTTTCAAGCCAAAAAACAATTTGTTTGATAGCCTGAGTATATAGTCCGTCCACCTTATAAACTTTTTCTACTATTTTTCCATTTTCCCGGACAAGTTTCGAATTAAGCCCAAAAGATATACGTGATTCCTTTTTATTCTTTTTAGCATTCCTTTTCAAACTACCATAAAATACCTCCGCCTCTTTCTGGTTAACCCCATCATAAAAATTCGATGCAGAACTTAATACCAGGTCTTTCGAAGGATCAAGGCACACGCGCTTTGGAGCCACTTCAGAATTAAACAATAAAGGTGATATCTCTGCCAGAAATTGATCCGGGGTTTGACCTTTGGATAATGGTAACAATACTGGCCTTGTTCCCTTTACCAGTGAAGAAAAATATGCCGGGGTGAACTCCGGAAAAAATTTATCTGTAGAATAATGGTGATGGATCCCATTGCAAAACCATACTCGCTTCAGGTAAACCACAAACTTTTTAAAATCCTCACTGTTGGGGTCACCGTTAAAATCGGTATAAATTGCCTCCAGGGTTTTACGGATCAACAAGTTGTTTTTGTAATTCTGGTCATAAGTAATGTCCCTGCCGCAAAGCGCTGCCTGGCTTAGGTAATAGATGAGCTTTTTTTGGTTAAGGTTGAGGGTATCAAAACCAGGCACCTGGTAACGCAATATTTTTGCATCCGCAAACTGTTCTGTAAGAAATTTAAAATCCTTATCCATTTTATCTTCCTTTTTCCCTGCTTCATTACATGACCAGGAAATTGTTGCTATCATCATCAGGGCAATCCGATTCAGATGCTTCATTAATGCTATTTTTGAGCTATATCGACAATCTCATTTCCTTCAAGAACGGGAACCACTTTTGTTTGGTCGAACCTGAAAGAGTAAGGGATCACATCATCCAGATCCAGTTTTTTCAGGCGGTGCCGGTGAGCAGCCTTTTCAATATAGTTAAGGATATCGGGTTGGGCAATATGCCACAAATCAATTGCCGCCGCCGCCGAATCACAATGAGTCGCAAAGACCCGGCGCTTGATAAGTTTTTCGACAAGCGCCCCGGCAAACAAAGTATCCTCAAGGCAAAATTTATTTTTCCAGCCTGAACAAAGGATGACCACATTATTCTCCTGACCAGTCAGCCAATCCGCTAAAGCCGTGATATTTATAAATGCGCCAATGACAATTTTCTCTGCTTTCCGGGCAATTTCGAGTGCACGTGTACCATTGGTGGTGCAATAAACCAGTGTTTTATCTCCAATGGTATCCCTGGAGAAATTAAAAGCCGAATTCCCGAAATCAGCAAAATCCGGTTTTTTCCCGTCCTGCTCAGAAGCAACGAGAAATCCCCTTTCCTTCATTGATTTCGCCTCTTCAAGTGTAGCAACAGGAATGATGCTTTTCACGCCATTTTCGAAAGCAGCACAAATAGAGGTTGTGGCGCGCAGAATATCCACAAGAACCACAATATAATTCCCTTGGATATTGATTTCAGAAAAAAGTTTCGGAGAAAAGCAAACTTCAATACAACGGAAATTTTTTAGCTGCTTTTCCATATCGATCAATAAAACACTATTTCACATTTGGGATGCAGTATTTTCAGCTTTTCAACACGTTTTGCCGAGACTTTTGTATTGAACATCTTGATCGATTCCAGTTTGCTCATGCCCTCGAGCACATCCACACTGCTGACCCGTGTATTATAAAACTCCATGACTCTCAGGTTCACCAATTTTTGCAAATACTTCAGGTTTTTCACTTGGGTGCCACTGAATTTAAGTACCTCTAATTGGATCATATTTTTTAAAGCGTCAAGCTCTTCAACCTGTGTATTCGAAAAATCAAGTTCTGTCAGGTTTGGCAGTCCGGTTACCGGTATAATATCAAAAATCGGATTCTTCTGGCAACGAATGGTTTGCAATTTCGGCATTTGCGATAAAGGGTCAAGTTTGGCAACTGCTGTACCCGAAAACTGGAGTTCTGTCAAACGGGTCAAATGCTGAAGCGGTGACAAGTCTGATATCTGGGTGTTCTCTGAAATTCCGACTTTGGTAAGCCCTGCAATCTGCTGAAGCTGAATCTTATCTGGAATTCCTTTCATTTTCACCTGTTCCTGTTGCATTAAAACATCTTTCCAGGATTGGTTTAACCCGTTCCACCATTCCGAATTTTCAGAAGTCTGGAATACAAGCATGCAACCAGGATTTTTATCGACAAACTTATCAGCTTCCTTATTGTCGACCAGTGTATTGTCGGCATATACAAATTTAAGGCTGGTTTTTCCATACAACGAACTCAGATCGGCTACCGAAGTATTGTCAATATTCAGTACCTCAAGGTTCGAAATCCCGGAAAGGGGCTGCAAACTTGCAATCTTTGTGTTCGAGGCATTGATAATCTTCAACTCTGAAAGATCTTTCAACGGATCGAGTAAGGTGACACCGGTACTCTGGCATTGTAGGTTTCGAAGCAAGATAAGTTTGCTCAATGGTTGCAATGATATTACCGACATACGACCGATTATGTTTATGCTGTCGAGAAGCGCCAGTTTGTGGAGCTGCTCGGTGGTTGGCGGGTTATCAAGCTGCAAATAAAAATTGAATAGTTTTTGCCATTCAGGTGTCATTCCTTTCCACCACACTGCTAGTTCCTTCGAATCATACACAAGCGAAGCATCAGGATGCTTCTTCAGAAAATTCAAAGCCTCTTTTTGTTTGATCAGGGTATTATTGCAATAAACCCTTTGTAATCCGGTAAGGCTGTCCAAAGGAGCAAGGCTGCTGACACCTGTGCTGTCGAACATTAACATGTGCAAATTCGAAAGATTTTTTAAAGCAATTAGATTATCAACCGGTGTCGAAGAAATGTTAATCATTTCAAGGTTCCTCAGGCTCGAGACAGGTCCCAGATCCTGAATTTTTGTGCGGGCTAATCGCAAATCAATGATTGTGGTCATATCCCTGATGGGGTCCAGCGAAGTCACATTTGTACCGCTGATGTCAAGTATTGTGAGTAATTGAAATGTCGAAACTACAGACAGATCACTTATTGGCGTGCCTTTCATACGAAGCTGGCTGATGAGCAGACAATATCGTAATGGCTCAAGTGAACTTACATTAGTATTTGAAATATCAAGGATCTCCAGCTTGTTCAGGTTACGCAAGGGCATCAGATCACTTACCGGAGTACCTGAAAGGTTCACCTCCTTCAAACCTGAAAGTTTACTTAGTGGTTCAAGGCTCAAAATTGAATCATTCCCCGACAAATCGACACTGCCGGCATGAACGATTTGATCGAGGAACTGGTAAAACTCTGATCCCATAATGTAGGTTGGTTGTCCGTCAATAATGGCAACCGAGTCGTTAAAATTATCAATTTGCTCCATGGACAAACTGTCTTCAAGCATCATGTCTTTCGCTAAAGCCGATTTCCAAACCTTCGAAAGTGAATTCCACCAGTTGCGTAAGTCGTACTTTTCATCAAGTTTGGTAGTGTAAATACTCGCGATTTTTAATTGTTGCTTCACCGAGTCAAAGTTAATTTCGATGTAGCGGACTTTGTTGGAATTTACCGAATCTCCATTTATGGTGATGCCATTAAGGCTACGGTTGGCAGTCACTTTGAAATATGTCAGACTATCCTGGCCAACCTCAACACTCACATCCTGAATTGTAAATTGAAATTTAGCCTTCTTGAAGAAAAAGTCGACATCGCTAAGATAAGCCGGCATATCCTTATAAAGAGGCACCAGGCGGTTTTCATCCAGATCATCCTCTATCTGCACCTCTTCATCCCAGCACCATTTAAGGTAGCTCTGAGATATGATCTTCTGCATTTCATTAACTGTATTGCGCTTGTCTCCAAGGAAATTCAACGAACTTTCGAAAAATTTCACCAGAGGGATCACCTGCAACTTGAAGGTATCGATCTTGTTGGTTTGAATTCTCCCGGCTTTGGATTTAAGCTGTTTATCCTTCCCTGCGGAACCTGGTTTTTTATTTTTTGATATTCCCTGTTTTTGCTGGGACTTTGCACCATCTTTCTTCTGCGTGGATCCGGTTTGGTTTGACGAAGTAGTTGATTTTTTAGCCTTTGCGGCTGTATTGTTCTGGGCAAAAGCAGAAACTATGCCGACAAACATCGCCATCAGCAGTATAAAAAAAACCTTTCTCATGAATTATTAATTTACATGTGTGTAATTCCGCATCAAGTTTCTCTTTTCCTGTTCGTTTACACGGAGCACATTGGATATTAACCATCCGGAATTTGGGTTATTCCGGTTAATCCATGAGACTTCTAAGTACCAGTTCGGGACCTGAAAAACGTGGAATTTGACATTGTTTACCGATACAAAGTTAAGGTTTCCGTTCTTCATTTCCATAACAAAAAGAGCAGTCATATCCGGCACGTAATCAAGCTCAAGATAGAAATCGAGTTTCTCGGTCTCTCTGAATGCCTTATGCAGGTTCATGAAATCCAGTTCATGACTCATCGGGTGTATGAAGTATTTAATGTTAGCTGTATCGTTAAGATTAGCAAACCACGATTCAAAGCGGTCAAAGTAAACATTCGAGATCACCCATTTGTACCCATCGCGTTGCTTTTCAATTTTCAGGTAAAGAATGATATTTACTTTCTCCTTTTTATACAAAAAAGAGGATGCAACCTCGGCGAACCATCCCTTTGAATAGAAGTCGAGAAATGCGGGATTTTTTTTATTAAGCACATCATTAATAAATTCGACTTTTGCATCGGCACTGATGATAGGGCTTGAATTATCAAAAAGGATATTCATATATTTCTTCCTGGCTTTGAGGTCACGATAACCAGGATTCCCCGAATAAAAACGCTTGCCTTGAATATCTTCCTCCCCATTAAACCTCAAAAAAAACTGGTTTACCTGTTTTGTCTGCGCATAAAACATAGATTCATCCCCGGTAAAAGAGTTAATTGAACCCTGTGAAAAACAGGTAAATGGCAACCAAAACGATATTATCCATGCGAATTTTCTCATAGAGCAGAATTAAAAATCAAAAATTAAAAATCACTGTTCGTAATTCGTAATTTTCAATACAAAATTATTTTGACGTTTCTTTAACCCTGATATCACCGAGCATCACATCCCAGAAGCCAATAAGACGGCCACCGATTTGGGTCTCCTTGCGCTTAACATATACCGTGATATCCTTTTTGGTAGTATCTTCGTAAACCAACCCTTTTTCTTTGTCAAATGCCTGAAAACGCTGGTAAATAGTTATCACACCAACATAGGAGCCATCAGGCTGACGAACCAGATCACTCACATACTGGATTTTGTACCAGTCGATAGTCACCCTATCGTAATTAAGTTGCATCAGGCGGTCGAAATATTCACGAACCTTGTAGTAGTTTACATCTTGTTTGCCAATCGATGAAACTCCTATTTCACTGTTTTCCATAAACAGTTCCGCGGCCCGTTCAATCACCCGCTGTGCATCAGACCACGGGGTCTTTTTATCACCAATAAGGCTGATATATTTACTCAGGTCGCGAACTTTCTCAAGGGCAAGGCTGTCGATGGCCTGTTTGCGCTGTGGGGATAGGTTATCCTGTGCTGTAGCGCGGTTCGACACCGCGAACAGGGAAATTAATATGATCAATGAAATAAGCTTTCTCATAGTCATTACTTTTTAATTAAATCGAGTCCCTTGATTTTTCCATTGGCATCGGTCATAATGCCGTCAATTTTGTTTTTACTGGCCTTGGTATCTTTAATGAGATTGAGGTACCGTTTGATAGTAGTGGGCTTATCGTAATCAACCTCGGAGCCATCGCGACTTATTATGATCAGTACAGTGGCATTATCAGAGGAAAAAAGTTGAAGTGTCTTCTTAATAGTTGCATCAGCTTGTGCAGGTTTACCTGTTTTTGCTGCATTTGCTATGGCAGTGAAAGCATTTTCCAATTGAGTCTTTACCGGCAAATCAGGGCCTGTGCCTGTCGAAGAACGCATATCCTGGATTTTCTTTTCGAGCTGACTCATGAGGTCGGTAATTTCCATATCGTCAATCTTCTGCGCTCTGATATTGTCAAGCTCTTGTTGTAATTCATCAGCCGATTTGCCGTCTTTGTTTAGCAATAAATCGGCGAGTGTGGCCCGGATCATGTCTGCTTTTTGTGCCATGTTTTTCCACTCTTCGGCCGAAACAGTCCTGAGTTTTTGTTGCGCTTCTATAATCAATGAATTGATCGTAGAATCGTTATAGTTTTTATCCATGATATTTCCCAGCACTCTTTTTTGCTCATCATATGAAAGTGTCGAAGTTCCATTGATAATAGACTGTAACTGTTGTTTTGCATTTTCGATCTGCGCTTTGCGCTCTTTTTTCGAAATCTTTCCTGTAGATTTACACCCATCTGTTCCAATTACAACCATTGCCATCAATATTATGATGACAAAATGCTGCCAGCGAACTGCTTTTGTTTTGTTTATTATTTTATTCATATCTCTTATATTTATGATTTACGACTTTCCCATTTTGGAGTTTGGTTTGGTTTCTATTTTTGATTTAATCTTCTGATTTTAACATAACTTGTGATTTTTCATTTTTCATGCTTTATAAAATGGAAACTTCACCACTTTCGCCCTCAATATCTTTTCTCTTATTTTAATATGGATCTCACTCCCCTCCTTTGATAAAGCAGATGGCACGTATCCCATGCCTACCGGAATCTTTACTGATGGCCCCATGGTTCCGGATGTAACTTCACCAATTTTGTTTCCCTTGGAATCAACAATTTCATATTCATGTCGTGGTATTCCCTTATCGACCATTTCAAATCCCACCAGCCGGCGGGCGGTTCCCTCCTGTTTCTGTTTCAGCAGAGCTGCTTTATTGATAAAATTCTTTTGATCGGTAAATTTAGTTATCCATCCCAGTCCGGCTTCGATGGGCGAAGTATTATCGTTGATATCATTCCCATAAAGGCAGTAACCCATCTCAAGGCGCAAAGTATCGCGGGCTGCCAGGCCGATCGGCTTTATCCCGAATTCCTTTCCGGCTTCGAACACAGCCTCCCATATTTTAGGGGCATCCTCATTCGACATGTAAATTTCACATCCACCCGATCCGGTATATCCGGTGGTTGCAAAAATAACATTTGAAACACCTGCGAAGGTAAGTTTCTTAAAGGTATAATACTCCATATCGGTAACCATCGTGCTGGTGAGCTTTTGCATGGCCTTCATTGCCATGGGGCCCTGAATGGCGAGTTGGGCGATTTCATCAGATGCGTTGTAAAGGTCGGCGCCCATCTTATTATTCTTGTTGCACCAAGCCCAATCCTTGTCAATATTGGCAGCATTCACAACTAACAAATAGGTAAGATCATCGACTTTGTAAACCAGTAAATCATCAACAATCCCACCAGTTTCATTCGGGAAACAAGAATATTGCACTTTCCCGGCAACCAACTTCGATGCGTCATTTGAGGTAATATACTGAATAAAATCAAGCGCTTTCAGGCCCTTTACCCAGAATTCGCCCATATGAGAAACATCAAAAACCCCTATTCCCTTCCGAACAGTTTCGTGTTCGGCGATAACACCCTCGTACTGAAGTGGCATGTAGTAACCTGCAAATGGAACCATCCGGGCGCCCATTGCTTCGTGGAACTTTGTGAATGGCGTATTTTTCATGGAGTTATATAAATTTGTATCAGCTCGATCGCATGAAAATTATTAATTTATTAACGTAACAAAAATAGGAAAAATTGCACTGTTAAAGTCTGAATGTTCATATATAAAAGCAAATGTTCATATGTTCCGCGAAATAATTTTTTACTTTTGGCCAATTCAAATAACACGGGAAAATAATTCATGCCGGCCCATCTTCTTATTCATCTGAAAATTTACAGATAGTATGCTGATTACTATCTTAGGTCCGACTGCAACTGGTAAGACTGCCCTCGCAGCCCGTCTTGCTTATGAAATCAACGGGGAGATTATCAGCGCCGATTCACGACAGGTATATCGGGGCATGGATATCGGAACAGGAAAGGATTGGGATGACTATATTGTCGCGGGTAATGCAATTCCTTATCATCTCATCGATATTGTAGATCCGGGTTATGAGTATAACATTTTCGAATTTCAGAAAGATTTTCTTAAAGCTTACCAGGATATCCTTCAGCGAAAAAAAATTCCGATTCTTTGTGGTGGCTCCGGCATGTACCTCGAAGCTATACTAAAAGGATACCGGCTTGCCAGGGCCGAAAGCGATGATGACTTTTTAACTACATTGCACAATAAAGAGGATTATCAACTGGCCGAAATCCTCAAATCATATAAAACGCTGCACAATATCACCGACCTCGAAGACCGGCCCAGGCTGCTGAAAGCAATCATGGTGGCCCGCTCATCGGAACAATCCGGATCGAATAGCCACAATAAATCGAGTCTCAATCTTTCTTCTGGAGATCATACTTTTCCGAAAATCGATTCTATCATCTTTGGCATCAATTACCCTCGGGGACTTGTTAAGGCGCGTATCACGAAACGGCTTGAATACCGTATGGAGCATGGGATGATCGCGGAGGTAGAACAGTTGCTGGCCAGAGGAATAACTCCCGAACGCCTGATGAAATACGGCCTCGAGTATAAATTCGTCACCCTTTTCCTTTTAGGTAAAATATCCCGGAATGACTTGTTTTATGAACTGAATATAGCCATCCGCCAGTTCGCCAAACGCCAGATGACCTGGTTCCGCAGAATGGAACGGCAGGGACTAAAGATCCATTGGATCGATGGGCGGGGTACCTTGGAAAAAAAGGTAAATGAGATATTAATTTTTGTTAACAGGAAATTTTAAAGTATGCTGAATTCAGAATTTGATAAATTTTTCTGTCAGTAAACCTGACTTCAGCTCCATCCTCAGAAAATACAAACCCGTATTTAAGAATTTAATGTTGATATTTATATTTTTATCCTCATAGGATCCTCTTTGAATTAATTTCCCTTCAAGATTAAATATTGAAATTACACATTTCTCTACTTCAGGCAATGAAACAGTAATGTTGTCGGATGCAGGGTTTGGGAAAATGACAATATTATTCAGTTTTCCTTCATCGCTGATACTATTGCCGTTTGTTTGGTTGCCATATGCTTTGATTTCAAAGAGGGAATTTCCATATACGGTCGCCCTTTTCACACAATAGACTTTAATGTACTGTGCGGAAATATTTCCGGGTTCCCAGACGCAAGTTCCCCCGGTGGCATTGGTCAGGTGCGCAATTGTATCAGAAAGATATGTTGTATCGTTCCCGCAAAGAACATAAAATTCTGAAGCATAAGCTGCTTCCCAAAACAGGTCAATTTTTTTAATATCGTATTTCTTCAGGAGGTTGACAATTATCCATTGTTTGTCTTTAAAAGCTGAAGACCAACGGGTAGTCTCAAAGCCATCTACAGCATATTGGCCATCTAATCCTGCATTTTCAATGGAACTTACCCACACAGGTTTATTCAGGCAAATATTTGTCTGTGAGAAATCTGAAACCACTAAGGCGGTAGTTAGCTTATTATTGCCTTCGTTATGTTCCATGATGATATTATCCGGGTCAAAAACTGCTGTAACATTAAAGGTGCCGGTGTCACTCGCGAGCCATGTGTTTTTATCATAGATTCCATCATTTGCACAAATCATAGCCATTCCTCCGGCAGGTATTGATTTTGTATAATTGACCGACCACGTAACATCAACGTTATTGACTTTAAAAAGCACTTTATGTACTGTTCCGGCAGGTGATGCCTGCGTTCCATAATTTTTTACAGTTGCCAGGAAGGTGACTTTTTCTCCGGCTACCGGGTACCTGGGAATACTGTAAATGTTAAGAATTTTTAAGTCGGGCTTACGCGATCCGTCAACCAGATTAAAGGTAACAGAAAGCGGCAGATTGACTGACGACCCTCCTATTTGAACTTTAAATGAGCCTGGTTCTACTATATATTTGTCTGTATTTATATCAAAAAGGTAGTAATCCTCACTGCCTATCTTAAAGGTTACAGTTTTTGTTTCACCGGCTTTTAAGGCAACACGCTCAAATCCTTTGAGCTCTTTTTCAGGAACCCATATAGTTGCATTCAAATCAGATAAATATAATTGAACAACTTCATCGCCGTCGCGGGAACCTGAATTGGTCACATCGGCGCTGACTGTCACATCATCTCCCAATGGCACATCGACAGCCGAAATTTGCAGGTTGCTATAGGTAAAAGAGGTGTAGCTTAAACCATATCCGAACGGATATTGCGGTGTTAAATTTAGTTCATTATAATAACGGTAACCACAATTATAGTCATCGTTAAAGTTATCGTTCCATGCAGGCATTTGTGCATTGTTTACAGGCATGGTTACCGGAAGTTTTCCTCCAGGATTGTAATCGCCAAACAATACATCGGCAATTGCATTTCCCCCCTCCATTCCGGGATAAAATGCGTAAAGAAATCCTTTGATATTGTAGATGCAGGAAGGAACAGCACAAATACCGCCACTTTCAAGGACAACGATCAAGTTCGGATTTACCTTGGCAAGTTCGTTTATCAGCTGTTGTTGTTGGTCGGGAAGTTCAACTTTGAAGTTTTTTCTGTCGCCTCCGATGTCATAGCCTTCACCTTCCATAGTGTCGTCTAATCCACCAATGAATATAACATAATCCGACTGGCCGGCAATTATGCGGGCAGCAGCAAAACCTGATGTGTCATAGGTTTTAATGGGGCATCCAAAAGCATAAGTGATGTTGGTTGTTCCAATCTTCGCTTCTATTCCTTGTTTCGGAGAAACAGCGTAAGGGGGATTTACCCAGGAGCTGCCAAACCCATCGAGTTGTGCTTTGTTTGCACTTGGGCCAATAAGCGCAATTTTTTTATTTGCAGCTTTGTTTAATGGGAGAATATTGTTCGTGTTTTTTAATAAAATAATCGTTTTCTGAGCCGCCTCGTATGCAATTTGTTGGTGCTCCTTACTATTTACCTCCAGATTATTTCCACCGGGGTAATGGTCGAACATTCCCGACATAAATTTGGTTTTCAAGACATTTCTGACAGCTTTGTTTATATCTTCAATGGTAATCGAACCCGCGTTAAGTAAATTTAATAAATCGTTTTTATAATTATCAGCGCCCATGCAAACATCGGTGGTTGCCTGAATAGCCATCTTAGAACTTAAAATTGAACCCCAGTCCGACATCATGAAGAAAGGAAAACCCCAGCGTTGACGAACAATTGTGTCGAGTAAAAATTTATTATCCGAAGCATGAATATTATTTACGATATCATAAGTACTCATCAATGAAAACGAGCCACCTTCCTGAATAGCCCGGCGGAAGTTCAATCCATAATGGCTCATGAGCCGTTCTTCTGAAACTATTTCGTTGTTGTTAAACCTGTTATTCTGCCGGTTAACACAATTATAATGCTTCACTGTTGCAAGTACCGGTGTGGTCTGAATTCCCTTGACTAAATTTTCTGCAATCCGACTGGCAAGAAAAGGATCTTCTCCGGCCGATTCAGCGCTTCGTCCGTTTCGTGGGTCTCTGCAAAGATCGATGCAGGGGCCAAGCTGAACTCCGGCCCCATAACCTCTGAATTCGTGGCCCATGGCACATCCAATTCTATACCACAGGTCTTTATCCCAGGTGGCAGTCATCGAAATTCCAACGGGGAATGCAGTAGCCTTACCAAATCGATAGCCATGAGGTCCATCGGCCATTACAAAACCCGGTATGTTCAGGGTTGTATTTGCAGGCGTTGTCATAAACCCGTTATTGATCAACTGGTTTATTTTTTGTTGCGTTGTCATTAACGCTAAAATGCTATCTGCTTTTTGATCAAGTGTCTGCGAAAATGCCGATAAAGGAATGAGTAGCAATAGGGAGAACATGTGTACACTCCAGGTTTTCATAGTATTTTATAAGTTTTATGTTTTTTCGATCCTGGCTTTAATATGACTTAATGAAAATGATGACAAAGATAGATTAACTATCCGGATCAAAGGAACTACATTGCCGAATCCGCTTTTTTCTTTTTACCAAATCTTTATATCTTTGAATCATGGATAAGAAAAAATATTTTTCAAAGTGGATTTTTATATTTATCGTGATTTCGCTGGGCGGATGCGGTGAAAAAGAATCATCAATCACAAGCCTTAAAATGCTTGAGGGGGGCAAGACCTTTGCCGTTCCCACCGGAACTGCTGCTGACCAGTTCGTAAAAAAGAAATTTCCTGATGCGACCATCGAATACTATAACAGTGTGATGGATTGCGCTCTGGCTGTGAAAGATGGTAAAAACGATGCCGCGGTATATGACTTGCCGGTCTTGAAAAACATTGCTGCCAAGAATGAAGGCCTCTTCGTGTTGCCTGAATTGCTTTTTGATGATAATTACGGATTTGCAGTCAAACTCCAGGATACATTGTTGAAAAAAGCCATGGATGAAACGCTGGCCGAAATTAAAGCAAATGGCACATATGATGATATGCTTAACCGCTGGTTTCCACTTAAGGGAAAGCCGGCGCCCATGCCTGATATAAAATTCAGCGGTGAAAATGGTGTTTTAAAATTCGGCACAGCGGCTATTACTGAGCCAATGGTTTTTTATGACAGCAACAGAATTGTTGTCGGTTTCGACATTGAATTTGCATCCTTCATTGCAAAAAAGTTAGGGAAACGTCTTGAAATTGTCGATATGGAATTTGGTGCGATGCTTCCTGCACTGATTGCAAGTAAAGTTGACATGGTTGGAGCCGGTTTGTCCATTACCGAAGAAAGGGCAAAGAGTGTTCTTTTTTCTCAGAGTTACTATAAAAGCGGTATTGCTGCGGTGGTTAAGGATAACCGCCCCCCTGACCGGTCCGGAAATTTATTGTCAAAGCTCAATGATATCAGTGATAAACGTATCGGGGTGCTCCTGGGAAGCATTCATGATGCATATGCAACCAAAACTTTCCCGGTAGCAGAGATATTGCAGTTTCAGAATGCATCTGATCTCCTCTTTTCTCTGAGTTCGGATAAGACCGATGTCGCATTTTTCGATTATACATCCCTGAAAGACATTCTGAGTAAAAACCAGGAGCTGGGGATCCTTGTCGAAAATGTTTATACCGTGCCGATTGCTGCAGGATTCAATAAGGAGAGCGATACCCTGCGCATGCAGTTCAACAAGTTTCTGAAGGAGATAAAATCAAACGGGGTTTACCAGGAAATGATTGTCCGCTGGATGGATAAAGGGTTATCGGAGATGCCGGAGATTAAGGGCTCAACGGCAAATGGAATTCTGAAAGCTGGCATTGTGAGCGACCTTGGGATTCCGTCTTCATTCATTAAGGATGGCCGTCTCATGGGTTTTGATATTGAGATCTCCCAACGTTTTGCCGTATATGCCGGAAAGGAGTTTGTTCCGGTTGATCTGCAATTTGCAAGTCTTCTCGCCTCCATCTCTACCCACAAGATCGACATCATCACCAGTTCGATGATGATTACTGAAGAGCGGAAAAAACAGATAGATTTTTCAGATCCCTATTTTGAGTCGGCAATCAGCGTGGTTGGCAAGAAAAAAAATATCAAACACCCGGTTCCGCTGAAAGGGATGCTGGAACCGGATGATGCCGCCACCAATGCATCTGGTGAATCAATTTTTAAGACCATTTCCAACAGTTATTACAACAATATCATTCGCGAAAAAAGATATCTTCACATCGTCGACGGATTGAAGATTACAATACTCATCTCAGTATTAGCGGCAATGCTGGGAACATTGATTGGCGGGCTTATCTGCTACATGCGGATGTCGAAAAGAAAACTTCTCTCAGAAACTGCGAAGGTTTATATCTCACTGTTGCGCGGTACGCCGGTGCTGGTGCTGCTGATGATAATCTATTATGTAGTATTCTCCTCAGTAAACATCAATCCGGTGATCGTGGCAATGATAGCCTTCGGATTGAACTTTGGAGCCTATGTTTCGGAGATGTTCAGGACTTCGATTGAAAGCATCGACAGGGGACAGCGCGAAGCCGCCATTGCTGGTGGTTTTACCAAGATCCAGACTTCCATTTACATCATCATCCCGCAGGCCATGCGCCACATTCTCCCGGTTTACAAGGGCGAATTTATTTCGCTCATCAAGATGACCTCAATAGTGGGTTATATTGCCGTGCAGGACCTGACCAAGGCAAGCGACATAATCCGCAGCCGCACCTTTGATGCATTTTTCCCGCTTATCATGGTGGCGATACTATATCTGCTGATTGCCTGGCTGTTTACATATGCTTTGGGGCTCATTGAAATTTCGGTGGATCCAAAGAGTAAACGCATGAAAAGAAGAAAGGAGGGAGGACAATGATAAAGGTAAGAAATCTTTCGAAACATTTTGGCTCTCTGGTCGTTCTCAGGGATATCAGCGCCGACATAAGCAAGGGGGAGATCATATCAGTGATCGGTCCTTCTGGGACAGGAAAAAGCACTTTCCTGCGCTGCCTTAACTTGTTGGAAACTCCTACCGGTGGGAGCATTTTTATCGATGACATTCCGCTTCTCGACAAACACACCAACGTTCCGAAGATGCGCCAGCGAATGGGGATGGTGTTTCAGTCATTCAACCTGTACGCCCATCTTTCGGTTCTTGAAAACCTGACTATTGGCCCCATCAAGCTCCTTGGAAAGAAAAAGGCGGATGCGGACCAGAAGGCTAACGAACTGCTGAAACTTGTAGGCCTGGCCGAAAAGGTGGACAGTTACCCCGATGAACTTTCGGGAGGTCAGAAGCAGCGGGTTGCCATTGCACGTTGTATGGCCATGGAGCCGGAGATCCTGCTCTTCGATGAGCCAACCTCGGCTCTTGATCCAACCATGGTGAGCGAAGTACTGGCCGTAATTCGTCGCCTTTCGAGAGAGGGGATGACTATGATCATTGTTTCGCACGAGATGGAATTTGTACGCAATATGTCGACCCGTGTTTTTTATATGGACGAGGGGCTGATTTATGAAGAGGGGCCGCCGCAGCAGATATTTGACAATCCGCAGAAGGAAAAAACCAAGGCATTCATCAACCGCGTCAGGAGCCTGCACATCAAGGTCGCCAGCGCTGATTATGATCTGTACGCCATGCAGGGAGAAATGGAGGCCTTTTGCGAGAAACATATCCTGTCGAAAAGAGTTACCGGTTATGTAATGCTCATTGCCGAGGAGGTTTTGTGCCTGCAGCAGAATTTTACCGATATTCATCTGAGTCTCTCCTTTTCCGAAAAGGAGGGAACAGTGGAGCTGGTATGTTCAAGCGCAGGCCCCCTGGTAAATCCACTGAAGGATAACCCGGAGGAGGATGATATCGGGTTAAAACTGATCCTGGGACGGTGCAAAAGTGTTGATTACACCTATGAGGATGGCAAAAATATCCTCTTCCTGAAAGTAAAAGGGGAATAATCGGGCGATTACATAATCAAGTAAGTGAACTATTTTCTGAAGGTTATCGCTTTTCTTATGGTATTGTCTTCATCCGTGATGGCTCAAACGGAGGATTTTACCGAATTTTCAGCTGACCGGCCGGGGGTTGCTACGCCTCCAGATGTTCTGTCTTCCGGAAAATTTCAGCTGGAGAATGGCATTCAGTATTCAAATTTTTTAACCGAGGATATACGCAATGAAAACTACTTGTTCAGTTCCCTGCTCGTGAGGTATGGGCTCATGAAGGGTGTTGAATTGCATTTGGAGACCAATTATGCTTATAACATTGAAAAAGACAGTTCAGGTACATCAGTTGATGCCGGGTTAACACCGTTGATTATTGGTACGAAAATCAAAATCATAGGCCAGCATAAGGTGATTCCGAATTTGTCGTTCGTTTTTAATCTCACCTTGCCAATTTCCGGGAACAGGGAATTCACACCCAAAAATCCGGCTCCATCCTTTTACCTGCTGATGTCAAACAATCTGAGTGAGAAACTGAATCTTTGTTATAACTACGGAATTGCCTGGGATGGGAATTCGTCCATCCCGGTTCATTTTTACGCCGTTTGCCTGGGAATCAGGCTGAACAACAAATGGAATGTCTTCGTTGAGGGCTACGGTTATTCCGCAGTCGATATTTTCTCATTATTTTATATGGACACCGGTCTCGCATACATGATCAATGACCATCTTCAGGCAGATGTCTCTCTGACAGGATCACTCAGTACCCCTTGTGATTTTTTTATGGCAGGTATGGGGATTGCCTGGAAGATCCCAAAGAAAAAACGTTAGCTGGCTCCCCTTCCCCTGGAATCACGACCACATCATTGGTTCGGTCTAGGGAAAAGAGGCATAAAGGCTGAAATCATTCTTCAGTTCGTTCACAAAAAACATCTTCAAAATATATTTCTTATTAACTTGCAGGGGCAAAAAATAAAAAATATGAAAAAGTCAATTACTCTCAAAGGAGCTGGTATCACACTTTTACTCCTGGCTTTTATCGTAATCCTGTCAGGATGTGCGAATAAAGAATTGGTTACTGAATGTCTCAAAGGCCATACCTATGGTTTTTGGGGTGGATTGTGGCATGGCATAATTGCGCCAATCGATCTTATTGCAAT
Organism: Bacteroidota bacterium; assembly: GCA_037137455.1. Taxonomy (GTDB): domain Bacteria; phylum Bacteroidota; class Bacteroidia; order Bacteroidales; family FEN-979; genus CAIVAT01. The sequence goes on from JBAXKG010000009.1 coordinate 50,158, forward strand.
GCTCTGGAGAAATGACGTCTCTGTTTTCGCTCAGAATAACAATGGCGCATGGTACGCATTTGGTTTCATGATCGGTAGCGGTGGATGGGGATTTCTCGGAGGCAACAGGGCTTCAAGGAGTTACAAAAGATAATTGCTATCGATTTCAGTAGGTCAGGCTTTTCAGGAACAAGGGAGGTCGTCTGCATTTCGTGCCCTGTTCAAAGGCAAAGGCCATTTCGATCAAAACCGGTTCGCTCCAGGCCCTCCCGAAAAATGATATTCCTACCGGCAGCCCTTCGATCATTCCCATGGGCACTGTGATAGAAGGATACCCTGAAATGGCAGCCCATGAGGAGTTTCCGCCCAGGTACAGATCGCCATCGATCCAATCGGTCAGCCAGGCAGGCGCTCCTGTCGGAACAATCATGGCATCGAGACGATGGAGCTTCATCAACCGGTCGACCCCATCCTCCCTAATACCTTTAAGCATCGCAGTAAGGGCCTTTTTATAATCAGGAGAGGCAAGGCTGCCTTTTGCTTCAGCTTCCATGAGCAACTGCTGATCGAAGAAACGCAATTCGACTGAATCGGACTTGTTAAAAGCAATCAGTTCGCGCAGGCTTTTCACCGGGGCATCCTTGCCAAGTGAAGCAAAATATTTATTAAGCCCGTCTTTAAATTCAAAGAGCATAACTTCGAAGGAAGCTTTCTCGATTTTTCCCTCAAGGGGATCATTCAACTCCACTACCTCGGCCCCCTGGCTTTTTATCATGGCAATAGCCCTATCCATAAGGGTATCAACTCTTGGATGAAATCCCATAGCGCTTTTTACCAAACCAATGCGCTTGCCTTTCAAACCATCTTTATTTAAAAAGCGGGTATAATCACGCTGATAATTACCTATTGACTGCAGCGTTTTATTGTCAGCGCTATCAATGCCTGTTAAGGCCCCCAGGCAAATAGCTGCATCAGTTACGGTTCTTGCCATCGGTCCGGGCGTATCCTGAGTAAAGGAGATTGGAATAACCCCCGAACGGCTTACCAACCCTACCGTAGGCTTAATTCCAACAATGCCATTGTTGTTTGATGGACACACTATCGAGCCATTGGTTTCAGTACCGATTGCCACAACACAAAGATTAGCTGAGACGGCAACCCCTGAACCGGAACTTGACCCACAAGGATTACGATCAAGAACATACGGATTTTTTGTCTGGCCCCCGGCGCCGCTCCAACCGCTTGAGGATATCTTTGAACGGAAATTTGCCCATTCGCTCAGGTTCGATTTTCCAATAATCACAGCTCCTTCTTCACGCAGCTTATTGGCAACCCAACTGTCGGCAAGCGGAAAAGAATTTTTCAATGCAAGAGAACCGCCAGTGGTAGGCATTTTATCATGCGTATCGATGTTATCTTTTAGTATTACCGGAATGCCATGCATAGGGCCGCGTATTTTCCCTGAAACCATTTCCCTGTCGAGTTCTTCGGCAATCGCCAGGGCATCAGGATTTACCATGATCACTGAATTGAGTTGCGGCCCATTGCGGTCGATTGAGTCGATTCGAGCCAAATAACCCTTTACTACTGAAGTAATGGTAAACTTTCCTTCACGGTATCCCTGCTGTAACTGTTCAATTGTAATTTCTTCGAGCAACTGATTGATATTAATTTCATTTGTGGTTTTCTCTGGTTGCCGGCAGGAAAAAATTACAGACATAAGAATTGCTGAAAAAATCAACAAGGCACGATTGATGGTGATGTAACGATTTTTCATAATTACTGGTTTATTTCTGTGTTTCTGTAGTATTTTCTTCTTTTAGGGCCTCAGACTTCTTATTATACCAACGGCTCCGGCCAAATACAAGGTTGATTCCAAAATGTGTATTTGAGTACCTTGTGGTTGTTAACTGTGCAATACCCAAAACATTGTCGGTAAGAATATAGAGTTGAATGGGCCCGGCATTTAATGCAAAACCAAATGCAAAATTTGTATAACTGTTTGTGGCTATTGAATAACCCGCCATAAGTGAGAAAGCTTTTCCGAATTCACGAGTATAATTTAGTGTAAATGAGGGAATTAAATTACCTTTAAAAATATCACAGCGTATCAACGCACCAAAATGATCTTTGGGAGTCAGGCTGAAAATTCCCGACAGGTATATCTTTGGGATCAGTGAAGAACGGTAATTTTCATAAGTCACCCTTAGCCCCAGGTTCTTTTTTAACGAATCGATGACTTCGTTTAGTTGATCTTCGAATTTTGAAGAATCGTTAAACATGCGGCCAATGTCGATACCATTAAAAGTGTAGGATGACGTTTCTTTGTTCGTCACGATGTTCCTGACTCCGGTTTTCCAATTTATAAATCCCAGATCGGTAACACTAAGCCCCAGTGTAATTTTTTCGTTTGGCATATATTGCATCCCGAGATCAAAGGCATATCCGGTATTGTTGAATGACATCAGGCTCTTCAGGTAATCCTGGCCATTTATATTGAAGCCCAAACTATCACCTGTTCCAGGTAAGGCTCCCGGAATGGACGTATTAATTTCGATGTCAGTATTAACCTTTATAGAGAACTCATCCGGACTATAAAGGCTTATGTCGGTATTTTTTGTATCGATATTCAACATTCCAACCAAATATTTTGCCCGGAACCCTGCGGTAAAATGATTATTTATTACATATGAAAATCCAAGGGCCAATTCATGGTAATGATTTACATTTATGTCAAAACCCCCAGCATTTACAGAGGTTCCCAGATACTGGGCATTTCCATTTATCAATAATGACATAAATTCTTTTGGGTACATAATGTCGCTATTGAATTTCTCACTCAGGTTAATAGTGATGAATGCCTGTTTAACCCTGAACCCGAAAGTAAGGAATTCGTTTTCGAACTCCGTTAAAAAATAATTTTTGGTCTTTAAAGTATTCAATAAAGCCCTGGTATCCAGGTAAACCGAATCATTCGCTTTGGTTATAAAAATATCCTTATAATGAAATGGGGTGTTTTTCATTTCAACTTTCAGCGATGACAATGCGGGAAGGCCAATATAAAAACTGTAGGGGGGAACAATGGCTGGATTTATATAACCGGATTGCGGTACGACTCTTAAAAAATTAATATTTCTTCCTTGCTGGGCAATAACTGATGTGCAGCTAAACATAACCAAGGCAAAAACCGCAAGATTCCTTATCGAACATTTTCTTGTTATCATATCGGGTTCATCTTAGTTTTGGGTACCAAATTGAAGTTTGGCTGCCATTTGAACATCGAGCCAATCGTCTACATATATTTTTACCAGATCTGACTTATAAGTTGACATCTTAGCTTTGATCAATAAAAATTTCGACTGTCTCAGCCTTTCCAGATCAGCAGCCAGGAATGGATCAGGAGAAAAAATAAATGGTTCAATAGGAGGTTTATCTATGACCCTGTAATCGGGCGGGCCACTCACGGGTGCAGCAACTATGATATTGTGATTTTTTCCTGAAAAGAGAGAATCGAGGATTTTGTAATTCTGGTCGGCAAAATAGATCTGGAGTTCAGCATCAAGAGGAAAGTGATTCAAAGTACGAACTTTAAATTCAACCATTTTAGCCTGACTTGGGATATCGAAGTTGAAATTCACAGTATCCTCAATGAAGAAGCCACTAATTGATCCGAAAAGTGGTAATTTTAATTTTAAATCAACTGCCAATCGGCTGGTATCCAAAATAAAGTTTTGATAGGCGCCATTGTTGGCCGGGTTCGATTTGCCGATCACATTAAAATAGATGTACTCAGGCGACATATTAATGGCATCGATAATATTTGAATTATTTTCACCGAATTGAAATGTTGTATCAATTTTAATACCAATGTGATTTATATCCGGAGAGGGAATCACGAGTGGATTGGGGAACAGCGGGTGATCGGCAATATCAACAGTGTATGGAGGATTTTTAGCTGAAAAAGCCAATAAATCCAGAAAATTCAATTCGATAGGCATACCAATCGAATTGGAGGTTTTCATAAACATATCGATCTCTTCCAGATGGATGCCGCCTTGTATGGAATTCTTGAAAAGGCTCAGCGTCAAGGTGTCAACCAATGGAAATTCATACTTACCGAGAAAACCAAATAATTTCGAAAATTTAATGTTTACCAGATCACATTTTGCACTAAAAGTATATGGTGAAAGATTTGGGTTACTGTCGCCATAAACTGCAATACGAATATTAGCATTTATCTCGTTGGTGTGTCCGGGAGAATTATCGAGGAGTATATTAAATCCGGAGAAATCAAGGTTTACATTATTCTCAACCGGCAATGTGCCTGAATAATCAAGCGCCAGAGTGGTTTTAAACATTTTTCCATTTTTTGTAGCGTTAGGAATAGAAATTGAAACCTTTGCTTTATGATTAATTTGAGAAAAAATATTTATTTTCATCAACGCTGATTTAACTAATATACTATCGAGGCGTTGCCCTTCCTGAGCCAGAGAAAATGAATACGGCGTTGAAAATTCATTTATTACCGAATCAAAAGGGAGAACAATTATAAAGAGTGCGCTTGACTCAAACTTAATAATTTTTTGGTCGGGAATCAAAAAAAACTGCTGAGCATTTTCCGAAAACAAACGTGCTGCATATTCAAGAGTCAGCATGTGAGTTAATGAATCTTCAACAAAAATATTGTTTCCCTTTTTCAGGATATCGAGCAATGAAAGTTTTGAATGAATCAACGGAATTGCCCAGGTGGGCGACCACTCCGGATCGCTCATCTTACTGAAATTGAAATCATTTTTATTACAAGATTGGGAAAAACCCAAAATAATCACACTGAAGATTACTCCCAAAAATACGAACCAGCCTCTCCGGGATCCTGACAATTTATTAACTTGTATTTTCATTTTTATGTGATTCAATAGGGAGTGTCTTAATATTAATGAGTAATTCCAGTATGAAAAGCAATGATAAAATTAATAATTTGTCTGAGATTCCAAAGTACCTTAATGTTATGATTATAATATGCTAAAAATAAATCGATGGCTTCTCATCGAAAAACATTCCGGGAGATTGAAAAACGATTTTGAAAAATCTGCAATCGAAAAACACCAGGGTATCAGTCCGCTCTATAACTATTTTTTAGCATTTATCAGGAAAAGTCAATTTTTGATTTGCATAATGGCCAAATAGTCAGGGACGATTTTCTTTTTGTCAGCTAACGACCAGAAAAAAACCCAGAGTTTAATGTAAACGCATTAATAGTATTTATCGTGTTTGATATTGCCCTTTTTGTCATAATAGGTCCACTTACCGGTCTTTTTACCATTTTCAAAATATCCTTCGAATTCCTTTTGTCCATTTTTCTGATATTTCACAACAGGTCCTGTATATGGCACGCCATCGAGGAATTTGGTAGGGCCGCCCTTTAGTCTTTCATATGATACCGGTTCCTGTCTTTTTTGCACTTGTGATTCGCGTGCCCGGGATACAACAGGTTTGGATTGCACTGGCGTTACAACAGGTTTTTCTTCCGTAACCGCTACCGGTACTATGGTATCGCGTTTCACAGAATCGGCTAATGTTCCCTCATTCGAAAATAACTTACCGTATTTATACATTTCCAGCGCCTGTTGCTGTCCGTTGTCTTTCCAATATGTCCATGAACCATCCTTGACACCTTCTTTAAAAGTTCCCTCCATTTTCTTTTGTCCATTGGGGTAATAAGAAATCCACAAACCCACACGTAAACCTTCAACAATCCTTCCTTCCAGTTCAACTTTCCCATTATTGTACTGGATCACATCCCCGGTAAAGGGCTTGTCTTTATTTATGAGATAATACATGCCATTGCGGTCTTGCAACTGGCTGAAATTGACCTTTTCAGAGGAACAGGCAAAAAGGAATACCAGAATGCCTGTAATGAGGAAAATCTTTTTCATAGAGGATCGTTTTTGAGTTCAAACTTACAATTTTTTTTTAACCTTTTGTCGATTTTCATTTTTTTGTTGTAAATTTACCCATTAATTCATGATATAAATCCAAATAATATTAACCAAAAAAATCATCATTATGAAAAAATTTAATTTTTTATTTGTAATCGGGGTTCTTCTTTTAAGCGCCACCTTAATCGTTTCTTCCGGTTGCAAGAAAGCGACAGAAGATCCTACCCCTACTCCATCAGCTCCATCCTTTGTTGTCACATCCCAGCCCAACGGTACAGATTATTTCTTTATCTGGTGTTTTTGTTCTACAAACGATATAATGTTGACCAAGGTCCTCATTAAAGATCCGTTTAATATTACATACACCTATACAGGAAATCAGCAGTTGTGGATTAAAGATGAATTAATTGCTTTTCCGGATACCTATCCCAAATCATCAGGCACCTGGAGGTTGACTTTCTACGGTACTATTGTTGGCGGCAGTGCTTTTGTTTCAAATGCCCAGTTGACTATTACAGCGAAAAAGTGAAGTACTCTAAATTTATAAAAAGGCTTTCTCCTGAAAAGAAGAAAGCCTTTTTATATTTATGGCCCCAAGGGAAAAGAAATATACCCTGAATTATTAATTGAATGTTATGGCCAAAGCTCGCGACACCAAGCCTCACATAGGTATCTTCGGAAGAAGAAACAACGGAAAGAGCTCCCTTATCAATGCTCTCACGGGGCAGGATATTGCAATCGTTTCGGAGGTTTCGGGTACAACTACCGATCCGGTTAAAAAATCGATCGAGATTGCCGGGATCGGTCCGTTAGTGATGATCGATACCGCGGGAATCGATGACAGTGGTGAATTAGGGCTAAAACGTGTTGGCAAAACCAGAGATGTCCTGAAAATTATCGACATGGCCATCATGCTTATTTCTCACAACGAATTTGATGAAGCCGAGAAAAACCTGGTCATCGATTTTCAGGACAACGACCTTCCCTTTTTCATTATCCATAACAAATCTGATGAAGAGGAGATATCGCCTGCATTATCTGCTTTGATTCAAAACAATTATGGCGTTCCGGTAGTTGGATTCAACGCTCTTGATCCAAAAACGGTTGCAATTGATGCGGTGACCAGATTGATCAGGGAAACAATTCCCGAAACCGCTTTCCTCAAGCAAAACCTGGTTGGCGATCTCATCTCCGGTGGCGATTTGGTACTTCTGATAACTCCCATCGACACCGAAGCGCCCGAAGGCCGGATGATCCTTCCCCAGATGCAGGTAATCCGCGATGTACTTGATCATGATGGCATTGTTGTGGTTTGCAAAGAAAGTGAGGTGGCTGAATTTATTAAGAAGATGAACCCAAAACCGGTGTTGGTTATTACTGACAGTCAGGTATTTCCTAAGGCCGATGCGGCCATACCTGCAGATATTCCGCTCACCAGCTTCAGCATTGTATTGGCACGACAGAAAGGCGATTTTGCCAACTACCTCAAAGGGACGCCCCATTTGTCGAAGCTTCGCGATGGCGATCGCCTGCTGATCCTTGAATCATGCACCCATCATGTTACTTGCGATGACATCGGCCGGATAAAAATTCCAAAGTGGTTGTGCGATTTTTCAGGAAAAAGCCTGGAATTTGATGTTGTGGCCGGACTGAACAAAATTAATCGCTCTATCACCGATTATGCTATGGTTATTCAGTGCGGCGGATGCATGATAACCCGCAAACAGATCGGCAACCGGCTCAAACCTGCCATCGATGCCGGCATCCCTGTAACCAACTATGGTATGACCATAGCCTATGTTCACGGTATATTTAACCGTGCCATAGCTCCGTTTATGAAAGAGTCAGACTGATCCTGTTGATTTTCTCAATGAATCGCTTTCAATTTAATGTTTCACGTTCTACGGAACTGAAATCGATACAGGAAGTACTTTCCCATTGAAATACTTGTGCCCGTTTACCGCGAAATCTGCAATGAAATTAGCAATCTGCGCCGGATTAATCAAGGCTTTGGCTCCCGGGAATGCATTTGCGAACATCTCGGTTTGAACGGCTCCAAGGGCAAGGCAATTTACCATTATTTCATACTGGGCAAATTCCTCAGCCATCACTTCGGTTAGCACAGCTAGTGCGCCTTTGCTTGCAGTGTAGGCTGCAAGTCCCCGAAATTTCTTGCTTCCCTGAACCCCTCCGGCACTTCCAATGTTTACCACGTGTGCTCCCTTGTTTAGAATGGGTAATAAAGCTTGTGTCAGAAAAAACGGGCTTTTGACATTCACATTAAAAGTATCATCAAATTCGGTCGTTTCAAATTGATTGAAGGGCTTGTTTACAAGTTTTCCAGCATTATTGATCAGGATATCGCACCTATGAATGAATGTTTCAATCCGTTGAACGATAAAAGGGTAAAACTCAAATTGGTTCAGGTCAAACTCATAAGGATATACCTTTGCTTCAGGGTACAGTCGCACACAGTGGGCCACCAGTTCCCCAAGGGCTTCTCCGTTTCGTGATATCGCTACGATTTGGTTTTGCCTGTGTTTCGCTAAAGCCTTAACCAACTCGAACCCGATTCCTCTACTGGCCCCGGTAATGATGATGTTCATGGAGTTCTGTTTTAAAAAATAAAATGAAGATGTATTCAAAGATAATCAACTTTAATAAATCCTGTCATGAAAAAATCTATTATTTCAGTTGATAACAGATAAATTACTATTAAAATAAACCCGATATTTGATTGAAATTGAAAAATGGATATTGTTATTTTCTTAACAGTAACTATTTTTTGTATCTTTGCTGACGAATTATTCATTCAAAACGTTCATAAACATAAATTTAGTTCTTCAGGGCAGGGTGAAATTCCCGACCGGCGGTATAGTCCGCGACTTCTTAGGGGGCAGCTAATCATCAGATTGACTGTTTTAAGAGAACTGAGCCGTTGAAATTACGGCACCGACAGTAGAGTCTGGATGGAAGAAGAAGGTATTTAATCTGACTTATTAAGCAGTTTAAATAGGATTACGCCCTGTTGCTACCAATGTTACAGGGCTTTTTTTTTGGAATGAATGAATGATTAATTGATAGGTTGGAAAATGCAAACTTTGTCACCTTGTTACTAAATGATTTTCTGGCGCGATGACTACTGACCAAAAGTACATGAAAAGGGCGATCAGCCTGGCAAAACACGGAACCGGATGGGTAAACCCAAATCCACTCGTGGGAGCCGTACTAGTGAAAGATGGCTGCATTATTGGGGAAGGGTTCCATGAATTTTTCGGAGGACCCCATGCCGAGGTTAACGCCATCAGAGCTGTCCCTGAAACATCACTTAATGATATTACAGGCTCAACCTTATATATAACTCTTGAGCCCTGTTCACATTTAGGGAAAACCCCACCTTGTGTGAACCTCATTTCTGAAAAAAAAATTGCAAAAGTCGTGATCGGGATGACTGATCCAAATCCGCTCGTTAATGGTCGTGGGATCGAATACCTGCGATCGGAAGGCATAAATGTTGAAGTGGGTATTATGGAAACCCAAATCAGGGAATTGAATGAAGTATTCAGCAAATTCATCCAGACCGGGATCCCATTCGTGGTGTATAAATCGGCCATGACCCTCGATGGAAAAATTGCCACTGTCACGAATTCTTCACGATGGATTACCGGCGAGCCATCGCGTAAAATTGTTCACCTCTTGCGTCAGCAGTTTGGTGCGGTTATGGTTGGCGTTGACACAGTTATTTTTGATGATCCTTTACTGAATATCAGATTAAAGGGAAAATGGAAAAATCCACTGAAAATAATTGCCGATACACATGGGCGTATTCCAATGGAAGCAAAGGTTCTTACACATGATCCCCAGTTGACCATTCTTGCTACATCACAGTTTGCTGATCAGAAAAAACTTAAAAATATTGAACGTGCCGGGGCCCAGGTATTGATTTGCCCTATAAAAGATGACAAGGTTGACCTTGGTTTTATCATGAAGTCGCTTGGAAGCATGGGAATCGACAGCGTAATGATCGAAGGGGGTGGTACTCTGGCGTTTTCCGCATTGCATGATGGATTGGTCGATAAAATTATCAGTTTTATTGCGCCGAAGATTTTGGGAGGAGCTAATGCTCCGACTACAGTAGGCGGCTCTGGTATTTCGTTGATGGAAAATGCAATTAATGTGTCAAACATGAGAACACGGAAAGTGGGTGGCGACCTCATGATTGAGGGATGGATTTAATTTTTTTAATATGTTCACAGGAATAATTGAAGAAACCGGAATAATCAAAGCCTTAGAACACGGGGCCAGATCTTCGCGACTCACAATCGGAGCGGGTAAAGTGCTAAACGATTTAAAAGTTGGCGATAGCATTAACACAAATGGCGTTTGCCTTACAGTTACTGCCTTTATGAACGAATACTTCATGGCAGATATAATGCCTGAAACCCTTCGTATGACGAATTTTAGTTCCTTAAAAACCGGCAGCAAAGTTAACCTGGAAAGGGCTATTAGACTTATTGACCGGCTTGGTGGACATATGGTAAGCGGCCACATTGATGGAACAGGCAGGATCTGCCGTTGTTGGGAAGAGGATAATGCGGTTTGGTTAAGCATAGCGGCTGATGCAGGTATTCTGCGATACATTGTATCAAAAGGTTCAATCGCCCTCGATGGGATAAGTCTTACTGTGACTTCGGTTGATACACGCTCGTTCAGCGTTTCGATTATCCCGCATACCCAGGAGGTGACAACAATCCTGCAAAAAAAAGCTGGTGATATTCTGAATATTGAGTGTGATATTATTGCAAAATATGTTGAAAAATTAAGCTCGCCAATAAGCAGCGGTTCCAAAATTGACCTGGACTTCATGGCAAAAAATAATTTCCTATGACAAACTACAAATTCAACTCGATCGAAGAAGCGCTTGAGGATATCCGCAAAGGGAAAATGATAGTTGTGGTTGATGATGAAGATCGCGAAAATGAAGGTGATCTTGTGATTGCAGCCGAAAAGGTGACCCCTTCAATTATAAATTTTATGGCGAAAAATGGCGGTGGCCTCATTTGTCTTCCAATCATGCGTGAACGTTTGGAGGAGCTGAACATTGAGCGTATGGTGGTGAAAAACACAGATCCGAACCGGACCGCTTTTACTGTTTCCGTTGATGCGATTGAATGTTCAACTGGCATCTCTGCTCATGATCGATCGCTAACGATTAAACGGCTGATCGATCACCAAACCAAGGCCAGGGATTTTACGCGACCTGGCCATATTTTTCCGATTGAATACAAGGAAGGCGGTGTATTGATAAGGGCAGGACATACCGAAGCATCAGTTGACCTGGCCAAGATGGCCGGTTTATACCCTGCAGGCGTGATCTGCGAGATAATGAACGAAGATGGGTCAATGGCGAGGGTGCCTGAACTTATGAAATATGTGAAAAAACATAATCTGAAGATCATCACCATCGTATCACTAATCGATTACCGGCGCAAATCGGAGACCTTGGTTGAACGTGCCGCGTTGGTCGACATGCCTACAAAGTATGGAGAATTCAAAGCATACAGCTACGTAAGCAAAATCACAAGGGAGAACCACCTGGCGCTGGTGAAGGGAGATATAACTGATGGACAGCCTGTGTTGGTGCGGGTGCATTCGGAATGCCTTACAGGGGATGTTTTCGGGTCGATGCGTTGTGATTGTGGCGACCAGCTTGAGTTTGCGATGAAAAAGATTGCAAAGGAAGGCAGAGGGGTTTTACTCTACATGAGGCAGGAGGGCCGTGGCATCGGTCTGGATAATAAAATGCGGGCCTATTCCCTTCAAGACCAAGGGATGGACACAGTAGAGGCCAACAACGCGCTTGGATTTAGTGCAGATTTACGTGATTATGGCACCGGCGCTGAAATTCTTGTTGACCTTGGTATTAAAAAGCTGCGTTTGTTGACAAATAATCCGCAGAAAATTTCCGGGATTGAAGGATTCGGACTTGAACTTGTGGAACGAATTCCCATCCAGACTACCAGCAATTCGCGCAATATCCGGTACATGAAAACCAAGAAGGAAAAACTGGGGCATTTGCTTACTTTTACCGATGAAAGGAATAAAGAATAATTGACTAATATTATAAAAAATGAAAACAATAGAAGGAAAATTAGATGCCAAGGGGCTGAAATTCGGCATTGTCATTGCCCGTTTCAATGAATTTATCAGCGGGAAACTGCTGTCGGGATGTCTTGACGGACTAATTCGTCATGGGGCAGATGAAGGGAATATCCATGTGGCCTGGTCGCCGGGATCGTTTGAAATACCATTGCTGGCCAAGAAACTTGCTCTTACAAAAAAATATGATGCCGTTATTTGCCTTGGTGCAGTAATCAGGGGGGCAACGCCACATTTCGATTATGTTGCGTCTGAAGTCTCCAAGGGAGTTGCCCATGTTGCACTGGAAACTGGTCTTCCGGTGATTTATGGAGTATTAACTACCGACAACATTGAGCAAGCCATCGAACGTGCCGGTACTAAAAGTGGGAACAAGGGATTCGATGCCGCTTTGGCGGCGATTGAAATGGCAAATTTGATGAAAGAATTATAATCATGGTCTGATTATGGATCCAAATTCAATTATTACCGGTCTTATCCAGATGACCTGCGGACCAGACAAGAAGGCCAACATCGAGAAATCCATTATCAGGATCCGGGAAGCTGCAAGACTTGGTGCACAGATTATCTGCCTGCAGGAGTTGTTTTCCTCCACTTACTTCTGTTGGGAAGAAAATTACGAATATTTCAAAATGGCAGAAACCATTCCGGGCCCGACAACGAAAATGTTTGGAAGCCTGGCCAGGGAACTGGATGTAGTAATCGTAGCATCACTGTTTGAAAAGCGAACCGAAGGGGTATATCACAATACAGTTGCTGTTATAGATGCCGATGGAAATTATCTTGGGAAATATCGTAAACACCATATACCAGATGATCCGGGGTATTATGAGAAGTTTTACTTTGCCCCTGGCGATAATAATTACAAAGTATTTGTTACAAAATATGCCCGCATCGGAACTCTCATTTGCTGGGATCAATGGTACCCGGAAGCTGCCCGAATCACCAGCCTTCTGGGTGCTCAAATCATTTTTTATCCGACTTCTATCGGATGGGCTGAATCTCAGAACAGCGAATTGAACCGGCAGCAGTACCAGGCATGGCAAACAATTCAGCGTGGCCATGCCATAGCAAACGGGGTATTTGTCGTTTCAGTAAACCGGACCGGCATTGAGGGTTCGATGAATTTCTGGGGCGGTTCTTTTGTATCCGATCCTTTTGGCAACTTGATTTATCAGGCATCTCACGACAAAGAGGAAATACATGTGCAGAAGCTTGACCTGGGAAAAATAGAAGAAATCCGAATGCATTGGCCGTTTTTAAGAGACCGGAGAATCGACAGTTATGGGCCAATACTGAAAAGGTATATCGGGGATGAAAAACAGGATTTACTAATGATGAATGACGAATGACGAATGACGAATCTCACCCGACTCCCAAAGAACTTGGCTACTATTTTCCCGCTGAATGGATGGAACATAGTGCTACATGGTTAAGTTACCCGCATGATGACTCTTACTCATGGCCTGGGACATTGACAAAGATTTTTCCATTTTACAACCGGTTTGTCAAGGAGTTATCAAAAAGCGAACAGGTATGTATCAATGTGCGTGACGAAGCGCTTCGCGACCGCGTAACGCGTGATTTGACAATGCTTGATGTCGACTTATCGAAAATTACTTTTCTTTTTCATCCGACCAATGATGCTTGGTGCCGCGATCATGGCCCGGCTTTTCTGATAAAGCCCGGGGCAAAAGTGCCAAAGGTCATCGTTAACTGGCGTTACAATGCCTGGGGCGAAAAATACGCTCACGATCTGGATGACAAGATCCCGGAGCTTATTGGGAATTATCTCCATATTCCTGTATTTCATTCTGACATAGTCATGGAAGGTGGCGCGGTCGATTTCAACGGTAAGGGAACATTGCTCACTACAAACCAATGCCTTTTGCATGAAAACCGCAATCCCGGATTATTACAACATGAGATTGAGGAGTATCTGCATAATTTTTATGGTGTAGAGCAGGTCTTATGGCTTGATGAAGGCATTGATGGAGATGATACAAATGGTCATATCGACGATATTACCAGGTTTTTCAGGGAAGATGCGGTAGTTACCATGGTGGAACCGACCCGGTCAGATGCAAATCATAAAATTTTACTGGAAAATCTCAGGAAATTAAAAACATTCAGGCTTTCCAATGGCAAACAACTTGATATAGCTGAAATCCCAATGCCCAAACCTGTGGTGTACGACCATCAACGACTGCCGGCATCGTATTCAAATTTTTATATTGCAAACAAATCGGTTATAGTGCCAAATTTTCAGTGTAAGGAGGATGATAAGGCTATGCGAATCCTTGAGGAATGTTTCCCCGATCGCAGCATTATCGGCATTGATTCTGTGGATATAATCTGGGGGTTGGGCTCATTCCATTGCCTGTCGCAGCAGGAACCTAAAGCTTTTTGAACATTTTTACCTGCTTCTGATCAGATGATCTGCAATAACCAGAGCGGCCATCGCCTCAACGATTGGTAAAGCACGTGGCACTATACAAACATCGTGGCGCCCTTTCCCCTTAAGCGTAATCGTTTCGCCCGATGTGTTTACTGTTTCCTGGTCTTTCATCAACGTGGAGACTGGTTTGAATGCCACCCTGAAATAAATCTCCTCACCATTTGAGATTCCACCCTGAATTCCACCTGAATTGTTGGTGAGCGTGGTAATCTGTCCACCCTGTTTCACAAACAAGTCATTGTGTTCCGATCCCTTCATTGATGCCCCTTTGAAACCAGAACCATATTCAAATCCCTTCACGGCATTAATACTGAGCATTGCTTTGGACAGGTCGGCCTGAAGTTTATCGAATACAGGCTCTCCCAAACCCACAGGGACGCCTTTGATTGAACATGAGATTATCCCACCAGTGGTATCACCTTCAGACTTTATCCGTTCAAGATAGGTGAGTACTGAAGGATTTTTAGCGCTGTCTTCTTCAGGGTCCATTATTTGCAATTCCCCTATTTGAGATACCCTTGCGATAATGGATATATTATGCGTATTCAGAAAAATCTTCGCCAGCGCTCCGCCGGCAACACGTGCAACGGTTTCGCGGGCAGAAGAGCGACCGCCGCCTCGCGGGTCGCGGATTCCATACTTCTTCTGATATGTAAAATCAGCGTGCGACGGGCGATGTATATCTTTTAGGTGTTCATAGTCGGAAGAGATTTGATCGTGGTTATAAACCAGGAATGCGATTGGCGCCCCGGTGGTTTTTCCATTATAGATTCCCGAGATTACTTCGAGGGTATCATCTTCAATACGGGGAGAGGAGAAAAAATCTAATCCGGGTCGCCGCCTGTTCAATTCTGCCTGAATAATTGAAACGTCAATTTCAAGGTTGGAAGGCAGCCCGTCGAGAACACCACCCACCGCGACTCCATGCGACTCGCCAAAAGTAGTTAGCACAAGCGCTTTCCCGAAGGAATTCCCCGACATAAATCATGGTTTTTATTATGATCAAGCTAATTCAGGCAACCCAACATCCTGACAAGCTAAATATTGTATTCTCAACTTATCATTCGTCACGATGTCTGCTGCCTCAAAATCTTCATCTTCGCTTCGAGTACCTTCAGTTCACTCTTTGCTTTGTTGATTTTGTTCTCAAACTCCTCTTTTACAATCAGAGCGCTTTTCGATTTGGCAAAAAAGCCGATGTTGTTCTCCCATAAAATGATCTCTTCCTTCATTTTGGAAATTTTTGTCGCAAGGAATTCACGCTCCTTTGAAATCATATGCCGGGCATTCGGATCATTCTTCAGATGATCAAACTTCGCTTGAAAATTCAGGGTACTCATTTCGACTTCACTGATTTTCAGCTTATCAAGATGCTCGTTAATAAGGGCACGGAATTCGTTATGGAGTTTATCCTTATCCTTCATGGGAACATGCCCGATTTCAGTCCATTCCCGTTGGAAGTTTTTCAGCACTTCAAGGTTGGCGCTTTTATCGGTGCCAAACTTATATTCTTTCAGTCGGGTCATCAGGTCAAGCTTCTTGTTAAGATTCTCTACTTCGCTGGCCTGGATATTAGAAAAATATGATTGTTTGGCATTGAAGAAATCATCGCAAGCCGTGCGGAATCGTTTCCAAATCTTGTCAGAATGCTTTTTCGGTACCGGTCCGATCTTTTTCCAATCTCCCTGCAACCGGATGAGCTCGTTGGTAGTCTTTTTCCAATCGGTATTCCCCTTCAGGGACTCAGCCTGCATACATAACTCCACCTTGAAGTTATAGTTCTGCATTTGCTGTTCCTTCAGTTTATCGAAATACTCCTTTTTAATTGCAAAGAATGAATCGAGACTGGTTTTAAAGCGGGTCCAGATTTCGGTATTGACCTTTTGCGGTACAGGGCCAATGTTTTTCCATATTTTCAACAGGTCATTGACCTTATTGGTATTCTCCTGCCATTCTTTAATTGATTCATTAGGCAACCCAAGAACTATCTCACTCTGTTCACAAAGCGCAATCTTAGTTTGCAAATTTTTATTCTGGTCCTCCTCGATAAGTGAATAATGCTCGCGGCGACGGTCGTTGATCTTATCAGTCGCATTCTTAAACCGCTCCCATATCTCATCTTTTTTATCAGACGGAACCGGACCAAGTTCCTTCCATTCTTCGTGATATTTTTGAAGTTTCTTAAATGACTTTATAACGGAGGTTTCCAATAACAACTCCTCTGTTTTTTCACATAGAGATAGTTTTGCTTCAAGGTTTTTCCTCAGGTCAAGGTCCTTAAGTTCTTTATTTAGTTTGACTTTTTCAAAGAATTTTTCAACCAGGAAATGGTAGTTCTGCCAGAGATTGTTGATTTCAGTGCGAGGGACCATTCCAATCTCTTTCCAGCGTTCCTGGAGGATTTTAAACTCGTCATAGGTTTTTTTCAGTGTCTCTTCAGAGCTGATAAGGGTTTTCAACTCATCGAGGATCAGGTACTTCTTTTTTAGATTTCCCTGTTTAATTTTTTCCTGCTCCTCAATATGCCTGGCTTTACTGGCTCTGTATATAGTAAAAATATCATTGAACCTGATATCCAGTTCATCCTGTTCAGGGGCAAGCTCTTCCTTCGCGCCGCCCTCCTCCATCACATGTTCGTATTTTTGAAGGCTCTCCTCTTTTTTCTTTTTCAGGAACGCAACCTTAATTAAAGTGATCCGCGTTTTTACCGTATTGAAATCAGGTTCAGCAACAGCTTTTTCAAGCAGATCAACTAATTCAGCACGAGAATATGCATCAAAACTATTTTCCGATTCCTGAACGATATATTCAACTTTTTCTTCGGTCATCTCATCCAACGGTTCATCGAGATGTTCGTTGAGACGCTCAATAAGTTGATCTTCAACCAGCCCGGTCAGAGGGGCCTCCGCGACAGGTTCGGCGACAGGTTCTTCAACGGGTTCCATAATAGCTTCGGCGACTGGTTCGGCGATAATTTCATTAACGGGTTCCGGAAGTG
>JBAXKG010000010.1:0-65545 GCA_037137455.1 Bacteroidota bacterium
TGCATCATCTGGTTTATCATTTCCAATTCTTTGGAAAACCGAGCTGCTTCAGGATGACCGGACAAGTAGTTTTCAAGTTCACGAAGATCAGCAGCACCTAACTCTCCATCCAGGTTTTTATATATATTTTCGGTGATTTCTTTTTCAGTCATATTCAAAAAATCCATTAGCAATCAATCCTTTTCTCATTTGTTCCCTGGCGATAAACAATCTTGAACGAACCTTTTTAACTGGAATACGTGTTGATTCAGCAATTTCTTCATAGGATAATCCACAGTAATATTTCAATAAAACCAAAACCTTGTAATCAGCCTCCAATTTGCGCAATTCACATCGAAGTAAATTGCATTTTACTTCACCTTCGCTTGATACCTGCTTGTCGGCCAACATCGGCTCCACCTTTTCAAGCCTCTCCGTTGGTGGTCTTTTTTTGGTCCAGTTGATCGCTTCATTCACCGCGATGCGATAGATCCAGCTGAAAAACCGGAACTTGAAATCGAAACTTCCCATTTTTTCAAACGCTTTGACGAATACATCCTGCGTCAGGTCTTTGGCTGTTTCAAAATCGCCCACCATTCGTAACATCATGTTAAAGATCGTTTTCTGGTACCGGTCAACCAGCACCTCGAAGGAGGAAATGCTGCCTTGGATCACTTCATAAACCAATTCGTTATCGTCCTTCGTAATCATAAATACAAGAAAAATTGAAAAAGTTGGTGAAAGGTATTAAAAATATTTTAATTGCGTTAAACTTTTTCAAGCAGATAAAGTTTCCAAAGATCTTTCCGGCTCATACGCAATACCGGTGCAATGGCCAGGTATCCCCCGCGGCCAATGCTTTTCTTCAGTGATTTCAACTCCTTCAGTTTAACCGGCAAATCAGGATCTGACTGAATTACAATGTCATTTTCTTTCAGCATTATCAAACTTTTGGCCTTCATCGAAAGTTCAAGGTATAAGCTGATAAAACAATACATGTCCAGTACCACCTCTCCGGGGAAATGTTTTTTTAAGGAAACAAGAAAACTGCCTGTTTTCGTTTGAGAAAACTGTCCTTTTCTGATCATCCTGAGCATGGTCACTTCAGAATCAAACTCTAACTCGAGCCAATTGCGGATCGATTTTTCATTTGAAACAAAGATTAAAATAATTGACAAAGGCACCAGCAGGATTATTATTAAAGTCGATATCAGGGGCGAGACCAGGAACTGGTTAAAAATTCCATGGATTATAATTGATGCGAGCAAACCTGAGCCGGTTGCCATAACAAGACTTGATTGCCTGTTCAGTGCGCTCATGCAAAGAATGCCAAATATAGCAGCCGTTCCGCCGTGCATAATTGCAGTTCCAAAACCACGGGTGATCCAAATCATAAGGTTACTGCTATCCCCGGCAAATTGTGACAGATAAAATAAATTTTCAGCAAAGGAAAAGGCTGCTCCGATTGAAAAGCCGTAGATTGCCCCATCAATCATAAAGCCAATTTTATTTCTTTTTATCAGTAGCCATAACATCCCGCATTTTAGAAATTCTTCAACGAAAGGTGCGATAAAACCAGAGTAAGACTCAAAACTAACTTCAAGGTGATTGATCAGAAAGGTGTTCAGAAAAAAACTGATCCCTGCACTCATTAAACCCCATGCAAGACAAATTATCAGCAGCGTTTTACTTACCAGTTTAAGGCTGTCGAGGTACAATAGCATTATCAAAAAAAGAAAAACGGGAATAAGACTGACAAACACCTTTATAATCATATGTTTTTCTGTTTTATCAGTTACACTGGCAACTTAGCTTATATTGCCTCGCTATTTTCTCAGTTTTATTCATCACCCGCATGAGATTTCCACCCCATATTTTTCGAATCTCATTTTTTGAATAGCCCCGTCTTACAAGTTCCAGTGTGATATTTCCCATTTCGGTCACATCAAAGCAACCATCAATTCCGCCTCCTCCGTCAAAATCGGACCCGATGCCCACATGATCGATACCAGCCACTTGGATTATATGATCAATATGATCAACTGCATCTGAAACGGTGGCCAGTTTCTGTGGAAATTGATCATTTACAGCATTCCACTCCTTCCGTGCTACTTTCATTTCCTCATCGGTTAAGCCCTCAAAATCATTGTATTTTTTATGTAAGGCTGCCCTTGCTGAATCGCGTGAAGGTGTCGGTACAGGTTTTTTTATATAATCACTCAGGATGCAAACCTGAATAACTCCGCCATTTTTTGCAATTGCCAAAAGTAATTCATCTGTCAGGTTTCTTGGATTATCACACAATGCCCTGGAGCACGAATGCGATGCAATTACAGGCGCTTTTGTGGCTGATAATACATCTTTCAATGCCTTATCCGAAATGTGTGAAACATCTATCATCACTCCCACATGATTCATCTCGTTTACGACCACATATCCAAAAGGGCTTAGTCCATTATGTTCAACTGTATCGGTTGAGGAATCGCAAATATCATTATTCTTTGAGTGGCAAAGTGTAATGTAACGGTTGCCTTTCAGATAAAAGGTGCTGATCAATGAAAGATCTTTTCCGATGGCATATCCGTTTTCAACGCCAATAAAAACCGCCCGTTTATCGCATTTCTTTAATCGGATTGCATCAGCCGGAGAGACCGCCAATTCAGCGAGATTGTGATTTCTCATAACAACTGCATCGATTGTGTCGAAAAGCATAACAGCCCTCTGTCTGACCTTTTCATAAGCTTCGGGGTTACGAGGGCCTTGCGAAACAAACACACCAAAAAATGCTCCGTCAAGTCCTCCGTCTTTCATTCTTGGGAAATCGAGTTTGGAATGATCTTCACGGGCATCATGCCTTATCGACATGTCAAATCCTTTCCGGGTCAGTTGCAATGGCGTATCTGTATGTGAATCAACAGTCAACACTGAATGATGAATCTCTGCCGCTTTTTTTTCAATACTCCCAGGCTTTTCTGCCGCGAAGCAAATTACTGAGACCATAACAATTAAACCAATAAATATGGTTTGTTTTTTATTTCGCACTTCTTACCCTGTTTATTGTATGAGTCTACTGTAATTGTCTTTTGTATAGTTGAATTGTATTTTCGAGGCCCAAATACAAAGCATTGCATATCAGAGCATGTCCAATCGAAACTTCAAGTAACCCGGGGATTTGCTGTGCAAAATATTTCAGGTTCTCAAGGTTTAGATCGTGGCCGGCATTGATGCCCAGTTCCGATTCAAGTGCGACTGAAGCCGCCATGATAAAGGGTTTGATGGCATCTTCCCTCCCTGAAGGAAAATTTCTGGAATATGATTCTGTATATAATTCAATTCGGTCGGACCCTGTTTTTTTAACATTATTAATCATCACAGGGTCGGGTTCAATAAATATGGAGGTCCGGATTCCATGGTGATGAAATTCATTAACCACTTCTCGCAGGAATGATTCATGCTGAATAGTATTCCATCCGGCATTCGAGGTGAGGACACCAGGCGGATCGGGAACCAGGGTAACCTGTGTGGGACGCACTTTTAAAACGAGGTCAATAAAGTCACGCGAAGGATAGCCCTCTATATTAAATTCGGTAGTTAATGACTGCTTCAGGTCAAAAACATCTTTATACCTGATATGTCGTTCATCTGGGCGGGGATGCACTGTTATTCCTTGTGCCCCGAACCTTTCACAATCAAGAGCTGCCTTTACCACATTGGGAACATCTCCTCCCCGGGCATTTCGCAAAGTTGCAATTTTATTGATATTGACGCTAAGCTTGGTCATTTCAGGCTTGAATATTGCAAAGCTACAATAAAACTCAAAAGTTAAAAGAAACTTTATGCTTTTTTGAACCAGGTAAAAAGGAATATCTATATTTATGGTCATGGAATATTGATTTTTAATCAGGAAACATCAAATCATGAGAGCAGTTATTCAGCGTGTTTCGTGTTCTTCGGTAGCTATCGATTCTGAGATTACCGGAAAAATTGGCCCTGGGTTGCTGGTATTTCTGGGAATAGAATCGTGCGACAATCAGGAGGATATAAAATGGCTTTGTACAAAGCTGATTAATTTGAGGATATTCAATGATGAAGCTGGAGTAATGAATTGTTCAATTGATGTTAGCGGAGGTGATATTCTTGTTATAAGTCAATTTACGCTGTATGCCAGTACAAAAAAAGGCAATCGTCCCTCCTACACAAGGGCGGCTAAACCCGAAACGGCCATTCCGTTGTACAATAAATTTATTGCGCACCTTGAGCAATTACTTGGGAAAGCGGTTCAGACAGGCAGATTCGGAGCCATGATGGAGGTGAGCCTTGTGAATGACGGGCCAGTTACTATTATCATCGATACGAGAAACAAAGAGTAGCAAATATAACCTCTGCAAATCATCTTAACAAAAAATTAACGAATTACTATTGCACAGAATAATTAGTTAATGTAATTTTGCAGAATTCTAAATTAGTCAACAAACCCAAAACCCAAATAACCATGAAAAAAGTAGTAATGTTATTTTCAGCTGTTGTTCTCTTCGCAAGTTTAACATTTGCCCAGACGCCTCAAACACAGGATAAAGCTGCAAAGCCAGCCGATAATAAGAAGGAATGTTCCCATTCTAAGGAAAGCGCCAAAGAAGACAAATCTGGTTGCGATGCAAAAACGAAAGCTGCCTGTAGTGATGCAAAAAAAGGTTCGAGTTGCTGTCCTAAAGATGGAAAGAAGGCTACCCCGGCTACAACGACTCCTGAAAAGAAGTAATTTATCTGAATATTTATTTATGATCAATCAAAAAAGGGGCCCAAAGCCCCTTTTTTGATTGACATTTATGAGGAACGTCCGGGTATCCTGAAAACAATCGGCATCCGAACCATGACCCGTACAGCTCTGCCATTACGTTTTCCAGGTTCCCACCTTGGCATCTCTTTAGTTACTCTCATAGCTTCTTCATCGCAACCTCCACCAATACGTTTGGTAACATCCACGTTGGTTAATGAACCATCGGTTTCGACAATAAATACAACCATAACAACGCCCTGTACCCCGCTTTTCAATGCCGCTTCGGGATATTTGATCTTTTTGCGCAAATAATAGAGCCGCGATTCATCTCCTCCCGGGTAACGAGGATAAACGTCAATAGATGTTGCCAATCCTGTATCGTCTCCAGATCCTGTACCAAGGCCTGATCCTCCCGGCTTAGCTGATGAATCTATTTTCGCTTTCTCATTTTCCTGATCTTTTACCAGCGGTTCTTCAATAGGTTTCTTTTCTTCAAATATGGAATCTTTCACGACCGGAACTTGCGGCGCCTCCTGTAATGGTTTCGAAAGGGCCTGCGCCATTTTGTTCATTTCATCATCGGGAGGTGCGATCATACTATAGTACTCCACTTCATACATCATGTTTCCTTCAATCAGCAGGACAGGCTCAAA
Source organism: Bacteroidota bacterium (assembly GCA_037137455.1). Lineage (GTDB taxonomy): Bacteria > Bacteroidota > Bacteroidia > Bacteroidales > FEN-979 > CAIVAT01. Next base: position 5,410 of record JBAXKG010000010.1, read on the forward strand.
ATAGTAAAAAAGCCACGGAATCATAACGGAAAGTGAGATAATAAAAATCCCTGATAACAGGGATATCAAAAGACGCCGCGGATATTTCTTCCGCAGGTCATAGGCTCCATAGGCCTTATTCCTGCCTTCAAAAGCCAATTCAGCCAATCCTGGTATGCGCTCATGTTTCATTCGCCAAGATATAGTTTGAGATATTCTATTTCGCGGCGTTTACGCTTGGTTGGACGTCCGATTCCACGTTCACGGAATTCAAAATTACCCTGAATATTTCGTTTCAACTTCTGATATTCTTCTTCAGGGGTCAGGTCCTGCATAAGTTCCGGTACAAGTTTGGCAGAAACCCGGTTGGCGGTAAGTTCAACAACTTTTACTGTTTTTATAATCGGGGGAAAAGCAAGTGTAATCACATCCCCTGCATTAATTTCGCGGGAGGGCTTAATAACCTGACCGAGAATTTTTACTTTGCCCGATCTGCAGGCTTCCGCGGCCAGGTTGCGTGTTTTAAAAATCCGTGTGGCCCAAAGCCATTTATCGATACGGATACCTTTCTCCATCACTCTATTTTTGCCTGAAATAAATTTCCATCGGAACGCCGTTGAAATCAAATTTCTCACGGAGTTTGTTCTCAATAAAACGCTTATACGGCTCTTTTAAGTATTGCGGATGGTTGCAAAAAAAAGCAAATGACGGGAAAACAGTTGGTAATTGCATCGCGTATTTGATACGAACATATTTTCCCTTTGTAACTGGCGGTGGCATTTCCTGGATAATTGGCAGGATAAAATCATTTAACGCGGATGTTCCAATTTTTCTCGAACGGTTTTTGAATACCTGGATTGCCGTTTCAACTGCTTTAAAAATACGTTGTTTGGTCAATACCGAGGTGAAAATGATCGGGACATCAACAAAAGGTTTGATCTGATCAATAATCGTCTCTTCGAAAAATTTGTGGGTATTTGTCTCTTTTTCAACGAGGTCCCATTTATTGACCACGATCACCACTCCTTTATGGTTTTTCTCGATAAGTGAATAGATGTTCAGGTCCTGCGCCTCAAATCCACGTTCGGCATCAACCATCAGAATACAAACATCGCTGCTTTCAATCGAGCGGATTGCGCGCATTACTGAATAGAATTCTATATTTTCTGTTACCTTGGCTTTTTTTCTGATACCTGCTGTATCGATGAGGTTAAAATCAAGTCCAAAATACTGGTAGTGAGTATGAATTGAATCACGTGTGGTTCCCGGGATTGGAGTTACAATATTCCGGTCGTTGCCAAGTAACATATTGACCATAGATGATTTTCCGGCATTCGGCCGGCCTACGATGGCAATTTTTGGCAAGTCATCGAGCGGGGTTTGATTATCAACATTAGTTTCGACCTCCTGGAAACCTTTAACCACTTCATCCATTAAATCACCGGTTCCACTGCCGCTGGTAGAGGCTATTGAATATATCTCGCCTAAACCTAGTTTGTGAAACTCGTGAATATCGTCTATCATTTTATAGCTATCCACCTTGTTGGCAATAAGGAGAACGCGTTTCTTTGACCTGCGTAACATTTTAGCCACATCCTCATCCATGGCGGTAAGACCCTCTTTTGCATCCACCATGAACAGGATTACATCCGATTCATCGATTGCAAGCTTTACCTGTTTTTTGATTTCATCTTCAAATATATCGCCCGACTGATGAACGTAGCCGCCTGTATCAATTACAGAATAATATTTCCCGTTCCAGTCACCATGCCCATAATGGCGGTCGCGGGTGACCCCGCTGGTGGGATCAACTATGGCCTCCCGCCCTCCGCAGAGACGGTTAAACAGGGTAGATTTTCCAACATTCGGGCGGCCAACGATTGCGATGATATTTGTCATAATTTAATTTGCTGATGTGTCAATGGTTAATTTGGTGAAGTATTTACCTCATATTCTGCATTGTTTGTATTGTCTGCATTCTTTGCATTGCTTGCATTATGTAAATTCTACTCCACCGGGTACCCAAACCTCTTAAGCTGCCGGTCATCTTCGCGCCAGTCTTTGGCCACCTTCACGCGCAGTTCCAGAAAAATGTGTTTATCCAGGAATGCTTCGATATCGCGTCGGGCATCGGTACCCAATTTCTTAATAGCAGATCCCTGGTGACCAAGCAGAATGCCCTTTTGTGTCTCCCTGGCCACGAAAATTGTAGCTGTGATGCGGGTAAGATGGTCCTCCTCCTTGAAAGATTCTACAGCTACTTCAGTAGAATAAGGTACCTCCTGTGAAAAATTAAGTAAGATCTTTTCACGGATAATTTCAGAGACAAAAAAACGCTGGCTGCGGTCGGTCAGTTCATCCTTGGGATAAAATGCAGGCGATTCGGGCAGATGATGTATGATTGCCTTGAAAACCTGGTCAAGATTGAGGTTGTGCAGGGCCGAAACGGGAAGTACAGTTGCTTTTTCCAATGTTTTCATCCATTTGGCGACTTCGGCTTCAAGTATTTCCATATTGCCCAGGTCTATTTTGTTGATGACCACGATCACTGGCACAGAGGCTTCCTGAAGCTTTCGCAGGATCTCATCCTGTTTAAAATCATTACCAGGTTCCGTGACGAGCAGGATAACGTCAGCGTCATCGATGGAGGCGAATACTGCCGACATCATTGCATGGTGAAGTTTATAGTGGGGCTTGATCACTCCGGGTGTATCGGAATAAACAACCTGGTAATCATCACCGCTAAAAATTCCCATAATACGGTGCCGGGTGGTCTGCGCTTTGGGGGTAATGATCGACAGTCGTTCTCCCAGCAGGGCATTCATCAGGGTGGATTTACCAACATTCGGATAACCGATGATGGAGACAAATCCTGCTTTGTGTGACATATTTTTTTCTGGGTGTTGGATAACACGGAAACAAATACTATCTTTGCACCGCGAAATAAAGTACAAAGGTACACAAAAATATACTGCGGGGTGGAGCAGTGGTAGCTCGTTGGGCTCATAACCCAAAGGTCATAGGTTCGAATCCTGTCCCCGCTACTACAAAAGCCTGTGAACATCAATGTTTACAGGCTTCTTCATTTTGACTGGTAACAATATTGTACCGATCTTTTCCTGATATTTCGCCTGGTTGTTCTTTGGGATTCAGACGATTATTTTAGCGATTTTAATTTCCTGAAAGTCTTACAGTATTTCTCCAAATTTTTCTTGTGTTATTAATTTTCAATAGGTAGTTCGTTATAAGAATGAGCGGTGATAAAAATTACAGGAACAATATCCCTGGTCCGGTCAGCATTTATGATCGTTGCCAGCTCCAGTCCGTCCATCCCTGGCATTTGAACGTCAATCAATGCCAAAGAAAGTTCCTGATCCCGGATTTTCATCAAGGCCTCTTTTCCCGAAAACGCTGTAATAATATTAACATTCAATGGCTTGATAACATCAACCAAATAATAGATATTCAGATCAACATCATCGACGACAAGAATGTTAGGTTTCGCATAAGATCCCATATGACAAAGATATATAATTAGATATAAATCGTTGATCTCACTGAAAAAATATAAGTCAGCTTTTCCGCATTTTATTATATTCGCCGGTGGTTGAAATTATGAAAAAACGAATTATCAGATTTGTTGGTTTTGCGATTATCGCTTGTTTTACCTGTGGAGTAATCTATATTAACTCTTTGCTTCCGATAATAACAGGTTACTCTTCAAAATATCTGTGCTCTGCCGTATTTATTTCCAACCGTATTCCGGGAGATGTAGAAGCTGCCGACCTTAGATTTTCCTTTGTCCAATATGTGAAAAATACTGTAGATTACAAAAACAAAAGCGTTACCAGCCGTTTTCTCTGGGGCCACTCCAAATCAATATACCGTGATGGTTTCGGGAGTACTTTGCTGCGCGATGTGGATGAAGTCGTTTTGAGAGAAATTAAATTCCCTTTCCTGACTACTTCTAATTATTTCCAGGATACTATTGCCTGGCCCCTTGGAAATATTATTCCTGAAAATAATACCGGTATCGACAAAACTGCGCTTAACAATATCACTGATAAATTGATGATCCATAAAAGTTATAACGGCAATGCTTATGCATTTCTCGTAATTCATAAGGGTATTCCTGTCGCTGAGCAATACAAGCCGGAATTCAATGCAAAAACCCGATTTCTCAGCTGGTCAATGGCCAAGAGTTTTACCAATGCACTGGCAGGTATAATGGTGAAGGATGGAAAGTTAGACATTCAGAAACCAGCCGATATTTCAGACTGGCAGAAAGATGATCGTAAAAAGATAACTATTAACAACCTCATGCAGATGCAAAGTGGCCTGCAGTGGACCGAGGAATACGGTAACCGCTCCGACGTAACGTTAATGCTATACGTCAAAAAGGATTTTGCCGGTTATGCATTGAAAAAGCCCCTTGAATTTCGGGCTGGCAGCCATTGGTATTACTCTTCGGGCTCAGCGAATATTGTCAATTACCTGTTACGTAAACAATTCAAAGAAGATAGTGCATATTACACATATGCCTTTACCCGTTTGTTTAATAAAATCGGAATGCCCAATGCAATATTCGAGGTTGATCCGGCAGGAACTCAGGTGGGATCATCATATATTTATGCTACTGCCCGCGATTACGCCCGGTTTGGCTTGCTTTACCTGCATGATGGGATTTTCAACGGAGAACGTATTTTGCCCGAAGGATGGGTAAGCTATACCACTACGCCCTCTGCCCACAGCAACGGTGGCTACGGCTCCTTCTTTTGGCTGAATAAAGGGAAATATTATCCATCTGCCCCTGAAGATATGTATTCTTGCAACGGCCATAATGGACAACGCATCTTCATTATCCCTTCAAAAGATATCGTCATTGTGGTCATTGGGTATTCGCCGAAGCCGGAAGGTGGAATGAATTTTGATTTGTTATTAAAGGACATCCTTCGAACAATCTCAAACTGAGAATTCAGCATTTGATTTTCTTCTGTGAATCCCTCCTCCGGAATAGTAATTGCCGTTGGTAACCATCGCTGAAGGAACATCGTTCCGTTCCATTTTCCACTCTTGTATTTAAACAGCTCCTGATCGATTTTTTCTATTGTTGCATATGGCTTTTAATAATGCTGCAGCAAAATATTTATACTGGTCAATGGAATTGTAGAGTTGAACGGCAATTCTGGTAAGCCGCGATGGTGGTGAGTACCAGTCCCAGACAGGAATTTCTATATTGAATTCCCTGAAAAGGCGTTCCTGCAACGGATCAAAGTTTTTGTAGTCATAAGAGATTTTTTCCTCGGCCATTGGTAGAGGAAAAGTCGCCATGCTGGCTATCATCGACCCAGGACAGGGTATTTCAATTTCCAGGATGTTACAGATATATTCTCTTGCCTGAAGGCAAAGATCGTGGTTGCGTTTCATGATGGCTAGCCAGCCACCCGGGAAGATAGATTCCATATAGTCAATGGTATCGGCAACGCACAGGGCTGCAGTGGGATCATAGGTTCCTGGCCAGAAAAAACGCTCTGCAAAAGGTTCGGCATTGTAACCGGCATGACTGATAACAACCGGAACAATTCCCACCTGCTTATCGCTTCGTATGTGCAGGATGGCAACACTTTTAGGAGCACACAGCCATTTGTGGCAATTGGCGGTATAATAGGCTGCGCCAATTTTTTCAATATCAAGCGGGATACTTCCCAGAGCGTGGGCGCCATCGATCATGGTATCAACTCCCCTTTTTTCCAGTTCACTAACAATGGCTTCCACCGGATGTATGAGCGCTGTAGCTGAGGATATGTGGTCGATCAATGCTATTCGTGTTTTAGAGGTCACTTTTTTCAGGATGGCATCGAGAATTAAATCTGATGATGAAATCGGAAAATCCCAAACCACCTCCACTAACCTGGCGCCGGTTTGTTCACTGATATATTCAAGCAAACGCTTGCACGCTCCATAAATATGGTTTGTGTACAAGATTTCATCTCCGGGGTTGAACCGGAGCGACCTGAACACAGTATTTACCCCGGCAGTTGCATTCTGGACAAATACCAGGTCTTCACCTCTTGATTTAACGAATTGCGCGACCTTCTGCCGTGAATGGTCAAATAGCGGCTCCATCTCTCTTGCCAAAAACCGGACAGGCTGATTTTCAAGCTGTTGACGATATTGCGTCTGTTTATCAAGAATAAACCGTGTACAAGCGCCGAACGAGCCATGGTTCAAAAATATTGCCTTGGGGTCGAGTGGCCATAATTGCGCAAACTCAGAGGGTTTAGGGTCGTTTGTGCTTAAAATTTTCATTTTTTATTGAAAAGATATGGATTAAATAATCGTTACACTATGAATAATCCCTGAGGAAGCAAATGATCTCTTTGATTTTTCTAGATGACCTGCAGAATAAACCCTTTTAAATATTCTCCTTCAGGATGACAAATATCGACCGGATGGTCGGGGCCTTGTGCAAGCTGATGCAGAACTCTGACCTGGCGACCTGTTTCGATAGCCGCCGATTGAATTGCAGAGCGAAACATCTCCCTCGATATTGGTTGCGAACAGGAAAAAGTGAACAATATTCCTCCCCGATTTAACCGTTTCATGGCCTCCGCGTTGATGTGCACGTAAGCATGCAGGGCATTATTGGTTATATGATGTGTTTTTGCAAATGCAGGAGGATCAAGGATGATCATATCGTATTTTTCTTCGGTTTCAACAAGATGCCTCTTTATATCAGCAACAATTGATTTGTGACGTCCCTCATCATATCCATTCAAACGTATGTTCTCTTCAGTCCAGTCGATAGCCATTCTTGAGCTGTCGATGGAATGAACCATTTTGGCGCCTCCTTTCAGTGCATAAACAGAAAATGCGCCTGAATAACAGAAAGCATTCAGCACCTTCTTGTCTTTTGCATAGAATTGTGCGAACATGCGGTTACCTCGCTGATCGAGGAAAAACCCTGTTTTTTGACCCTTTATAAAGTCGACAATAAACCGATGCCCGGTTTCTAAAATTTCAACTGGGCCGGCAGAACCGAAAAGGAATTGATCGAAAGCGCTGATTGATTGTTTGTTTGTAATTATATTTAATCCCAATGATTTTGTGACTCTGTGACTCTGTGACTTTCCCATGGTTTCAGAACTCTTGTTGTAAACTGCCACAAGTTTCTCACCATATATTTCACGCAAACCATCAGTAAACACCGGAACCAGCTGTTGCATACCCGCCGTGTGGGTTTGTATGACGGCAACTCCATTGTAATAATCGATGATAAGGCCTGGTAAACCATCGCCTTCAGAGAAAACCAGGCGATAAGCATTGGCGATGGAGCCCGCGGTAAGTCCCAGCCTGGCTCTTAAATGCCAGGCTGATTTTAGTTTTTCTTTCCAGAAATCACCATTGATTACAATGGCTTCAAATGAAAAAATTTTAACCGAAATGGATCCCGGCAGATAATGACCGTATGCCAGGAATTCTCTTCGTGAACTTATAACTTCGACAATATCGCCTTCATTTGGAGCTCCTTCAGATTTTTCGATAGCCCCAGAGAAAATCCAGGGATGAAATCGTTTAACTGGTGCCTCTTTCCCGGGTTTCAAAATAATTTTGACAGGGTTTGTCATTTTAAATATTTTTTGGTAAAGTTAAGGTTAGCTGACTAATTCTATTCATAAACTTTTTTATACTCTTCACGGAGACCTCACACTTTTGGGAATGTGTGAATTATATAACTTTAACTTATAATTATATAATAGTTTGGTAAATAAAGGACTGCATATTTGCTGTGAAATTAGTTTATTGAAATATTTCTGATTTAATTCGTATTTTTGCAAAAAATTAAAACCCATTCAAATGAAGAAGTATTTGTTGCTTTTATTGATCCCTGTTTTTTTCGCCTGCGGCCGTGCAGCAGAGAAAAAAGCCGAGGACTTGCAGGCTAAGTCTGACAGTCTGCTCAGTCAAACCATGCAAAAAGATGAAGCGATCAACGAATTTATTCGCTCCATCAACGAAATCCAGGGCACACTGGATACTATCAAGCAAAAAGAAAATATCATCAATCTTACTACTGACCGTGGTGGTGAACTAAAACTTTCGGCCAAAGAACAGATCAAGAATGATATTCAGACCATCTACAGCCTGATGCAGAAAAATAAGGAGACCATCTCTGCTCTTTCAAAGAAGCTGAAAAAAGCCAATATGAAGGTTGATGAGCTGAACAAAATGGTTGAACGTCTCAATCAGGACTTGGCCATTAAAGCTGCGCAGATTGAGGATTTACGCACAAAACTGGCAAAACTAAACGCCTCTTTTGAATTGGCCAACCTCAAGATCGATACACTTTCACGCAAGGTGAAAGATCAGGGTTCGCAGCTTAACAAGCAGTCGCAAACCATTGCATCACAAGACGAAGCCATTAACACGGCTTATTATGTTATTGGTACAAACAAAGAACTGAAGAAGAGCGCTGTAATCAAAAGTGGGGAAATACTTTCTGATTTCAACAAAGAGCTTTTTACTAAAATAGATATCCGCAAGGTGACCGAAATCTCGATTCTTAGTAAGAAAGCAAAAATCTTATCAAGTCACCCATCGAGCGCTTATAAATTCGTTGGGGATAAAAAGGTGATACAATCGCTCCAAATCCTTGATTACAAGGCTTTTTGGTCGAATTCAAAATACCTGGTCCTCGTGGTTGATTAAACTACTCCAAAAGAATAAATTGGGGCCTCGTTAAGGGTGCCCCTTTTTTTTTGATCTTTGTCACTGTTTAATCTTCTGTATCATGCGTCAAATCCTTGTCATTTCAATCCTGCTTCTGGTTTTAAAAATCAATATACAAGCCCAGAAAAGCGCCGGAAATCAGTTTAAAATAGCCTTTTACAATACCGAAAACCTCTTCGATACTATCGATGATACACATAAAAGTGATGAGGACTTTTTACCCACATCAAAGGTTGCGTGGAACAGTGAACGATATTTTCTTAAACTCAAAAACATTGCGAGGGCGCTTATTTCCATCGACAGCACAAATCTGCCAGCGGTGATTGGTCTTGCAGAAGTGGAAAATATTGCAGTCGTGAACGACCTGATTTCGAAAACTCTCTTAGACAAAGGGAATTGGGGTGTCATTCTTGAAGAGGGAAGCGATCCGCGTGGCATCGATGTGGCCATGCTATACAGGAAAGATGTGATGAAATATATCGGCCACAGCGCTTTCTCATCTGCAGCATCGTTCAAATCCCGTTCTGTTTTGTATGTGAGGCTTGCTGATGCAAAAAAAGATACTTTTCACCTGTTTGTTAATCATTGGAAATCACGTTCTGGAGGGGCACCTGAGACTGAGTACCAACGCGTAGAAAATGCCACCACGTTAAAATCCATTATAGATTCCGTTCTTTCAAGGAATTCAAATGCCAAAATAGTAATTATGGGGGATTTTAATGATGAGCCAAATAATAAAAGTCTATCAGAGGTTCTTGGAGCCGGGAAACCCGATAAAAAAATCGCCTCTACCGGCCTGTACAACCTTTTTTACGAGCTGTTTATGAAAGGGGAGGGTACCATTTACTACAAGGACTGGGATATGTTTGATCAGATTATAGTTTCGGGGAACCTGCTTATAAAGAAACGAAAGGGAACATTTATCCTTCCGCCTTATGGTTATATCTTCAAACCAGACTGGATTTTGTATAAAAACAAAAAGGGAGAGATGGTGCCTAACCGGACTGCCGGCACCAAAGAGTATTTTGGTGGATTTAGCGATCACCTTCCAGTATACACGATAATAAATTATTGATATTACCTTGATTCCTTCGGGGGCGCTGAGTAGTCGGCCTCCTGCAAAAGGCGGCCATTTTCGTCAAAAAACCGCCATTTGCCGATACGCGTATCTTCTTTATAATATCCTTCGTACCTTACTTTGCCATTTTCAAAATAGGTCGTTCTTTTGCCATCCGACTTACCCTTCACGAACTGACCATCGCTCCATACTTTCCCATTTTCGTACCAGTATGTCCATCTGCCTTCGCGTTTGTTGTCTTTGTACGTTCCCTCCATTTGAGGCTGTTTATTGGCATAATAGGTTGTTTCTTTGATCAATTCGCGGCTTTCACCCTTTCCTTTGTATATGCAAATGCGCTTGGGGGTACCATCGTTGTATGTTTCTTCAACCACTTTGTTTTCAAAACGGCATGAAGAGAGGATGAAAATCAGTGGCGCAAAAAAAAGTAATTTGTATATCATAATTCAGGTAACAGGTTATGTAATAAATGCCAAACGATGGCTTTTGCAGGATTCATCGAAGCGTCCTTGATCAAATATGAGATGGCCGTTAACCCAGGTATGCGTTACACGCGATTTAAATCTCATTCCTTCAAATGGCGACCATCCGCACTTGTACAAAATGTTTTCTTTTTCTACTATCCAATTATCATTGGGATCGACCAACACAAGATCGGCAAAATAACCTTTGCGGATGAAACCCCTGTTATTGATCCGATAGAGGATTGCAGGACCATGACACATTTTTTCTACAATTTTCTCAAGTGAAATCATTCCCTTCACGAAAAATTCAAGCATGGCAACAAGGGAATGCTGAACGAGAGGTCCGCCCGAAGGACAATTTTCATAAGGACTTTCTTTTTCCGACTTGAGGTGGGGGGCATGATCGGTGGCAATTACATCGATTTTATTGTTCAGAAGTCCTTTCATCAACCCATGGCGGTCGTGGTTAGTTTTAATCGCCGGATTCCATTTTATTTTTGATCCCAGATCCTGGTAGTCATGATCATCGAACCAAAGATGATGGATACAAACTTCTCCTGTGATTTTTTTTTCTGTCAGCGGAAGATCATTTTGCAATAGCTCAACCTCCTTTGCAGTTGATAAATGCATCAGGTGAAGGCGTGCGTTTTGCCTTTTAGCCAGGTTCACCGCTTTTTCTGATGATGTAAAACATGCTTCTTCGCTACGTATCAGTGGATGAGCTGTAACCGGGATATTTTCCCCAAATTGTTTCCTGAAATGATTAAGGTTTTGTTGAACAATGTTTTCCTCTTCGGCATGAACAGCAATAAGCAGTGGCGATTTTTGAAAAATCGCATCCAGGCTTTCAGGATTATCAACCAGCATATTGCCGGTAGAGGCGCCCATGAAAACTTTCAATCCGCATATCTTCGAAGGATCGGCTTTTTCAATCTCTGAAAGGTTGTTATTAGTTGCTCCAAGAAAGAAAGAATAGTTGGCCAATGATTTTGAAGAGGCAAGGGTGAACTTCTCCTCAAGAATTTCTAAAGTTGTTGCATTAGGTTTGGTATTTGGCATTTCCATAAATGAAGTCACCCCCCCGGCAACTGCAGCCCTGCTTTCCGACAGCAGATCGCCTTTTTCGGTCAAGCCAGGTTCTCGAAAATGAACATGGTCATCAATTATCCCGGGTAAAAGGTATTGCTTTTTTGCATCAATGATGATCGTACCTTCTGGCATACAAAAGTCAACAGGAGCCATGCCTTGGAAAATTTCACCTATCACACCCTCATTTACGAGAATAGCGCCGTAGAACTTCTTGCCTTCATTTACAATCAGCGCGTTATGAATATAATATGAATTCTTCAAAGGACTTTTAGTTGTGGCGCGGTTTTTGGTTTTTAAACAAGCTTCGCCAGCGCAGGCTTATTACACCCAGCACGGCTTCTCTAAAGATCCCTTTACTCATTTTTGATTCGCCCAACGTACGATCAGTAAATATGATCGGAACCTCAATTATGTTGAACCCGAGTTTCCAGGCGGTATATTTCATCTCGATCTGGAAGGCATAACCGGTAAAGCGAACTTCATTCAAATCAATGGTTTCCAAGACTTTTCGCGTATAGCACTTAAAGCCAGCCGTAGTGTCCATAACCTTCATACCGGTAATACAACGAACATAAATCGAAGCCAGATACGACATCAGTACCCGGCCCATTGGCCAGTTTACAACATTTACACCGGTAATGTAACGCGATCCGATAACCAGGTCGCCCCCTCTGTTTTTTGCGGCATCATAAAGTGCAAGAAGATCATCGGGGTTATGAGAAAAATCGGCATCCATTTCAAATATGAAATCATAACTGCGTTTCAAAGCCCATTTAAATCCATGAATATAGGCAGTGCCTAACCCCAGTTTCCCTTTGCGTTCTTCGATGAACAGGCGCCCGGGAAAAATTGGGATTAGTGACTTAACTATATCAGCAGTTCCATCAGGTGAATTATCTTCCACTACCAGCAGATCAAATTCCTTTGGCAGGGAAAACACCTTACGAACAATGCGTTCGATGTTATCCTTTTCATTATAGGTAGGGATAATTACCAGGCAATCTGACACAAACCGATGATTTTACAGTTAATAATAACTTTCAAAACTTTTACTTAATCATTAGTTTTTTTCCAAGATCCCCTTCGGATGTTTTTAAACGCACCAGGTAAATTCCCGATGGGACATTAACATCTTGAACCTTTATCGAATTTGAACCTTTAAGGGTAGTAGCAACAGATTGCCAAACAACGCGTCCGGCGAAACTCATCAATTCAATTCCTATTGTTTCGCTGCGCTTTGCTGTAAATCCCACGGTGAAGGCTCCTGTTGAAGGGTTTGGATAAACTGACAGTTTTGATATCAAGGTGTTCTGTTCGTTGATTCCTATAGCCGGGGTGAAGGTAATCAACACCGTATCTGATTGCAGACCATAGGCATCGGTGACACGGCAATAGACTTTTTTTGTGCCATAACCCACATCGGTGGAATCGACTGTTATGATCTGGGTCAGGTCGCCGGTAGACCAGTTATAGGTAATAAACTGACCAGCATCCAGGGTTACAGTTTGGCCGGCCGGGACTATTTGATCGGGGCCAAGGTTCAAAATTGGGCGTTCGCTGATTGGGATTGCCAATTTGAATCTTTCTGTAAATTCCTGATGAAAAAGGTTGGCAATTGTAGCATCGTGAATAACCAGGGTGTTTTCGTCATTCACGGTATTGGCAGCATCACTCCAGTTATGCGAGCCCGTCCATACAAATGGATCGGAGGAGGGATTAGACTGGTCAATAATCATCGATTTACTGTGAAGCATTCCCTGTTCATGGTACTCTTTGAAGTTGTTCCCCAAGGCAATTCCCAGTGCATCAATTACCTGGGGTGAAGTTGCGCGGTTGCTGATAATAACCTTAGAACTTACACCGGCAACAAATCTTTCGATAATAGCATCGCTGATAATGAGACGGGTCATTAACATGGTACCAATCTCAATATCGCTGTTAGCAGTTGCTATATGATTGACTATCTGTTGATTAACTCCATCGCTGGGACTAAAAAAGACCTCCACACGTTTGCCTCCGATTATAAGTTCATGAGGGGTATTATCGGCTTTATCAGAGCCAAATTTAGCTTTAGCTGCATCGGGTTGCGCTGTAGATGAACCGAACATTTCTTCAAATTCAAGGATAAAAACCTTAGCCAGGCTGGCATCCTGAATGAAAAGCACATTGTTGGCATCAGTATTTACGTTTTGGTCAGTCCAGTTACAGGAACCTGTCCAAACGATAGGATCGTTGGTATTGGAGGATTTTCCATCGATAACCATAAATTTATTGTGCATTATGCCGGTTGTGCTTGCCGGACGCGCAATTTTTCCAATCCCGGCATTTAACTCCGGAATGCCAGAGTTGTTGGTCTTGCCATCAGTCACAACCCTTACTACAACACCACGTGCATAGGCTGCATTCAGGGCGCCGGCAATATTGGCAATACCCTCAACGTTGAAATTATATATTGCAACATCAATCGAATATTTAGCCCGGTTGATATAGGCAATGCAGGTATCGTCAATTGACCTATATAGAAAAATCGCTTTTGTACCTGTTGAAACAGTTGTATCGACAGGGCGGGTAAAATAGGTTTTTATATTTCCTGATGATACCGATTGGGTAATGAAATTTTTCAATCCCGACCAGCCTGTGTCTGATCCTGCAACTGAAAATGCCTGGATATAGACCAAATCAGAGGGGTTGAGCCCTGCAAGGTTTATCGAATGTGTTAATCCTGAACCTGCAACAACAGAATGGCCAAGTTCCAGCTGTGGCGTCAATCCGTAAAAAAGTTCGGTAGTTCCGGCAATGTTGGTAGCCCAGGCAAGCCAAAATCCGGTTGTACTAATATTGCTGACAGTAAGGGGTTCGGTAAACAAGATTGCGCTTTTTGTTACGATATCAAGTGTGTCCCTCAACAATAACTGATAGCCTGCTAAAGGATCGGTGAAATGAAACTGTGAACAAATCCCAACAATGGTAACTTCATCTGTCGGAATGATTCTTCCTACCAGATTTGAAGCTACGTTGACGCGAACCTGCGCTGTTTGGCCATTTCCGGTAATATTATAATTGGAATTCCCGGCAAAAACCGCACCCCCGTTGGCAAAAGTAACATTCTCCATTTTAACTAATTCCGCTTCGTAAGGTTCGCTCATCTGTCCTGGGGTAATAATTATGGGTTCCGGAAGAGGTTTATCAGAGCCAAGTTTTTCGAATGAAGTCATCGGATCTATTTCTAAAAGCTGGTTATAAAGTTTTAAAGTTCCGGATACGACAATTGAATCGCCCCTCAAAATGTCAGGGAAAGCGTTGTATTTATAAGCGGCAATGCCCGCTGTGGCATCCTGGAAATAACGGATATCTTTCCCTAATTCAGAACCATTTGTTACAATACCGCGAACTGTAACAACAGCGCCCACTCCCATTGCCCTGGCTTCGGCGATATTGGCTTGTGAAAAACCCTGTATCCCAAGGGATATCAAGCAAATTAATGATAAAACTATTTTTTTCATTTTTAAATCTATTTTAGTTTGATTTCAGTTTACAAATCCATGAATTTATTAATTCTTTAACGATAAATTTTTATCTCATCAGCACATCGCTTAATAACTAATCGCAATCGATGCATTAAAAGTTCTTCCGATGCCAAAGAAAACCCCGGCAGATCCGGCATCAAAATCTGTAGTCTTTGCCGAATAGGAATCATTATTTTTGGCATCAGCAATATAAACCCTGTCGAGCAGGTTCAACACACTGGCCCGGATATCAAGTTTAAATTTTTTGAATGTGAACCGGTATCCGGCATTTACATCCACGAGGTAATATATCGGAAGCTGCCATGAATCCCTCGGATTTCCGTTTTCATCCATATAAACCGGGGTCAACGATGCAGGGTCCATACTTGAGTAGTTCTTGGCAAACAGAGTCATGCTTCCGGAAACATAGAGGTACTTTATGATCTCCCATCTCAGGCTTTCCATAAACTGGAATTGTGCAGCATCTCCGACATGGACTCCTTTTGCATTAAAATCGAGACTATCAACCAGCTCGCCGGAAGGAGTATATACATATGCTCTACCTCCCGAAGTCCATCGCCAATCACCCCATGACAGCACCTGGTCCCATTGCAACGACGGTATTGGTTTCCATCCGAATTCAATTTCTATTCCTTTGTGAAGGGCATTTATTCCATTGACATTATAAGGGTAGGTGTCTTGTGTTTTGGGATCGGTATAAGTCGGCGTTGCATCGAGCGGCCTGTTATTCCATTTAGTCAGATAGGCATTAACATTCAATGAAACCTTTTTGGAATTGTAGCTATAGCCTACCTCAAGCGCCTGAACAATTTCGTTTTTCGCATTAACAACTTCCTGGTTGTTGTTGTTAAAAACATTGCTAAATCTTGGGGCCCTTGACAAATAGCCAAGGTTCAGGAAAATGTTATTTCTTCCATTGATGTTGTAATTCGCTCCGCCCTTCAAAGTAAATCCCGGGAAGATCTTCCATTTCGTTCTTGTATAAATGGCTTCGGTGGAATTGATATTGTATTCGGTGGGATTTACAACAAAGAGAGTATCTTTTGAGGATCCCTTTTGTTTGATGACAAAAACTGTATCGTTAGATGTATATTTTGTATCGCTCATTGTGTAGGTTATCTGCTTTGAACCGGTGTAATAAAAAATATCTCCGTAACCTATTGCCTCGGTGAATTTTTCGTTATTGATAACCAGGTCCATCTTCCTGAAATAATCCAATCGTTGATAGGCGCTGATTGAAGTGGTAAGGTTCAGAAAAACCGACCAGTTTCCCTTTTTCCATTCAGCTTGCGCGAATATACCACCCCAACGCACTTTTGCATCATTGTTATAATAAATCTTATCGCCTTCAACCAACTTATCTGTGTACAACCTGTTTTTGTTCGAATTATTAAGTAAAAAGTTACCCCCCAGCAGGTCGTACACCTCACCATAATGTTGGCCCCGATAAGTTCTGGCATCGATTCCACCTGAGAGTGTCCACTCCGGCCCAATCTCCCAGGTAAAAGTTGACAAGAGGCCATACCAGTAATGGTTGTTCACGCTGCTGCGCAAGATACCGGTGGATTGGCCTTTCGGATTATTTTCGGGATCTACCATATTTGCATCATAATAGGTCTGAAAATTGACTTGACCGTTAGTAGGATCAAGCGGAGGAGTCGAACCTCCCGGTGTACCATATTTATCGCTTGTAAATGTTCCTGTTCCCCCTCCATTACCGAAAGAGGTATAAACAATAGTTGACAAATAGAACTTATCGCTGATGCGCCAGAAATCGCGCAAACTTATCTGGGGTTTGAAATAATAGTTCTTTGACTGAGCCAGGTTTTCAGGGTTTTCATTATAGATTCGTTCTCCGTCTGATCCACGTGTCCAGCGATTCAGATACCCCCAGTTTGAATTATACCGGATACCGCGGCTGATGGTATAGTTGGGACTTGCCTTTGAAGTATCAACACCCAACTTGGCTGCATAAGTCTTATCGAATGTGGCAATGGATTTCATATACGAACGCTGTGCATGTTGCTGGGGCGCTCCCATGGCAGAGAAGGTCAGGGTATGTCTGCCCAGTTTTTTATCAATGCGAACATATCCAAACCAACCTTTCGTCCAGGTATTATCAACCCATCCATTACCTTGTTTGTACGATCCGGCAATGGTAACGCCCCATCCATGTTTCAACTGGCCGGTTGTAACTCCTATCGATGTGCGCAGATAGCCATCGCTGCCTACATCCTGTTTAATAGTGCCACCTAAATTTGCATCTATTCCTTTAGTCGTAATGTTCATAGTGCCGCCAACTGAAGGCAAAGCCAACTTTGAAGCGCCAAGCCCGCGTTGTACCTGAATATTCCGGGTTACGGCATCCAATCCAAACCAGTTTGACCAGTAAACCCATCCGTTTTCCATATCATTTACAGGGATACCATCAATCATCACGGCCAGGTTGCGTTGACTGAAGCCACGAACATTAATACGGGCATCGCCATCGCCACCACCTTGCTGTGTAGCATAAACTCCAGGGGTTTTATTAAGAATCATCGGAATATCGCGACTGGCAAGTTCTTCCTGGAGCTGAATTGGCCGAACCGTAGAGAATGCCACCGGCGTTTCACGGGTTTTTGCTATATCGCCAACCACCTCTACTTCCGTCAGGGTCAGCGTTTTTAAATTAAAATCCTGCGCAAATTCTCCTTTTTGAACGGTCACATCAATCTCCTGCCCAATATAACCAACGTACGAAACCATTAAATGGTAGGTGCCGGCATCGACCTTGATATAATATCGGCCATCCATATCGGTAACCACTCCTTTCCCCTCACCGTAAAGGATAGTTGCGCCAATAAGGGTCTCTCCGGAATTAGCATCGGTAACGACACCCCTTATCATGCATTTCTGACCGAAAAGCAGAACCGGAAAAAGGATTGAAAAGAATAAAATTGTAAAATGCTTTGTCATATTTTTCTGAGATTTAGTGAATTGTCGGGACAGACATATTATGTCCCGACAATTGGACAAGCCCATATGGCTAACCCATTGAAATCCTAAGTATTTAATTTAATTTATTTTATTGAATGATGATTTTTTTGATCACCGACTGGTCGTCATTAAATTTTATTTTGACGAGGTAAATCCCATCTGGGATTTCATTTAAAACCACCTTGACCTCTGTTTGACGTGATGCAACAAATTTTGAATAAACAATTTTTCCAACAATGGAAACCACTTCAATAGAGGTTATTGCCTGGTTGCCAGTCACAGTAAATTGATTATTGATCACCGGATTTGGCTTAATGTTTACGTTCATGCCAACCTGAGGGTCAATAATCCCCTGTTTGCGTTGGAAGGTAATTCTGACAGTGTCAGATTGAACTCCGAAAACGTCTGTAACACGGCAAAATACTTTCTTGGTGCCAAAACCTACTCCGGATGAATCGATAATAACGGTCCGCACAATGGCGCCGGTAGACCATAGATATGTTGTAAATTGGCCTGCATCCAGGGTAACCAGGTCACCTCCGAAAACGGTTTGATCGGGACCCAAATCTAACACTTGGGAAGCAGGTTTGCAATCGCACCAATGTGTGCCAAGGCTATCAAAATAGTTAGCAGGCATTGAATCGTATTCAGCGAATGCATAAAAACTGTTGGGATAACCACCCGTGCTTTCATTACCATATTGGTTCATGGCAATTCTGTCGATGCCATGCTTAACGGTATGTTTCCGAATAAGTGTTTGGTCTTTCGTCAGATATGCGCCGGTTCCACGCCAATAAGGTTTTGTATCAGTCCAGGCGCCTGTAGTTCCAAGTTGCCAGTCAAGCGGACGTACCCCAATTTCGCCAAAGATATCTATGTCTTTCCAACTACCGTTGGTTTGTTTTTTCTGAAGTGAAATGGCATCATCGCCATTCCAGAAAACGACGTTACCACCGGGAGTTGTTCCACCGTAATCATATGGAGCAAGCCAGGTTGCCTTATTTCGTAAAGCCAGCCAAACCATGGTGTCCTGACCAGGTTTAGTGGTATCCTGAACCATAACCATTACCTTGTAGGGTTCGATATTCCCGGTAAGCGGTAAGGCATACAATGGATCCTGATCTGATGTAGTACTTCCGTTCGACCAACGGATAAGACGGTATTTACCATCAAGTAAAATTGTTGCATTAGTAGGATTATAAAGCTCAAGCGCTTTATTGTTATACCACCCTTCCACATATTCTGACATAATGAGGTCAGAACAATCGGTTTGGGCAAAAATCGCGAATGTTGATAAAATCGAGGTAAAAAGAAGTAAAAGTTTTTTCATATGTTTTATTTAAAGGGTTTCTGTCGAATATCAGAAACAAAAATAAGAAAAGTTAGCTCTTACAATATAAATGACTCATTAAATGTTAGTAACTTTTTGAATTTGGAATGCTTCCAATCTGACAAGGGCTTCGTTGATTCCTGTTACATCGCGAAAAATCAAAAATAATCGGTTTTTTTCCTCCGTCATTTTGCAACATGTGGGGTTGTTTTTAATGAATTCAAGGATTGCAGTGAACTGATCAGATTGGAAATATGCTGATTCGGGATTATTTATAAAATAAGCTGTCAGTCGCTGATTTCGAAGAACAAGCTTTTCGAATCCGATCATGCGGGCAACCCACCGGAGGCGAATGGTATGCAGCAGCGATTCCGTCTGTTCCGGCAGTAAGCCAAAGCGGTCGGTAAGCCGATCCCTGAATTGCAGAAGGTTCACTTCCGATTCAATGGAATCAAGTTCCTTGTAAAGGTTCAATCTCTCGGTAATATTGGTAATGTAATAATCCGGAATTAGAATTTCCAGATCGGTTTCGATAACACAATCCCTGACAAAGTTTGTCGGAATATCTGTATGAAAAACATCCCTGAAATCAGTCTCCTTTAACTCAAGCAAAGCTTCGTCCAGGATTTTCTGGTACATTTCATAGCCGATCTCAGAAATAAAACCACTCTGCTCCGCGCCCAGGATGTTGCCGGCGCCACGGATATCGAGGTCACGCATGGCAATATTGAAGCCACTTCCAAGATCGGCAAACTCTTCAATGGCGCGCAGCCTTTTTCTGGCCTCATCGGTAAGGGAGGACATTGGTGGCGCCAACAGGTAACAAAATGCCTTTTTATTCGACCGTCCCACCCTTCCGCGCAATTGGTGCAGGTCGCTTAACCCGTAATGATGGGCATCGTTGATAATTATTGTATTCACGTTTGAAATATCCAAACCTGATTCAATTATCGTGGTGGCAATAAGCACATCATATTCCCCTTCAATGAAGTCGAGCATCACCTTTTCGAGTTTGTGCCCCATTAGCTGTCCATGGGCAACAGCAACCTTGACTCCCGGCACTATACGCTTAACCATACCGGCTATATCCAAGATATTCATCACACGGGTTGTAACAAAAAAGACTTGTCCGCCCCTCGATACCTCGAAAGTGATGGCCTCTTTGATAACCTCTTCGCCAAACGGATGGATCTCGGTTTGGACCGGATAACGATTTGGTGGTGCGGTATTGATGATTGAAAGGTCGCGCGCACCCATAAGCGAGAATTGCAATGTTCGCGGAATAGGAGTGGCTGTAAGGGTAAGGGTATCCACATTAACCCTCAGCATTTTCATCTTTTCCTTTGCACTTACGCCGAATTTTTGCTCTTCATCAATGACGAGCAATCCGAGATCCTTGAAAATAATATCCTTGCTGAGCAAGCGATGTGTCCCGATCAGGATATCGATTTTTCCTTCTTCAAGTTCAACAAGCAATTTTTTTTGTTCTTTGGCCGATTTGAAACGGTTGATGTAATCGACCCTGCATGGAAATTCCTTCAGCCGTTCTGAAAAGGTTTTAAAATGCTGGAGAGCCAGGATAGTGGTAGGAACAAGTATAGCCACCTGCTTGCTTTCTGCCACCACTTTAAAAGCCGCGCGAATCGCAATCTCTGTCTTTCCAAACCCCACATCACCGCAAATAAGGCGATCCATCGGATAGGTCTCTTCAAGATCCCTTTTCACATCAACGGTGGCCTTGATCTGATCGGGTGTGTCTTCATAAATAAAGGAAGCTTCCAGTTCTGTCTGCAGGTAAGTATCCGGCGAACAGGCCAAACCTTGCGTGGCGCGGCGTTCAGCATACAACTTGATTAGCTCTTTGGCAATATCCTTTACACGGCTCTTTGTTTTATTCTTGAGCTTATTCCAAACATCCGATCCAAGGCGATTAAGCGATGGAGCCGTACCCTCTTTGCCAATATATTTTGATATCCTGTGAAGTGAATGAATACTGACATAGAGCAGATCGTCATTCTTATAGATCAGCCTGATGGCCTCCTGTTCCTTGCCGTTGTTGCTGATCTTTTCCAATCCATCGAAGCGCCCGACCCCGTGATCGATATGGGTTACAAAATCGCCGGGGCGCAGATCGTACAAATCTTTCAGTGTCAATGCCTCTTTGGCAGTATATCCTTCGCGAAGGTGAAATTTATGGTACCGCTCAAAAATCTGGTGGTCGGTGTAGCAGGCTATCTTTTGATCACTGTCGATAAAGCCTTCGTGAAGGGAAAAGTTCAAGGTGACGCTTAACGATTTTCTGGTTTCGGGTAACTCATCAGCACTTTGTCGCTCAATGTCTTCAAATATACTATTCAGCCGTTCCGCCTGTTTAGGGTTATCGGCAAGGAGAAAGTTCTGATATCCATTGGCAGCATTCCTTTGCATATCCTTAAGCAGGAGATCGAAATTTTTATTAAATGATGGCTGTGGTTTAGTGTTAAAAACTACCGGGTGGGCTGTTTTAAAGTAAAACTGCTGTCCGAATTCAATAGTCGAAAAATCGAGCAGTGACTTCAGGAATTCATTGCCATTAAGAATCAGATCAGATGCGGTTTGTTTTTCCAACTGGTGCGACATCGATCCGGCGTTATCAATCCAAACAACTGCTTTTTCGGGCAGGAAGGCAAAAATCGATTCGTAGGCAATTTTCTTTTCGGCACTTACCCTGATATCAGGAACTATGCTGATCTCCTGCATTTTTTGAATTGAAAGCTGTGTAGATGGATCAAAGGTGCGGATCGTGGCTACTTTATCGCTGCTGAACTCAATACGATAAGGATGATCACTGCTGAACGAGTATACATCGATCAGTCCGCCACGGAGCGAAAATTGGCCTGGTTCAACCACAAAATCGGCACGTTCGAATTCGTATTCCAAAAGCAAATCAAGAATGAAATCCATATTGACCTGCTCTGAAACAGAAAGTTTCAGGGTATTTTTTTCGAGATATTTTTTATTTACAACTTTTTCGGCGACAGCCTCCGGATAACTTACTATAACGAATTTCCGGGCCCTGCTGTTGAGCTGGTTTAATACCTCGGTACGCGACAACAATCCCTGGTTGTCTTTTATGCCGGCCTGGAGCCCGCGTTTGAAGGAAGAGGGAAAAAAATAGACCCGGTCACCCAGTATTTGTTGCAGGTCGTTAAAAAAATAGGCTGCTGATTCTTTATCCTGGAGCAGCATCAGGTGTATGTTTGTGGTTGACTCAAACACGGCAGCCGTAACGAGAGATCTGGAAGAACCAACCAGGCCATTTAGATGGAGACGGAATCGGGTAACGAGTTCAAAATAACCGACAATCTCCTTAACGAGGAGACTATCTTTGAATAACGATAAAAGTTCTGAAGGCTTCAATCGATGCTTAATCGATTTTAAATTCGGGTGAATGTTCTTTCATCATGTGTTCGGCCATTTCTACCATATTTATAGGCCCTACAAACAATGGTGATCGCTCATGCAATGTGGTTGGTTGTATATCGAGTATGCGGCGGAACCCGTCGGAGGCTTTTCCCCCGGCCTGTTCGGCCAGAAAAGCAACCGGATTGCATTCGTACAGCAACCTCAGTTTGCCTTTTCTGTTTTTTGTCGTACCCGGATAGAGGAATACTCCACCCCGTACCATATTTCTGTGGACATCGGCAACCATAGAGCCGATATACCTTGTCGAATAGGGGCGATGTGTAGCAGCATCTTCTTCCTGGCAATAATGGATATACTGCCTTACACCTTCGGGGAAAGAAAAATAGTTGGCTTCATTGATTGAATATATTGTTCCTTCCTCAGGATACTTCATATCGGGGTGGCTCAAAATAAAGAGCCCTACCGATGGATCCAGGGTAAAACCGTTGACGCCATAACCGGTAGTATAAACCAGCATGGTTGAAGAGCCATAAATCACGTAGCCGGCAGCAACCAGATTACGTCCGGGTTGAAGAAAGTCCTCCAGTTGGGCAGATCCACGCACCGTACGGCGATGGTATATAGAAAACAACGTACCAAGAGAAACATTGGACTCAATGTTGGAGGAACCATCGAGAGGATCCATGGCGACAACATATTTTCCATGTTTCGAAATATCACTGTCGAGGATTATAATATCTTCATTTTCTTCCGAACCAATTGCACAGCATTGTCCGCCTGATTTCAAGGCGGCGATGAACTGCTCATTTGCATAAACATCAAGTTTTTTCTGATCCTCGCCCTGAACATTCACTTCACCGGCATATCCCATCACATCACCAAGACCGGCACGGTTTACTTCACGGTTTACAAATTTGGCAGCAATGCCAATATCGCTGAGTAGCCGGGAGAGTTCGCCTGAGGCTTGCGGATAATCAGCCTGTTTTTCGATAATGAACTCTGTGAGAGTTTTGAATTTCATAAAGAATGATTTTGAAAGAACAAAAATAGTCATTTCGGCGAATTCAATATTGCTTTTTCTTTACATTTGCTGCATGTATATCAACCTCTTCAAATTTGGCGGCACTTCGGTCAACAGCGCTGCCGGTATAAAAAATGTTGCCGATATCGTGAATAAATTCAGCTCCCGGCCTTTGCTGGTGGTGGTTTCGGCAATGGGAAAAACTACAAACGCATTGGAGGATGTGTTGAAAAATTACATGAACAATGATCCTGTTGCCGTGGTTGATTCTTTTCAGAAGGTTTGGAATTATCATTTTGCAATCCTGGATGAATTGTTTGCAGACAAAGATCATGTAGTATTCGGAGAAATCGGTTCCTTGTTTGATAATCTCAGGGGATATATCCGGAAAGGGAGTTTGTACACTGCAAACCGTCCGGATTTTGACTTTGAATATGACCAGATAGTTAGTTTCGGGGAGTTGATTTCATCTGCGATTCTGAATCATTACCTGATTTTGCAAGGAATTCGTTCGAATTTATTTGATGCCCGGGGGCTCATTAAAACAGATTCATCTTACCGTGATGCCCGGGTAGATTGGGAAACCACCAAACAATTGATCCGGCAAAACATCTCCGGATATTTTCAACAACATCCCGACCCGGGGTCCATTATATTAACGCAAGGATTCATCGCAAGCGATATGGCCGGTAGCACTACTACCCTGGGTCGCGAAGGCTCCGACTTCTCTGCCGCTATTTTTGCCTATGTGCTTCAGGTAAAAGAGATGACCATTTGGAAAGATGTTCCGGGTGTAATGAATGCCGATCCGAAATGGATGAAGGAGGCGACGCTTCTCAGGACTCTCTCCTATCGCGAAGCCATCGAACTTGCCTATTATGGCGCAGGTGTGATTCATCCGAAGACGATCAAACCACTTGAGAATGCCAATATTATCCTCAGGGTCAAGTCGTTTCTGAATCCGGAGTCGGAGGGAACATCTATTGAAAATCTTAAAGAATGGAAAATTTCTACCCCCATTTTTATCCGGAAACAGGATCAGGTGTTGATTTCTATTTCACCTCGTGATTTTTCTTTTATTTTAGAGGAAAACATGAGTGAAATATTTATGATCCTTGCAACTTTCAGGGTAAAGGTAAATGTAATGCATAATTCGGCTATCAGCTTTTCTATTTGCGTTGATGCTGATTCTCAAAAAATCACTCCCTTGATCTCTTACCTGCAGAAAGATTATGAAACCCGCTACAACGAAGGACTCGAGCTGTTTACCATTCGGCACTATAATCCTGAAGCAATAAACAGAATCATCGATGGAAGAAAAATCCTGATGGAACTAAGGAGCAGGAATACAATCCAGGTAGTGCTGGCTTAGGGTATCACCACAGGGAAATCGTAACGGAATTCATCAAATCCGGGTTTTCCGAGAATGTTTGTCAGGAAATCGTGATAAGCTTCGGTAAATGAAAATTTACTTATATCATAGTAATCTTCAGACAATGGTTTGTTGCCCACCGCACCCATGTCGATCGAGGTGGTATTGAATTCTTCCAACTCTGCATTTGGTACTATTTTTTTCATTACAGGCATCTGACCATATTCTTCACGAAGCAACAGATCGACCACCTTATCGGCGAGGGTTGAAGTTAACCGGCGGTCATAATGCCTGCAATGTCCCGATCTTGGATAATACCCTGAGATCTGGGCGCGGGATTCAAGTCCTAAACGGCTGCTGATTTCCGAAGCAATTACGCCACTGACACCGCCAAAACGGGGATGTCCGTATTCATCTAATTCTGAGCTGGCATATACCACATCCAACTTGCCAGTTTTTTCATCATACCAGCGGGTTCCTTCTGATACCGGAATAATAAGGCATCTCTTTTTTGACTGCATATAGGCTTCCTTCACAATTTCAAAAAACACCTCCTTGCGTTCTTTGGTGATCTCAAATTCGGGGATCAGCCCGAGTGAGGCGCCACCAAAAACAGCCGTGCCGGTAAGCCAGCCGGCATCGCGGCCCATGACCTCCATGACGAGGATACGGGAATGTGATTCGGCAGTAGTTTTAAGGTTGGCTGTGAACTCCATCATCGACTGGGCAGCCGATGGAAACCCAGGACACATCACTGCCTCGATCTCCTTCCCTTTATAATGATGGGTGGTTCGTGTACGCAAATCATTGTCGATTGTTTTGGGAAACCCGATTACCGGAATGCCTTCAGTTTCAAACAAACGCTTGGCTGCTCCGTTAGTATCATCGCCCCCGATAGTTACAAGCACATCGATCTTGTATCGTTCAAAGTTACGCAGCACTTGCGGAACACGGCTTTCAGGGTTCTTTTTCGAGGGAAAAGGGTTTGTCCGGCTCGAGCGCAAAGCGGTTCCCCCATAATAACCATCATAAGGCTGATGGGTGAGGTCAACCACATCGCCATCGCCCAATAGCCCTTTCCAACCCTGCAGAATACCATATACTTTAAAACCCAACAATGAGGCGCGGTTCCGGATAGCCTCAATACTTGAATTGATTGCAGGGGTATCGCCCCCGCCTGATAAAATTGCCAGTGTTTTTCCGTGAAACAGTTTATGCTCGTATTTCATAAGTTTTTTCGCTTTTCGGCTGCAAACTTACACTTTTTTTGGAAATCGTATTGTTAACTTTTCATGGTTCAGCCGATGAATGGAGGCGATGTTGAGGACTTTATGAGTTAGGCATATCATAATCTTAATTTCTAAGAAGGATTTCATAAATTTGCAACCCAAATTATCATATTGTGTGGAATTTTCTTGTCAGGATTATATTACGGAACAGGATTACTATTCTTGTTTTAATTGCGATTTTGACGGCCTTTATGGGTTACAAGGCCACCCAGGTAAAAATACAGTATCAAAGCGCAAGTATCCTTCCTGAATCGGATTCAACAGCCAGGACATATGAGAAGTTTATAAAACAATTTGGTCAGGATGGCACTGTGATGTTCATTGGCATTGTTGACCCGGATTTTTTCAGGTATTCACACTTCTCATCAGTTTATGACCTTACCGATTCTCTGAAAAGCATCAAGGGTGTTGCAGCTATTGTATCGGTTACACGGCTATATAACCTGGTAAAAAATGATTCACTGAAGAAATTCGAATTCATCCCGATCTCACCAACCAAACCATTAACCCAACGGGCTCTCGATTCAGTGAGATCCCTGATTTATTCATTGCCTTTTTATGAGGGGTTGGTCTTTAATAAAAACACTTCCGCTTACTTATTCGCCCTGACCCTTGATAAAAACACGATCCAATCCAAAGAGCGTGACAGGCTTGTTGGTGATATCAAGGCAATGGTTGATCGTTTTTCGGACAGATCGAAGATTGAAGCACATTATTCAGGGCTCCCGTTTATTAACACCCTGATAGCAAAAAAACTTTTAAATGAGCTAAGGTTATTCGTATTGCTGGCTTTGCTTATCTCAGCGCTTTTCCTTTTCGTATTTTTCCGCTCGGCCAAAGCGGTTATTTTTCCGATGGTCATAGTGCTGATAAGTGTGATATGGGCGCTGGGGCTAATGGCGCTCTTTGGTTATAAGATCACCATGCTTACCTCTATTATTCCACCTCTTGTCATTGTGATTGCAGTTGAAAACTGCATATTTATCCTCAACAAATATCACTACGAATATAGCCATCATGGTAACCAGGCAAAGGCGCTAACTCGGGTTATCCAGCGGATTGGCGTAGCCAATTTACTCACAAATGCCGCCACAGCCACGGGTTTTGCAGCATTTACCATCACAAATAATAAACTGTTGGTCGAATTCGGGCTGGTTGCTGCTATCAGTATCATGGTGATTTATGCCCTTTCGCTGACAATGGTCCCGATCTTTTTCAGTTTTCTTCCTCCTCCAAAGGGGAAATATACCAAACACATCGAAGAAAGCCTGGCGAGGTCAATGATCGACAAAGTTGTATTTTGGGTTCAGCATTACCGCAACCCCATTTACATCGCCATGGGCATTTTAATAGTGATTGGTGTGATTGGAGCCCTCAGGCTGAAAACAAGCGGAACAATCGTAGATGATATTTCAAAACGGGACCCCATTTATAAGGACATTCTCTTTTTCGAAAAACATTTTAAGGGGATTATGCCATTGGAAATTACTGTTGACACAAAAAAGAAAAAAGGGGTCATGAACCTTTCTACCCTTAAAAAAATAGACAGGTTACAGGATAGCCTGAAAACTTACAAAGAGTTATCGAAAGCTCTATCGATCGTGGAAGTAATCAAAACGGCCCGGCAGGCCTTTTATGCCGGAGATGAGCAATATTATTCACTCCCTGGTTCAAATGAGCTGACTTTTTTGGCTGATTACATCCCGTCGTTCAAATCGAAAAAACGATCTATTCTAAATAACTTCATTGATTCAAACTACCAGGTCACAAGAATTAGTATTCAAATGGCCAATGTCGGCATCACAAAGATCGACAGCATACAGCAAAGCCTAAAGCCGAAAATCGATTCCATATTCAGCCCTGCAAAGTATAATGTCACCATCACAGGCACAAGTGTCGTGTTTTTAAAAGGCACAAAATTTCTGATCCGTAACCTGTGGGAGAGCATTGCACTTGCAATTGTAGTGATCGCCATGCTGCTTGCCTTTCTGTTTAGCTCGTGGCGGATGATACTGATTTCGCTGATTCCGAATCTCATTCCCCAGCTCATGACAGCCGCGCTTATGGGTTTCACGGGTATCCCGATCAAACCATCAACTATCCTGATATTCAGCATTGCCCTTGGCATTTCAGTTGATAATTCAATCCAGTTCCTTTCACGTTACAGGTTGCAATTGAAACAAACAGGGCATAATATCCCCTCATCGGTTATTTCGGCGCTAAAAGAAACAGGGTATAGCATGATCTATTCTTCAACTGTCCTGTTCTTTGGATTTGGAATTTTTGTGTTCTCTACATTTGGAGGTACGCAGGCCTTGGGATTCCTGATCTCGTTCACTTTACTGGTTGCCGGATTGTTAAATATGCTGGTTTTGCCATCGCTCCTGCTTACACTTGATAAGTGGAGCACTACCAAAGCATTTGAAAAACCCCTGATGGATATTTACGAAGACCATGCTGATATAGACCTTGAAGAGACACATATTAATGTACCGCAAACCGAAAAAGAGTAAAAGGAATAATACCAACAGCAATCTATTCAATTAATATCAAGGTACCATGAAAGGAATCATTTTGGCAGGGGGCTCCGGAACACGACTGCACCCTTTGACACTTGCAGTTAGCAAGCAATTGATGCCGGTTTACGATAAACCAATGATTTATTATCCGCTCTCTGTGCTGATGATGGCTAATATCAATGAAATACTGATCATTTCAACGCCCCATGATCTGCCAAATTTCAAACAACTCCTGGGTGATGGCAAGACGTTGGGATGTTCGTTTTCGTATGCTGAGCAAGAGGTACCAAACGGGCTTGCACAAGCTTTTGTGATCGGTGAATCCTTTATCGGGAAAGAAAAGGTGGCGCTCGTTCTCGGTGATAATATTTTCTTTGGAAACGGCCTTTCACAACTGGTCCATGAGAACAATGATCCGCAAGGCGGTGTTGTATTTGCTTATCATGTAAATGATCCGGAACGATATGGTGTTGTAGAGTTTGATCATCATTTTAAAGCTCTTTCGATTGAAGAAAAACCAATTAAGCCCAAATCTAATTTTGCAGTTCCGGGATTATACTTTTATGATAATTCTGTGATTGAAGTAGCAAAGCACATGAAGCCCAGCGCCCGTGGCGAATACGAAATAACTGATGTTAACCGTTGGTACCTTGAGAAGGGGAAACTGAAAGTTGGCGTGTTAAGCCGCGGTATTGCCTGGTTGGATACCGGGACATTCGAATCACTTTTGCAAGCCTCACAATTTGTTGAGGTGGTCCAAAACCGCCAGGGACTAAAAATCGGATGTATCGAAGAAATTGCATATCGCATGAAGTTCATCAGCAGGGAACAACTGAACCAAATTGCTCAACCTTTGCTCAAAAGCGGCTATGGGCAATATCTGCTCAACCTGACCGACTAATTTTCATAATTTCACTATTTCACTCTATCAAATGTATTCCCTCAAATCACTCCAGGCACGTATAAGTGAAGCATTTTCCGGCACAGGTTTCTTTCATGAACCAATACAACTTTACGAACCCATTGCATATACACTCGACATCGGAGGAAAGAGACTCCGTCCGGTATTAGTGCTTATGTCATGTGATCTGTTCGGTGGTGATATCAGCAAAGCTGTTTTTCCGGCAATGGGCGTTGAAATATTTCACAATTTCACTTTACTTCATGATGATATCATGGATAACGCACCACTTCGCCGCGGTATGGAAACAGTGCATGAAAAATGGGATGTCAATGCAGCAATACTTTCAGGCGATACTATGTTTGTGATTGCTTATGAATATGTTGCAAAAACCGATCCGGAACTATTACCACAGGTGCTCGACCTTTTCAACGAAACAGCGCGCAAAGTTTGTGAAGGACAACAGTACGACATGAATTTTGAGAAACAATCTGATGTCACCATCCCTGATTATTTGCTCATGATACGGCTGAAAACAGCTGTATTGATTGCCTGTAGCCTTAAACTGGGCGCTATACTTGCCAGGGCTGACCAGGGTGCCGCTGAAAAAATTTACGAATTCGGGATTGAATTGGGACTTGCTTTCCAGCTTCAGGACGATTATCTGGATGCTTTCGGAGATACGAATAAGTTTGGAAAAACCATTGGCGGGGATATCTCAACCAATAAAAAAACGTTCCTGTTCCTCAAGGCCTTTGAAATTGCAAAAGAGGACAGCCTGATTAAACTTACAAATTACTTCTTCGACAAGGAAATTGACGGTGCAAAAAGGGTTACTGAAATTATTAATATCTACAGGCAATTAAAAATAGATGAAATCACCCGCGGTGAAATTGAATATCACCACTTGAAAGCGCTGGAAATACTTGAATCATTTCAATTCGAGATTCAGGCAAAAGGGGAACTGATTACCCTCATGAACGAAATGCTTTGCAGGGAAAGGTAAATGCCATTTTTTGTAATTTCACTCTTCGAGAACTTCAAGTTCGTAATTCAGCTCTTCCCACCGTTTCATCTCTCTTGCCAATGAACGCTTAATATCTTCATACTCTTCGTAAAGACTTCCATCCAGGATTTGTTTTTGAAATTTCCCTGGTGTGCCCAGCATCTCCTCTTTTAATTTCTGTTGAGCCTCGAGCTGCTCAATTTCCGATTCACATTTTCCAATCTGGTTTTTTACTTTTCTTATCTCCTTCTCACTCTCTTTTCTTTTTTCCCAATTGATCTTGTTTTGTGAAACCGGATCCTCAGGCGATTGGGCAGCCAATTTTTTCTGATTCGCCTCCAGTTCATTTAATGTCCGCAATCGCCGCTGTTCAAGGAAATCATAAATATCGCCCAGGTATTCCTTTATAGTTCCATGCCTGAATTCAAAAACACGATTGGTAAGACCCTGCAGAAAATCACGGTCATGCGACACAATTACCAATGTGCCGTTGTATTGCAGCAGGGCGCTCTTTAGCACATCTTTTGAATGCATGTCGAGATGATTAGTCGGCTCATCGAGAATTAGAAGGTTGGCCGGGGTGAGCAGGAGTTTGGCCAGCGATAACCTTGACTTTTCCCCGCCCGAAAGCACCTTTACCTTCTTTTCTATATCATCGCCGCTGAATAAAAAACCACCAAGGATACCCTTAATCCTTGGACGGATATCTCCGACGGCAATATCATCAATGGTTTGAAAAACAGTTTTTTCAGGATCAAGATAATCGCTCTGGTTCTGGGCATAATATCCAATAACGACATTGTGCCCGAATTTCAGAATCCCTGTATAATCAACTTGTCCGGTAATCACCTTCGACAAGGTAGTTTTTCCCTCTCCGTTTTTGCCTACAAATGCAATCCGGTCATTTTTAATAACGGAAAAGGTAAGATCATTCAATACACGCTTCTGTGGATAATCCTTGTATAAATTTTTGCCTTCGAGTATTATCTTTCCCGAATGGGGCGCAGGAGGAAACCTGAACCTGATACCAGATCCATCCATCATATCCACATCCACAAGATCAATCTTTTCCAGCATTTTTATCCGGGATTGAACTTGCTTTGCTTTTGTGGCCTTTGATCGGAACCTTTCAACAAATCGCTCGATCTGACGAATCTGCCGCTGTTGGTTATTATGGGTGGCAAGCTGACTTTCCATACGCTCCTCTCGCATCAGCACATATTCAGAATAGTTTGCCTTATAATCGTAGAGTTTTCCCTGGGATATTTCGATAGACCGTTTTGTAACATTATCCAGGAAAGCCCGGTCATGAGACACAAGTACAACTGCTCCTTTAAAATTTCCGAGAAATTCTTCGAGCCATTGAATGGAATCGATGTCGAGATGGTTCGTTGGTTCATCAAGCAGTATTACATCATGCTGCTGCAGCAGGATTTTGGCAATTTCCACACGCATTTGCCAACCGCTGCTGAATGTCGACAACTTGCGGTCAAATTCCTCACGCTCAAATCCCAGACCACTCAATACTTTTTCGATATTGACATGAACTGCCTGCCCTCCAATCAGATGATAACGTTCGAGCGACTCTGAGTGTTTTCTGATAAGCTTATGATAACTTTCCGATTCATAATCGGTACGTTCACCGATTTGTTTTTCAAATCCAGCGATCCTTTGTTCAAGGTGCACCACTTCGGTAAAGGCATTCATGGCCTCTTCCATTACGCTTCCCGTGCTATGCATATCCATTTCCTGAGGCAGATATCCCACTGAATAACCATCGGGGAAAATCACCTCGCCCTCGTCTGCCCGTTGCAGCCCCTTGATAATTTTTAGCAGAGTAGATTTACCAGCCCCGTTTTTACCAACAAGGCCGATACGATCCTTATCATTGATGATAAAAGAAATGTGGTCGAACAGCGATTCACCGCCAAACTGGATTGAAAGGTTGTTTATCGAAATCATAATTACTGGCAAATTTAATTAAAATCTGCTTTTTTTTAAAGCTTTGGCTTGAAGATATAAAAATATTTCTAACTTTGCACTCCCAATTTTAACTACATCAATTCATTTAATCATGTACGCAATCGTTGAAATAGCTGGTCAGCAGTTTAAGGTAGAGAAAAATGACGAAATATTTGTTCATCATTTAGACGGTGAACCCGGAACGAAAATTGAATTCGACCAGGTATTGTTACTGGATAACGATGGCAAAATCAGTATTGGTAAGCCTTTGGTTGATGGCGCTAAAATAGCTGGTCATATCGTCGAACATGTGAGAGGCGACAAGGTTGTTGTTTTTAAAAAGAAACGTCGCAAAGGATACGAAAAGGAATCGGGTCACCGCCAGGATTTCAGCAAGGTTTTGATTGAAAAAATTACAATGAAAGGCGCTTCCAAAGCAAAAAAGACCAAGGAACCCGAAGAGGAAACCGCCGAGGTATAATTCGTCACTCGTAAATAGTAATTAGTTATTAAGATAGTTGTATGGCACACAAAAAAGGGGCAGGCAGTTCAAGCAACGGCCGCGAATCACACAGCAAACGTTTAGGCGTTAAAATTTATGGTGGTCAGTTTGCCAGATCAGGCAACATTATCCTTCGCCAGCGGGGAACGGTTCACAACCCGGGGTTGAATGTCGGTATCGGTAAGGATCATACCCTTTTCGCACTCATCGATGGGATCGTGGAATTCAAGAAGAAGAGAAGCGACCGTTCGTTTGTTTCAATTTTACCACTCGAAGAGAACGCCAATTAAAGTATTGCGACATCATCTGTCGCTAAACAGTATCATCTTCTGCTTGTCGGCATGGGTTAATCCTTGCCGATTTTTTTTATCCCTGCCTTAAGCTTTTTGACTATTTTTGTCACCATAAATTACTGAATTTATGCTTTCATTGAATTTTATCAGAGAACATGAACAAGAGGTGATAGCCCGCCTGTCTATTAAAAATTTTAACGGGGAGGAAATTATACACCGGATCGTTGAGCTGGATAATAATAGACGTGAAACCCAAAAGCAATTAGATGATATCCAGGCCAGGAGCAATATCCTGGCCAAAGAGATCGGGATTCTTTATAAATCGGGTGAAACTACCAAAGCCGACCAGTTAAAAGGCCAAACCGGAGAGATTAAAAACCAGGGGAAAGAGTTGGATATTGCTCTTGAAAATATTAAAAAAGAGCTGGATGAGATACTTGTCCGCGTTCCAAACCTCCCCCACCATTCAGTTCCCAACGGAACAACACCCGAAGAGAACCTTGTGGTGATGCAAGAGGGTGAAATTGTTCCGGCTGCCCCGGAGGCGATTCCACACTGGGATCTCGCAACAAAATATGACATCATTGATTTCCTTACCGGCAATAAGATTACAGGCGCCGGATTCCCGCTATATAAAGGCAAAGGCGCCCGGCTGCAACGTGCCCTTATAAATTTTTTCCTGGATGAAGCTATGAAGGCAGGATACGCCGAAGTTCAGCCGCCTTATATGGTTAATGCTTCATCAGCCTATGCCACAGGCCAGTTGCCCGACAAGGATGCCCAGATGTACCATGCCAGCCTCGATGACCTTTATCTGATTCCCACTGCAGAAGTACCTGTGACCAATATATATCGCGATACGATCCTTAAAAGCCAGGATCTTCCCTTGAAAAACGTGGCCTATTCCGCCTGTTTCCGCCGTGAAGCAGGATCATACGGTAAAGATGTTCGCGGTTTGAACCGGCTGCACCAGTTCGATAAGGTGGAGATCGTGCAGATTGCACATCCGGATAAATCCTACGCAATTCTGGAGGAGATGAAAGATTATGTTGTCGGGTTGCTGCGAAAATTAGAGCTTCCCTTCAGGGTTTTGAAACTTTGCGGAGGTGACATGAGTTTCACCTCGGCGCTCACCTACGACATGGAGGTTTGGTCAATGGCGCAAGCCAGATGGTTAGAGGTAAGTTCGGTTTCCAATTTTGAAACTTTTCAGTCGACAAGGTTAAAGCTTCGATTCAAGGATGAGGCCGGGAAAATCCATTCTGCGCATACATTAAACGGCAGCGCCCTGGCGCTTCCACGAATTGTTGCAGCATTGCTTGAAAATAACCAGACTCCGGACGGGATCAACATTCCCGCCGCCCTGTTACCTTATACTGGTTTTGAGCGGATTGAGTGATTATCCGGAGTATGGCGCATGATAAATTGGATATTACAAAAAAGGCGAAAGGTTACTGTTGACCTTTTTTAAATATGTTATAAAAATATTTTACTTTTGTTTCGCAACTAATACTTTTTAATATGAAAAAACTTATCCTTTTTCTTTTAATCCTTCTTTCAGCACAATTGATGTATGGTAAGTTTCACCTTGGAATTAAAGTCGGGTATAATGCTTCCAAACTTTCCATCAACATTGATACAGTCACATCCAGTTTCAAATCCGGATTCCAGTTTGGCGCCTTTGCACGCATCGGCAACCGATTTTACGTTCAGCCTGAAGTATATTACACCACCCAGGGGGGCGTCTTCACAAGTAATATCAGCAATTGGAAACAGAATGTCAAGATTGGTTCTATCGATGTTCCCTTACTTTTAGGTTTTCAAATTATCAAGGGCGATTTCGCCAATCTGCGCATTCTTGCCGGACCGGCAGCTTCATTTGTTGTTAACAAAAGCATTTCTGAGGGAGGAACAAGTACCGGACCGCTTACCAGCGGTAACTTAAAATCGGTAAACTGGTCGATTCAGGCAGGCGCAGGAGTCGATGTATGGATGTTAACACTCGATGTACGTTACCAAATCGGGCTGAACCAATTAATTCAGAATGTGCAGGATTATAAATTTGAGTCTAAGAATAACGTTTGGGTAATCAGCCTTGGCATTAAAATATTCTAACCTTGCATTATGGTGCGGAAATTTCTGATTTATTTTCTATCTCCGCTGATATTTCTGACATTGTTCTGGGTATCTTGCAAAAAGACAAACCCCGAACCTACTCCAATTCCCGAATGGGAAAATACAGACCCTGATTCAGCTACCCTCAATGTGATTGTTCAAACCCAGCAAGGGATATTCCTATTCGGGGCGTACGTGTACCTTTATTTAGACAGCCTTAATGAAAGGGTATTGGTTCGCACGGCCATGACCAACGGAGCAGGTCGTGTTCGTTTTGCCCGTCTTTATCCCCGGAAGTTTTACACCAAAAGTTTTGCCACCTACCAAGGCATATCCTTAAACGGGAGCTTCACTATTCAAATGCCCCCTTATGCTACCCGCGATACTATACTCATCGTCTATTAATAAATTTTGATAGTCAACGGATTCTATTACAGGACAGTATGGATGGAGGGAACGTCAGTTTTTTTCATCGAACAGAACCTGTTACCTTTTCATTTCAATATTCAGGAGGCAAAAACATTTTCAGATAGTTGCCATGCCATCCGCACCATGATGGTGCGAGGGGCTGGAGCCATAGGGGCAATAGCGGGTTTTGCCATGGCCCAGGCGGCCCTGGAAGCCCCGGAAACTGGTTTCCATTCATTCATAGATAATGCCAGGCTGACTATTGAATCAACACGCCCGACAGCGCGTAACTTGTTTTATGCCGTGCAAAAGGTCTATAACGCGGCCCTTATTTCACCTGCAGCGGCTGTTTCTACAGCACAACAGGTAGCCGACCGCGATGTTGCCGATTCCCGGAAAATAGGAGAATTTGGAAATACACTCATCCGCGAGGGGATGAATATTGAGACCCACTGTAACGCGGGATGGCTTGCCTTTGTTGATTACGGCACCGCTTTATCCCCTGTATACCTTGCCCATCAGCAGGGAAAGAGAATTTTTGTTTATGCTGATGAAACAAGGCCGCGAAGCCAGGGAGCCCGACTCACCGCCTGGGAACTTAATCAGGCCGGCGTTCCGCACACGATCATTCCCGACAATGCAGGCGCCTGGCTAATGTCGTTGGGAAAAATTGACATGATGATCGTAGGGGCAGACCGCATCGCCGCCAATGGCGACACGGCCAACAAGATAGGGACTCTCGAAAAGGCCATCGCCGCAAAAGAATATGGCATACCATTTTATGTGGCAGCTCCAACATCAACTATCGATATGGAATGTGCCGATGGCAGCCATATTCCGATCGAAGAACGAAACGAAGATGAAGTTCTTTACCAGGATGGGATTGCAGATGATGGCTGTCGTGTCAGGATACTCGTGTGTTCCCCCGGATCTTCAGCATTTAATCCCTCGTTCGATGTTACTCCCGCGAAATATATTACCGGAATTATTACAGAGAAAGGAATCATAAAACCTTCGCTGGAGGCGATTCAATGCTTAGCAGGTAAAGAATAGCGAATTGCGAAGCAACCTTGTGCAAATGGTGAATTGATAAAATGAACTTAACAAAAAACAAACTATGAAATTATCACGCTTATCATTGTGGCTCCTGGTCGGAGCGTTTTTATTATGCCTTATGCAGCCTGCTTCTGCTGAGAAAAAACAGGAAATAAAATCAGAAGAAAAGATAAAACAAAAGGAAGCCGTAATAGTCGAATCAAAGGATAAATCGAAGGTTAAGGAAAAGCAGAAGGATAAATCAAAAGAAAAATCCACTGATAATGACAAGCCCAAAGAAGATTCGGTTTATAATTCTAAACTTGTGACCGGTTTGAAATTCCGTAGCATAGGGCCGGCATTTTGTTCGGGACGTATCGCTGATTTTGCAGTAAATCCGAAAAACCACAGCGAATGGTTCGTAGCTGTAGCCTCGGGCCATGTATGGAAAACCGTCAACAATGGAACTACTTTTGATCCTGTATTCGACAATAATGGGACTTATTCCATTGGCTGCGTTGTAATTGATCCGAACAACAGCAATGTAGTTTGGGTTGGTACCGGCGAAAATAACCATCAACGTTCGCTTGGCTACGGGAATGGTGTTTATAAGAGTTCCGACAATGGGAAGAGCTGGAAAAATATGGGGTTGAAAGATTCTCGCCAGATCGGAAAAATCCTTATCGATCCACGCAATTCTGATGTCGTTTATGTGGCAGCCGAAGGTTCAGTTTGGGGGCCAGGTGGCGAACGTGGCTTATATAAAACCACCGATGGCGGAAAAACCTGGAAGAAAGTCCTTGAAATCAGTGAAAATACCGGAGTGAACAACGTAATCATGGATCCGCGGAATCCGGATGTTTTGTATGCATCGTCGGAACAGCGAAGACGACATGTGTTTACCAAGATCGGTGGTGGTCCGGAAACGGCAATTTACAAGTCGACCAACGCCGGTGAATCATGGGATAAACTGACTTCAGGCCTGCCAGGGGCAGATATGGGCGGTATCGGATTGGATATCTCGCCTGTAAATCCTGATGTGTTGTATGCCATCATCGAATCAACTCCGGAAGCAAAGGGGTTTTACCGCAGCAGCGACCGTGGAGCCTCGTGGCAGAAGATGAGCGACCATTCGGCCCAAGGCCAGTATTATAATGAGATTTTTTGTGATCCCAAGGATGTGAATAAAGTCTATTCAGTTGAAACTTTTTCGCAGGTCACCGAAGATGGCGGGAAAACATGGAATCGGGTTGGCAACAACAAGCGCCACGTGGATGATCATGCCATGTGGATCGATCCCGATGACACCAAACATTTCTTTATCGGCAGCGATGGCGGCGCCTATGAAACTTTCGACGGGGGCAAAGAGTTTATTTTCAAGTCGAACCTGCCTGTCGTGCAATTTTACCGCGTACAGGTCGACAATTCCACACCATTCTATTATGTTTATGGCGGCACCCAGGACAACAACAGCATGGGTGGCCCTTCTCGTACGACTGCCGGAGCCGGAGTATTATCTGATGACTGGTTCTACACCAACGGCGGTGACGGCTTTTGGTCACAGATCGACCCGGTTGATCCCAATATCGTTTATGCCGAATCGCAATACGGAGGAATGGTACGTTACGACCGTAAAAGCCAGGAGGCTGTTGATATAAGGCCTGAGCCGCGCATAGGAGAAGACAGCTACAGATGGAACTGGAACACTCCGCTGATCATCAGTCCACATTCACGTACCCGCCTTTATACAATGGCCAACAAGGTTTTTCGAAGCGACGATCGGGGAAATACCTGGCAGGTTATCAGCGATGACCTTACCGCGAACATCGACCGCAACACCTGGCCGGTGATGGGTAAATACTGGCCAATTGATGCCGTTCAGAAAGATATTTCAACATCGCTTTATGGAACCATCATCTCCTTTGATGAATCGCCAATAAAAGAAAACCTATTGTATGCCGGAACCGATGATGGTCTGATTCAGATTTCTGAAGATGCTAAAACCTGGACTAAAGTTTACAATTTCCCTGGCATTCCTGAAAACACATATGTCAGCGACATCTTCGCATCCCGCTTTGATGAAAATGCAGTATTTGTCTCCTTTGACAACATTCTCCGCGATGATTTCAAGCCCTACCTCCTTAAAAGTACCGACAAAGGGAAAACCTGGAGTTCTATTGCCGGAAACCTTCCCGAAAACGGCACGGTCCACACCATCATCCAGGATTATATCAATCCCGATCTTCTTTTCGTCGGAACGGAATTCGGGTGTTTCTTTACCATCGATGGAGGCAAGAACTGGATACAGCTGAAATCGGGGCTTCCTTCGGTATGTGTGAAAGACATCGCCATCCAGAAACGTGAAAACGACCTGGTACTTGCCACCTTCGGACGAGGATTCTATATACTCGATGATTACACCCCGTTGCGTAACCTGAAAAAGGAGAATCTTGATCAAAACGGGTATCTGTTCCCGGTGAAGGATGCCCTCATGTACCTGCCAACCGACACGAAAGGCTCGCAGGGATCGATGGTATTTGTTGCTAAAAATCCAGATTTTGGAGCTGTTTTCACATATTTTATCAAGGAGGTTCCCAAGACTAAAAAGGATATCAGAAAAGAGAAGGAGTCAGAATTATTTAAAAAAGGAGAACGTATCCCACAACCTTCTGAGGCTGACCTCCGGGCAGAAAAACTGGAAATTGAACCATTCCTCACTTTTACGGTAACTGATGAAAATGGAAATCCGGTGCGAATAATCCGAAAAAGTACATCGAAAGGGATCAATCGTTTATATTGGGATCTTAGATACCAGTCGGCAAGGATTGTTGAAACCGATAAATTTGATCCATTGGGCGACAATGGTAGTGGTGTTCTGGCCATGCCCGGGAAATACAAAGTCAGCATGACTCTGACCGTTAATGGGGAGACCAAACCATTAGCCGGGCCTGTTGAATTCAACGCTATTGTGCTTAACAACACTACAATGCCAGCTATCGATCGCCGGGCAATGGTTGATTTCCATAAGAAGGTAGCCGAAATCACCCGTGTGATGCAGGGGACAGAGCATTATGCCGAAGCATTGAATAATCGTGCTATTAGCATCCTGCAGGCGTTGAACAGCACCCCATCTGCCAGTCCCGAACTTATGAAGAAAGCTCGTGAAGTGCAGGTTCGGCTTGATGAAATCCTCAATGTCAAATTCAACCGCAACACAAATAAACCCAGCGAAGAGGAAAATCCTCCTGCACCCGTGCCGCTAAACAGCCGTCTTGGGAAACTCAGTTGGATAAGTTGGTCGTCAACAAGCGACCCTTCGCAAACTCAGAAGGATGCCTATGCAATCCTTGAAGCCGAATTTCCGCCAGTGTACGATCAGATCAGGCAAATTGGCGATATGGATATTCCTGAACTGGAAAAAGCGTTGGAAAACCTGGGAGCGCCAGTAACCCCGGGCAGGTTGCCTGAGTGGAGGAAATGATAGAGCGAAATGGCCAAAAGAACGTACCTGCGCGATATTCTCAGTTTCCTCGGAAGCAATCTGATGGTAACCATCAGCAGCCTGGCTATCAGTGTAATCCTTTCTCGGATGTTGGGGGCTGCAGGATTCGGTCTCTATTCTGCCATTATCGTGGTACCTGTAATGGTAATAGGTTTTACCCAGCTTGGTATCCGGCGTAGCGCTATTTACCACATCGGAAATAAACTTCTGCCCGAAGACCACATTGTTTCAGCTTTGGTTATTCTACTTTTGTGGACAAGCGCGTTAAGTATCATAATATGCGGGTTGGTCTATTTTTTTTCAGAAAGCCAGCCTTTCGATCCACTTATCATCGTACTGGTGTTGCTTACGATTCCCCTTCTTCTCACAAATGTCTTTGCTGGCGGGGTTTTCCTGGGAAAAGAGGATATAAAACGTGCGGCTGTTCTCAATGCCGGGCCAACAATCATGACCCTGCTGCTTACAATACTTTTTGTGTGGGGGCTTAAAATGTCGGTATTGGGCGCATTCATTTCAATTGCCCTGGCCAATTTTATCATGTTTTTTTTCACCTTCCGAATGGTCATTGTTGAATTCAGGTATAATATCACCTGGAAATACCATGAAGGGATTATGAAAAGTATGGTAAAGCTTGGCATCGTTAATGCCATCGCGATATTCATCATGCAACTGAATTACCGGCTCGATATTCTGATGCTTAAGAAACTGTCCACTCTTGAAGAGGTAGGTTTCTATTCATTGGCCATGCAGATAGCCGAACAGTTATGGCACATTCCATTTGCAATCGAGTCGATAGTGTTAAGTCGTAGCGCAAATACCCGAGATGACCAATTCGTTCACCGTACCGTTGCCTCCATCTTCAGAGTTTCACTATTGATAGGACTTGTTGCAGGACTTTTGATATTTTTTGCAGCCCCATATCTTATCCCTATGATCTTCGGGCAGGAATTTATCCAAAGTGTTCCTATGATCCAGGTTGTCCTTCCAGGGATTCTTATCCTTGTCGGGTTCAGGATCCTCAATAGTCGCCTTACAGGCATGGGAAAACCTCAGATCGCCATATACACCTTTATGCCGGCACTGGTTATCAACTTCATCCTGAACCTGTTCCTGATTCCCCGTTTTGGTGGTATCGGCGCTGCCTGGTCAACTAATGTGAGTTATGCAGTTGGATCGCTTACTTTTTTATTTGTCTACTCAAAAATGGTAAAGACACCTATTCGGGAGATATTCAGATATCGTAAGAGTGACTTTTATTTCTTTCGTGATTTTAAAAACCGGCTGACCTATAAAACCAGGATTTAATATCAGGATTAGACTACTCCAAAGCAAAGTTAAAAATCGATCATGATGCCGATGGCGGGCAGAATGGTACCTGCCTTATTTTCAATTGTACGAAGTTTATATCGCTCCTGGCCTTCCTGATCAACATATTTCACAACTGATCCATCTTCCTGGGTATTAACCAACAAATCGGGCTGTTGAGATTGAAAATTCAATACATTCTGGATATCAAGATAGAACATCAATGACCATTTTTTAAAATAAAATCCCTTGTCGATCCGGATATCAAGCTGGTTGAACGAACGAAGGCGCAGGGTATTAAAGGCATTATAATCGAGATATCCTCTGCCCTGCGCATCCCAGGCTGCCACAAGGCTCGATTTGTTCATATCCCATGGCGTATATGGTTGCCCCCCTGCAAACCGCCATTTGGCGCCGATTTCCCAGTTGTGCTTAAATTTCCTCCCCAGCGTGAAATTGATCAGGTGACGGTTATCCCAGGCTGAAGGGATATACTGACCTGTATAATTTGTAAACTCGCTGCGAACGAATGTATAGGTCATTATTAAATTGAATTTGAAAAGGTCGGAATTTCTTACCAGCACTTCAAATCCATAGGCACGTCCTTTCGAAATGGGCAGCAACGGTTCATCACCTACGGCTCCAAAGTCAGTACCTTTGCTCGCCAGGGCAACCGAATCGCGGATCG
This sequence comes from Bacteroidota bacterium, assembly GCA_037137455.1. Classification (GTDB taxonomy): domain Bacteria; phylum Bacteroidota; class Bacteroidia; order Bacteroidales; family FEN-979; genus CAIVAT01. The sequence continues at coordinate 47,909 of JBAXKG010000010.1, forward strand.
AGAAGGGATAATTGCGGTAATATTTGTAAAAACCCTCAAGTGAAATTTTGGCAGTTTGTACCGGATGATATTCAAGCCCTAACACCAAATGGTCGGCCGAAATATATTTAATGCCCAGGGAATCATTAACCAGGATGCCGCTGTTGTTGCGGAATCCAAGTGATGTGTAAGCCGGAAGCTGATAATATCTTCCTATGTTGAAATTGATAAAGAATTTATCGGGAACAAAAGCATAGGAAGCTGAAAACCTTGGAGAAAACTGTTTAAACAGGTTATTCATGTTGTCAGAATAATTGTTGGCATCCATCCTGATTCCAAGGTTAAGATTCAGCCGGTCATTGAAAAAAGCACGGTTAACATGTCCGAAAACATTCCACTTCCACATTTCAATCTTCGAGTTATAATCGAGCGTACGAACCTGATTTGCAACAAAAATTTTCTGATAGGTACTATTTGTGTATTTCGCATATTCAAGACCGGCGCCATATGTGATTTTCCATTTTACCAGGTCCGTAAGTCCTTCGTATCGGAACTTATTCTCAATCTCCTGCGAATTGTACTTAAGCAAAAGGCTGTCGGGAACCTCCACATTGTTGGTATATTTGATCTGATCGTTGTTAAGCATGTTGCGGCTCAGAACCCAGGTATCAAATCCTTTGGCCCGGAAATGACGATAGACAAGGCCAAACACGTAACTCCACTGATTGTTTACCGGGAGCGATTGCAGAATATACTTCTGAAATGCATCGGGGTTTGCAATACCGGTGTTCAGCTTATTTTTGTCAAGCGCCCCAATGGATATGACCGAAAGCTGGTTCCGTTTATCGAGGTCGATCTTATATTTAAACTGGTAATCATTGTAAGTCGGAAGAAATGGCAGTTTTAATGCGCTGAACAGAAGTTGCAGATAAGAACGGCGTAATGACACGATCATCGATGAGTTTTTTGTAATCGGTCCGTTCAGGGTCAGGGCAAGGTCGCTTGAACCAAGCGAAATCCGTCCTCCGAATTTCTCCTTGTTGCCATCCACCTGGCGGAGGTCCATAACTGAACTCAGGGCATTGCCGCGTGTTGTGGGAAATGCGCTTGAGTACAATTGCACTTCACGGATAAAATCGACATTGATTATGCCAACCGGGCCGCCGGATGCGCCCTGTGTCGAAAAATGGTTAAGGTATGGTATTTCAACCCCATCGAGGTAGAAACGGTTTTCTCCGGGACCACCTCCTCTTACGATGACATCGTTGCGGAATGAAGGTGATGAAGCCACGCCGGGGAGACTCTGGATGACCTTTGAAATATCGCGGTTCGAGCCGGGGCTTCGCTCAATCTCCTGGATAGTAAGTTTTTGCAATGACACAGGAACCTCTTCATTTCGCTGAACCACAGAAGGTTTGACTTCCACCTGGGCGAGAGTAGTTACCTGTTCATCGAGACCTATATTCAGGTCGGTCGTTTTAGCATTGGTCACAAGAAAATCATCAGAAGTGAATTTTTTAAATCCAACGGAGGATGCCACCAAACGTGTATATCCGGGAGAAACCCCGGAAATGAAATATTTCCCATCAATATCGCTCGTGGCTCCCTGTGTTGGTTTTCCATCGATGATGATGTTCACAAATGGAACCGGTTCATTATTCTTATGATTAAATACGCGGCCCCTGATGACCCCGTTTTGAGAAAATAAAAAATTACTGGTGGCAAAGAACAGAAAAAAAATAAAAATTTTAATGTGAGAACGGATTGACATAGACTTCTAAATTTATGCGGAATTATAAATTATTTTTACTTAGTCTAAATTATCACAATTGTCATGCCAGACGATAAAAACCTGAAAATATTACAGTCATTATGTCATGAAATGTTTGATAATTCCAAGGCAAGCTTAACGAAATCATTTACCGAAAGTCGTTCAGCGCGGAGTTCAAGATAACCTGACAAGGTCGAAGGCTCTGAAAGTCTTGTGGCTGCTGAAGCAGGAAGCAGCGGGCGAATTGCATTTCGCAATGTCTTCCGGCGTTGGTTAAAAGCAGTCTTGACTAAATGGATAAAAAATGCTTCATCACATTCCAATTTCGCTGTGTTGTTTCTTTTAAGGCGAATTACCGCCGATTTAACTTTTGGTGGAGGAGAGAACACCGATTCATTCACGGTGAACAGATATTCGATGTCGTAAAAAGCCTGTAAAAGTACACTGATGATACCATAGGTTTTATTTCCAGGTGGCGCTGCGATTCGCTCGGCAACCTCCTTCTGGAACATTCCGATGACTTCCGGAACGCGGTCGCGGTTTTCGAGTGCCTTAAAGAGAATCTGGGATGATATATTGTAAGGAAAATTCCCAATCACGGTAAATTTCGGCAATGGGCAGGGTATGTCAATCTTTTTTGTGGATGTGAAACTGCGCGATGGTGGAAATTTTTCAAGATCATACGATAAAAAATCTGCCTGTATTAATCGACCAGCGATTTCCGTATATTTCGCATTCAGATAATCAACTGATTCGCGATCCACCTCCATGAAATAGGAATCAAATTCGGATTTTTCCAGTATATATTTTGTCAACACCCCCATTCCGGGGCCGACTTCCAGCACCAACGGATGCTCATGGTTTAAATAATCAACAATCTTTCGCGCAATGTTTTCATCGCGAAGAAAATGTTGACCCAAATGTTTTTTTGGCCGGATCATAATTTTTAGAATTATTATTGGACCTTATCTCCCCGCAACCTCCTGAATTGTATTCTGGCTTCTGGCACGAAAATACTTCCCGGATATTGATCGAGCAATTCCTGATACAACAACATAGCCTTATCCGGGTTATTCAATTGTTTCATGTTAAGAGCCGCAGCATGCATGAGCGCTTCATCGGCCATTATTTCACCGGGAAATTCTTTAACAAGCAGTTGAAACAAGCTATCTGCTTCTTTATACTTTCCCTGTTTGCCCTTAATTTCCCCTTTTTTATACAACACCTGCTGTAAGATCGGATGCTCGGCAAAGATCACCGGTATGGAATCGAGAGCTGTAAGCGCCTGATCTTCTTCATTACGGTAGTCAAGCAAATCGGCTCTTGCGTATATGCCAAGCGCTACAGTATTGCTATCGGGATCAAAATTTTCGCTGATGAGCAACGACAATGCGATGGCATCGTTGGAGATTAGCTTCGAAGTGGCCGCCTTCAAAATATCAGACTGGGCTTTGGCCCATTTGAATTCCCCGATATAAAAGGAAAGTTTGGCATTTTTAAACTTGGCTTCCTGGCCCAGCACATCATTTTTAAAATCGTGGTAAGCCTGCTGATAAAGAAGTGTAGCCTCCCAAACATCATCAGTAAACAAAAGGATATCTGCAAGTTCAATTTTACACTTTGCCTGTTCGGCCGCAGTAATCCCGGGCATTTTGATCGCCTGATTCAATAAATCAATTGATTCCTTTGACTTCCCCAAATAAAATGATCTAATATGTGCGAGATTCTTCATTATTCCGATATTAGAAGGATCTTCAGGAGATTTCATTAACTCATCCTGTAATTCTTTTTCAAGTATTTCAAGTTGTTTTTTCTGAGGAGAGGGTTCCGAAATGATTTTCAGATAACGTGTGTTTACAAGCTCCCGTTGGCCGTAATCATAATTGGAACATGATGTTCCTTTTGAAACGACGTACTGGTAACATTCAATTGCAACATCAAATTTTTCGTTAGAAACTGCCAGGTTAGCCAATGATACCAGCTTTTCCCCATTCTCTTTAAGACGCCGGTCAAGAGCTTTGGCCTGGATGAGCGCCAGATCAAAATCCTTTTGCTGGATCGAGTACCACCAGAGAAGTTCGCTGTAATAGGTTTTATCGGGATCCTTTTGTGCCCTGGTCAGGAGAATCTTCCGTAAAATTTCATTCTTCTCGTTATTCGCATCGAATGCAAGTATCATCTGTATCCGATCCTGTATTGTATTAAAATAGGATTTTTTTACTTCAAGGAGGTTAAGGTATTCCTCAATGGCTTTGGTAAAATCGCCCGTTCGTTCATACACACTGGCCATTTCAAATCCAAAGGGATAAGAATTGTTCAAAAGCTGCCTGCCTTTCTGATAAGTGCGAATTGCATATTCATTTTCTCCCCTGACCATGAAAGCATTTGCCAGTTCGAAGACCTGTTGCTGATTGGCTGTCAGTTTTTTCAGAGCCTCATCATAGAGCTTTTTTGTTTTATCCTGATTTCCGGCACGATAGTTTATATATCCAAGATCGACCTGATATTTGGGCGCATCCGGTTCAGCCCGCTGGCATTTTTTAACCAAACGTTCGGCTTTTCCGTATTCCTTCATCTCTACCAGGCAAAACAAAAGGTATTGGTAATAATAGTATGATGGCCGCTTCTCATATAATCGCTCATATATCTCAGCTGCCTTATCGAATTCACGGTTCTGATAAAACTGAAGAGCCTGTTGTTCGTTGTTTCCGGGCTTAGGAGCATCTTGCTGAAAAGGCAGAAGCATTGGAGCCACAGGTTTAACGTCCTGAGCGAAAGAATGAAAAGAGATGAAACAGATGGTGAAAAGCGTCAAATGACGAATAACAAAAGACAAGTGACAAATGATAAATGAAACGAGACAAGTGCCACGAGATGCATGACGGGAAAACTGAGGCGTGTCAGGCATTGTATTATTGTGGCTTTTGATCACAGGGTATTTACATTTTTTTCTGGTTTAAGGAGGTTGCAGGCGAACCATGCCAATAAGCCCATTCCGGTTTGGAGGCATTTTTCGTCCACATCGAAAGTAGCGGTATGAAGATTTGAGTTTATACCTTTAACTTCGTTGGATATGCCGAGCCGGTACAGACAGGATGGCAGCCGTTGGGCGAAATAGGCAAAATCCTCGGCTGTCATTCGTTGTTCCAGATCTTTAACATGATCGTGGCCTAAATATTGGGAAGCCAGCGAATGAAGATTTTCTGTCACACCAGGATCATTGTTTAGGAACGGGTATCCGTGCGAAACCCGAACAATACAGGAAGCGCCCATACCTTCGGCAATGCTTGTGGATATTTTATTAATCAGTTGATGAACCTCTTTACGCCATGTTTCGTTGTAGGTACGCACCGTTCCTTCAATTTTTACCTCATCGGGTATTACGTTTGTGCGGCCATCACCGGTTATCTTTCCAAATGAAACTACAGTAGGCATCAACGGATCGGCATTCCGGCTCACAATCTGCTGAAGCGCGACAACGAGGTGCGATGCGATCAGGATAGGATCGATCACCTGGTTTGGGGTGGCAGCATGGCCTCCTTTTCCTCTGACTGTTATAAAAATTTCATCGGTCGAGGCCATATAGGGTCCGGGTTTCAACCCGATATCGCCGGCATTAAGGTCGTTGATTACATGTTGGGCAATAACAACCTCAGGTTTCGGATTATCAAGTACTCCTTCGTTGATCATCGTGATAGCGCCACCCGGATAGGACTCTTCAGATGGCTGGAACAACAATTTTACGGTACCTTCAAACTGATCCTTTATTGAATGCAGGATCTTTGCAGCGCCAAGCAGGCAGGCCATGTGCACATCATGTCCGCAGGCATGCATTTTACCCGGAATAGCCGATTTATAGACTGCATTGTTCTCTTCTTTGATCGGCAAAGCGTCCATATCTGTTCTGAGTGCAATACAGCGTATCGAAGCATTTTTCCCTTCAATCAAACCGACAATACCGGTTCCGGCTACACCATTTTGATACCGGATCCCATATTCATCGAGCTTGTTACAGATAAATTCAGCCGTCTGGTATTCCTCGCACGATAATTCCGGATTTTGATGAAAATGTCGCCGGATGGCCACCACCTCATCAAAAAATGATCTGGATAAGGTTTCAATCTGCTGCTTTAATTGTACCATCGGATTCAGTTGATGAAAGAAAGTTCAAAGGTAAGGAATGTTTAATTGCGAAGATGATCAGTTTCTGATCAGTTTAAGTGTCGAATTCGATTCCCCAACCTGTACCCTCAGGAAATAAAGGCCTTTTCTCAAACCGGAAAGGTCAAGGCTGATGCGGTTTCCTGAAGGAACTATACGTTGAAGATCCATCACCTTACATCCCGTGAAATCAAACAAAATCAAATTACAATTTCCACTGATTTTCTTATCGATCTCAATTGTCACATTTTCTGAAGCCGGGTTCGGAAAAATCCTGAAAATCGGCGATGCAGAAGGTTCTTCGAATCCGGTGCAATTACCAACGGTAATATAGTCTTTCTTCAGTATTGATTTACTTTGAACCCCGTTTGAAACAGTCAGCCTGACATCAAATTTACCAGTATTCATATAAACAACCGCGGGGTTCGCCTCGGTACTTGTTACCGGTGTTCCACCTTCAAATTCCCAATTCCGGCTGGTGATATTGTTGAAGGAATCGTCGGTGAAACTCAGGCTTTTATTTTGGCAAACCATTGTATTTCCGGCATGAAAGTAGGGAAAGGGCCCGGTAATATTCAGTTCAAAAAATTCAAGGTACCGCTCCATTAATTTTTGCTGCGAGGAGGAATTGGTCGTTCCGTTTAATGAACCAAAATCGAGAAATGTTCCAATGGTTTTATAATCATCGCCATCATACACAATTTCAAGATTTTTTGCGGGGTTATCGGAATTAACGAATGTAGAGTAGGCAGGATCGACAGGTACAAAACTAAAAACAGCTAAATTCTGAACACCAGAATTAGTAAATGTCATTGAATCGGTGATAGTGCCCTGTATACCATTGGCTGAAGGATAGTTATATACCGGAATCTTTGCAGTGGTATATTTAAACCATGGATGAAGCGGGGTTTTGTTCAGATAATACCAGGTATGATAACCTTCCATATAAAGATTTCCGCCATTGGTAAGGTATCCGGCAAGGGAGGTGGCTTCATTAACAGTCAATGAATGGGAACCTTGCGATGAAATTCCAAGAAGAAGAAAAATACATTGATACCGGTTATACTCGAATGGCAATCCGGTCAGGGTATCATACCCGACCCGAAGACTATCCAGAGCTTTTCGCATGGCCAAAAAAGATGTTTTTGAAGCCGCGAGATTAACAAGTGCAACTGGTTTTTTCCCCAAATTCAGACTAAAGTTATTTGTTACAATAATTCCGGAAGAATCAGATAGTTCTACTTTCATTAATGCATTATGTCCGCCCGGGGTATTACAAGATGCCCCGATTTGAAAGTGAAAATCATTTTTTGAATAGGGTCCAAGTCGATCAATCGGAATGGAAGATTCAGAAAGTATGGAAACCAGGGTATCGTGTGAGATAAGCTTCAAGACAAGATTATATCCTTGGAGGGAGCCATAATTTTCTACTGGTACAATGAGATCGCCCACTTCACCTGGGTCTAAAATATCGTTATCTCCATCCCAAAACCGGGGTGATGCAATAACCAGGTTGTTGCCAGCAACCTGAAACCTCATCTCTTTCTTCCAAATCTGCTGGCCTGATTGCGCCTGCATTGCTATTATCACCGGGAAATCATCGGGTAATCTCTGATATAAACCAAATGAAAATGCAGCGTCAATTGTGAGTGGAGTTCCTGGTTGAAGCAGTTCGACCGTGGTCAGGCTATCGGAAATTTGAACCAGTGAATCCAAAGATTTGATTTTCAATGTCAGATTCTGAATGGGTTTTGTTGATGTATTATTAAGCGTCAGTTTCAAAGTGGCCATACTGCCGAATTCCAGCTGGTTACCAGCCACACTGTTAAGTTGATGGGCAATTTCCAATCCGCCGGATAACATGAGAACTTTTGAATCAGTTATCTTCCCGGCATCAGCCACCTGAATAGGAATATCGTAGATTTGTGAGGAATCTGCAGCCGTGATCGAGAGCAAACCCTCCTTTCCCATTGAAAGGCCGGCGGGTAGTACCGGTGGTAAAAAGCGGTAACTCTTGCCCGATACATCATTTGCATTCCATTGGGTCTCTAAATTGAAATTCTGCTCATCTCCTTTCGAGATGCCTGAATAAAAAGTATGCAGGAAGCCTTGGTTATTCATCGTGCCATATCGGAATTCAAATTGACCGTCAGGGAATAAAATCAAGGCAAAATCGTTTACCGAATTGGTTACATACCCTGAAACGGATATCTTCCATCGTATTATGGCCCGGCAGGTATCAGCCTGGAACCAGATGCCATCATCATTGGCCTGGTAGGTGTATTGCTGTGAGAATGAAGGTATTATTGAGGCAAACATCTCCAGCATATTCATTTCATCGGTGATGTAAGGTTCAGGCAAATACTGTGGATCGAAGGTTACAAATCCAAAATCGTTAACATAAATGGTGTCATATTTTATTCCATAGAAGGGAAAACTGAAAGGCAGGGCCACAGCAACGTACGATTTAAATTCCTGGTGATTTTGTATCGAAGCCCCGGTGATCATTGGAATCGCACCATTTGAGGGAAATTTAGTATAGTTTTCATTAAAAGACCAGTTATATGGCGGTTTCCCGCCGGAGGCCATTAATTGTACATGATAAGGTTGTGTCGCAACCACAGGAGGAAGGCTGTTTGAAGTAATCTGAACAATTGGCTTTGCCATTGTACCAACAGCTGAAACCATAGTAACATTATTGTCTTTTATGATAACATTCTCTTCGCTAACCGGAAATTCATGGGTTCCATTTTGATAATTGATAAAAGATGCCTGTTGAATCACACCCTGACCAAGGTTGTCGGGGTCACGTTCTTCAATCATTAAAAAATAACGTGCAGCTTCTCCCGCTGATACAAAATTGAGCAAAGGGGTAACATCAAGTCCAAATTCAATGGTGTTGGCATCGGGTAGCAACTCAACTCCCTGCATCAGATTGTCGCCCCCCTGAAAATTAAAGATTGGAAAGTTAATTTCATGATCTGGTATCTGATGAAGAGTATCACTGCTAACCCCGGCCAGAATCCGGATACGGTTGCGGGAGTTGTAATTCAGCTTCACTTTGAGCGTCAGAAGCGGCCGATAAGCTGTATCGGCCTCTACTACATATATTCTGTTATTCCAAACTCCTCCTTCGATAAAATTCCTGGCAAAAGAGCTGTAGAGTGCATACACGAACCCGTCATTACTCCACCAATACCCATATGAATTGGCAATCTTAAATCCCCCGATTTCCCAATCGCGGGCATCAACCAATCCATCGTTGTTGATATCAAGGTGATTAGTATACTGTCCATCATTATTTAAATCATACCTGATTGAATCGTTATAACCAACAACCGTCAATCCGTGAACCGGATCAGGTTGCCAATACAGGATTACATTTTTCCCATCTTCAGCTGACCCGGCAGGCAGTACCGGCATGTTATAAAGTGTCCCGCTGCTGGTAGTAAAACAGGCAATGCCGCCATAAGGGGAGCCATCAAGATGGTCGTATAAATAATTCTTCAAAGTGTTAATTCCATCGGCATTGTTGATCTTGATTGAGTATACCTGTTTCAGGTGGTTAAACATACCCCGGTAGTATTTATCATATCCACTGGCCCAGCCAAGGAAGGAGGTAGTTGTATCCACTCCCCAATCGATGGATGTCATATGTCCCTGTTGTTTGATGACCTCAAAACTTTGCAGGAAATTGACCCCGGTAAAACGGTCACCATTATTCATGAAATTCCACGTATAATGTGTTGGATAACTATTTTCCCAAAACCAACCCGTTTGATTCCGCAACCTGTTAATTTCATATCCAAACACATAGGCAACTCCACAATATTGTTGACAACTGTAAAACATATATTGATCCTTGATTCCTGGCCAGAAAATATTCTGGGAATTATCAACCACAACAGGCAGCGACCGGTTACGGTACTTTTCGGGAAGCTGAAGCAAAGGAAGCCTCATAGCTGAAATCGAGTCGTGTATTCTTGCCGTATAGGGATAAACAGGAGACATCAAACGGCTGCGGCTTTCCTGGTTATGGCCGGAAACCGTCAAAAGTAAAAGTAACGGTATTGATTGAATCAGCGATTTGAGCGGGTTCATCGGATTTGCAACATTATAACAACAAGGGCATTTTAATCAGACAAATAAAATGCTCAACTGGTTGCATTAGAAAGGCAAAGTTACGAAGATTTTTGAATGTTACAGTGGGATGTTCCCATGTTTCTTTGGCGGGATGGTTTTTCTTTTATTATGTGTAAGTTCCAGAGCCTGAATTAGTTTCATTCGAGTCTGACGTGGCAGAATAATCTCATCTATATAACCAAGTTCGGCCGCTTTATAAGGATTTGCAAAAGTGTGCCGGTAATTGTCGACAGCTTCAGTACGGTCGTTTTCATTTAGTTTTCCTTTGTGAATTATGTTGACTGCACCCTCAGGGCCCATAACGGCAATTTCTGCAGTGGGATAGGCATAATTCACGTCAGCTCCGATATGCTTGCTCGACATCACATCATAAGCGCCACCATAGGCTTTACGTGTGATAAGTGTGATTTTTGGGACAGTGGCCTCCGAGAATGCATAGAGTAACTTTGCCCCATGCTTGATTATCCCGCCAAACTCCTGGTTGGTTCCAGGCAGAAAACCTGGAACATCAACGAAGGTGATAAGCGGAACATTGAAACAATCGCAGAACCGCACAAACCGGGCGGCTTTGATGGATGAATTGATATCCAGCACACCGGCCAGGAAGGCAGGCTGATTTGCAACAATACCCACAGGTTTGCCACCCAGACGAGCAAATCCCGTCAGGATATTCTGTGCGTAATGTGGCATTACTTCAAAATAATTATGGTTATCTACCACCGAAGTGATGATATCTTTCATGTCGTAAGGTTTGTTTGGATCGGCCGGAACCACGGTTTGCAGCTTCTCATCCTGGCGCATCACATCATCAGTACATGGCTGCGCGGGTGGATCTTCCATATTATTTGCCGGGAGGAAACTCATAAGCTCCCTGATCATCAGTAAAACCTGCTCATCGTTTTCGGCTGCAAAATGGGCCACACCACTTTTGGTATTGTGCGACATAGCGCCACCCAATTCTTCCATGGTCACCTCTTCGTGTGTCACAGTTTTTATCACTTCAGGGCCAGTCACAAACATGTAGCTCGATTCTTTAACCATGAAGATAAAGTCGGTTATAGCCGGCGAATAAACGGCTCCGCCGGCACAAGGCCCCAGAATTGCAGAAATTTGAGGGATTACCCCCGAGGCCATCACGTTGCGGTAAAAAATATCGGCATAACCGGCAAGGCTTTCAACGCCTTCCTGGATGCGGGCTCCTCCGGAATCGTTAAGACCTATCAATGGGGCGCCCATATTCATGGCCATATCCATTATTTTCACAACTTTGTCGGCGTTGGCCCGGCTCATGGTTCCTCCAAATACTGTGAAGTCCTGTGCGAAAACGAATGTCAAACGTCCGTCAATCTTGCCGTAACCTGTCACCATTCCATCGCCAGGGACTTTATTATGCCCCATACCGAATTCATGACAACGATGCATAACCAACTTGTCCATCTCAACAAAACTGTTTACGTCCAAAAGTGTCAATATTCGCTCACGGGCAGTCATTCTGCCATTTTTGTGAATCTTGGCAATCTTTTCCAAACCGCCACCAAGTTCAGCCTTGCGATTTTTTTCTTCAAAAAACTGGTAACGCTCTTCTAATGTCTGCATAAATTAAAATTAATTCAAAACTAATTTCGCTATTTCAAATTTCGCTTTTAATATTCTCCAGCTTTATCATCAACTGATGTGAATCCACGGTATCTCCCTCCTTCACAAGAATTGCCTGAACAATTTTATCACCAGTGGATTTGAATTCGCTTTGCATTTTCATGGCTTCAACAACAATCAGGGTCTGACCGACCGTCACCACATCGCCTACATTCACCGGAATTTTCACAATCTTTCCGGGCATAGGTGATAAAACCTGGTCGGAGCCTTCAACTTCAAGTCCCTGGTTTCGGTTGTGAATGTATTTCGACTCTGCATCAATGACCTCCGCGTTAAACGTTTTCGCGAAAGTATTCACAATAAATTTTTTGCCGGATTCCCCGCTGATGAGCTCAACATTATATGAATGTCCATTGTGGATAATAGAATAAACCCCGTTTTCAACCTCCACGATGTCGATGTCGTATTTATGGTCATCAATCATTATCAGGGCTTTGGACCCCACTCTGTTAAGGAGTTCAATTTTCGCTGTGCGATGTTCAATACTTATTTCGTATGCCATAGGTAGTTATAATCGTAAAACATTACGTTTGCGACCAGAATCTTTCCAGTTGCTTCCTGTCTTTTCGGAATTTTTAGGAGGCTGAATTTTAGCAAGTTTATCAAGATAATCAATAAATACTGTCAGGATAGCCATGTCTTCGCATTCAGTTCCGCATAATTTGGCAGTAAACAACCGCTGATGATTGTCTTCAATGAAATGGGTATTGTATTTTCCTTCGATGAATGCCGGAGCATCCATGATGCGCTCAAGGAATTTGATGGAAGTCTTAACCCCGGTGATCTTGTATTCATATAAAGCACGCCTCATCCGGGCTATCGACTCCTGGCGTGTCATGCCCCAGGTAATAAGTTTGCAGATCATCGGATCGTAATGCATAGGAATCTCGTATCCTTCATATACATATCCATCATAACGAACACCCAGCCCTAATGGTACAGTGATATGCTTGATGATACCGGGATTGGGCATGAAATTATTATCGGGATCTTCGGCATAAATACGGCATTGGATGGCATGTCCGTGCTGACGAATTTCGTCCTGTTTGAATGACAATGGTAATCCATTGGCAATTTTAATCTGCTCTTTAACCAGATCCACGCCAACCACACGCTCGGTAACAGGATGCTCGACCTGTAAGCGGGTATTCATTTCAAGGAAATAATATTCCAGCTTATCACTTACAATAAATTCTATTGTGCCTGCACCTTCATATTTTACGGCTTTGGCAGCTGCCACGGCCTTTTCTCCCATTTCCCATCGCAATTCAGGAGTCATCAATGGAGATGGAGTCTCTTCAATAACTTTTTGATGACGTCGCTGGATGGAACATTCGCGTTCGAACAGATGGATCACATTTCCATGCTGATCGGCCAATATCTGAAATTCAATGTGATGAGGTGATTCGATGTATTTCTCAATATAAACCGAATCGTCACCAAACGCGTTCATTGCCTCCGATTTTGCCATGCGTAACAAAGGCACCAGTTCGTCAATCGTTTTCACAAGCCTCATTCCCTTTCCACCACCGCCTGCCGATGCTTTGATCATAATGGGTAAGCCTATTTCCTTCACTACTTCAAACGCTTTCGATTCATCCGAAAGTTTCTCCTTGGTTCCCGGAACAACCGGAACACCTGAAGCAATCATTGTTTGACGTGCCGTTATTTTATCGCCCATAGTCCGGATTGCATAGCCATCAGGGCCTATAAATTTGATTCCTTCTGCTTTACAACGATCAGAAAATGCTGCATTTTCAGATAAAAATCCATACCCTGGATGAATAGCATCAGCCCCTGATATTTTTGCCACCCCTATGATGGCATCAACGTTCAGATAACTCTCCCTTGATGGCGCCGGCCCAATGCAATAAGCCTCATCGGCATACCTGACATGCATGGCCTTGCGGTCGACGTCTGAAAATACCGCAACTGTTACCAATCCAAGTTCCCGGCATGAACGCATAACCCTCACCGCAATCTCGCCACGGTTGGCCACAAGTACTTTTTTTATCATAAACTCACGCTATTTAATCTGATTCTAAAGAACAAAGCTATCAAAAAAATAAATATTTATCCAATTATATCTACATATTTAAGGATATTTAACAATTAAGTTTATCAAATTGGTCTCCACTGCTTCCTTCGAATATGGATTTTTACGATCTTTGCCGGCAACAAGCAACCGGATTCCATGTGGCCTAAACGTATCTTATTTTTCTTCCTCATTTTCCTGCAATTGCTTTTTTCATGTCAAAACGACAACCCGCGATCTTCGGTAAAAAGTGGCTTAGTTGTTCCTGAACACAGAGATTTTAACGCTTCTTACGACACATTGCTTGAAGCATTTAAAACACTTCGAAAAGATCCCTCGCTGAAAAACGCCTCCGTCGGATACATGATCGTTGATATCACTTCAAAAACCCCGGTGATTGTAGCGGAATATCATGCAAGACAGCTAATGATCCCTGCTTCGACATTGAAAATTTTTGTAACTGGCGCTGCTCTGGAGTTTTTCGGCAAACAGGTAATTCCCGAAGTCACAATTACCAACCAAATGAGTGTAAATTGGCGAGCATCGAAATTACTCCGGAAAATCGGCGGGAAAGTTTACCATTCAGCCACTACAGCTGCGGGGGCAAGAGCCATTATGGAATTCTGGACAGCAAAAGGCGTGGAAACCGATGGTATGAATTTTTATGATGGGAATGGATTATCCAGGAATAATTCCATCTCGCCAAAACAGTTGGTAGATGCCCTTTATGCCATGAGAACTTCGCCGTTTTTCCAGACTTTCTATGAATCTCTTCCACTGGCCGGAATGACCGGAACTTTACGCAAAGCCATGAGAGGGAGCGCCGCCGAGGGGCGTATTCGTGCCAAGACAGGTACCATTTCCAGTGTAAAGAGCTTTGCCGGTTATGTTCATACAGTAACAGGACGACGACTCATTTTTTCCCTGATAATCAATAATTTTGATTGCCGTGTAAAGGTCGTGAAAAAGAAACTTGAAGGAATTTTAATCAGTATGGCGGAGATTTAGGAAACCTTTCCACGGTATCAGCATCGGGACTTTCTTCATATATTCAGGGTAATCGGTACGGCGCTCAATCATTCGCTTTTCAATCATCGGGATACTGGCAAACAAAAACATCAGGGTGATGGCTGCCGGGCCAATGATAACCCACCAAAAAAGCGGGTTTGATGCAAGTGCAAACAAGTATAATCCCCACCAGAAAAGGATTTCACCCAAATAGTTCGGATGGCGCGAAAGCGCCCATAAACCCCTGCTCATCGTTTTTCCGGTTTCCCGGTTGTGAAGTACAAATTTCCGGAGTTGCCTATCGGCAATAGCCTCCAGTATAATTGCACCGCTAGTGACCCCGATAGCTAATATATCAAGCAAGTTTAAGCCACGTAAATCCTCAACCACCACGACCCAGATTGAAAGTGTTCCACCAAAAACCATCAGGGCCGGAAAAAGGTGAATGCCAAAGAAACTGACCACCCAATAGGCTTTCCCGCTGCTTTTTCGAAAATTTACATACCGCCAGTCTTCATGTTTCAACCCGGGCCATCCGCGCAGAAAATTCCATGTAAGACGCGCACTGTAAGCCAGCGTGATTATAAAAAACAGAGTGATACGCGGGGAGTCCAGCAACCTTTTTCCAATGTCTGAAAAATTGAAGAGCATTTTATCAGTCACCATTGTAACATTTCCCGGGTTTGCAGTTTGACCCCCAATTGATTGTTGTATAATAACCAGAACAAGGTAGTAGATCGCCATCATTGGAGGTGCAATGCTCCAATATGGATCAAACACACTGGAATTATTGAAATCGACACTTCCCATAAAAATAATTACCAGGGTTACAGCCACTGCAACCGCCGATTTCAAAAGTATGCTGTAATTGCTTACTGTACTTACCCAAAACCCCAATCCAAAGGCAATAATGTATACCAGCAGAAGGGCCAGTCTCCCTTTCAGTTTTTCACTCATAGAGTATATTAATAATTCCAGACACTTTCGGTGATGAAAAAAGGAATCTTTTAAAATTTTACATCAAACAAACGATTGCAGGTCGTAAAGTTTACGGTAAACTCCATTCCTTTCGAGTAAGTCGAAATGAGTACCGCGTTCTACGAGCCTGCCGCTTTGAAGAACGATAATTTCATCGGCAAACTGAATGGTGGAGAGTCGATGAGCAATTACAACCGATGTGCGGTTTCGCATGAGGTTTTCAAGCGCTTGTTGCACCAGTCGTTCCGATTCAGTATCCAGGGCTGAAGTCGCCTCATCAAGAATGAGGATTGGCGGATTTTTTAGAACAGCCCGGGCAATGCTGAGCCTTTGCCGCTGACCGCCTGAGAGTTTGGTGCCCCTGTCGCCAATATTGGTATAATATCCCAAAGGCATTTTTTCGATGAATTCATGGGCATTGGCAACTTTTGCAGCAGCAACCACAGCCTCCTCGCTCACGTTTTCCATTCCAAAGGCGATGTTGTTAAAAACGGTGTCATTAAACAGGATTGTCTCTTGGGAAACTATTCCCATCAAACCACGTAAATCACGGATCACAAGATCGCGGATATCGATTCCATCAATAAAAATCCCGCCACCGACACAATCATAAAAACGGGGCAAAAGATCGACAAGTGTCGATTTGCCTCCGCCGGAAGGCCCCACCACTGCAATGGTTTTTCCTTTTTGAATTACAAGATCTATATGTTTAAGCACCGGTTCCATAACATACGAAAAACTCACATCCCGGTAAGTAATTTCATGGTTGAAATCTTTCTTTTGCAATGCATCGCCCTTCTCCTCGATCACCTCCGGCTCTACCAACACATGTTCAATACGCTCAACAGATGCAGCGCCCTTTTGGATGTTATAATAGGCTTGCGTAATGGCTTTGGCAGGTGGCATGAGCTGCGAGAATATCCCGAGATAAACAAGGAAAGCAGCAGCATCGAGAAAATTACCAGGGGTAAATACCAATTTCCCTCCATACCATAACACGATAGTGACAACACAGGCGCTAAGAAATTCGCTTAACGGCGATGCCAGGTCGCGTTTTCGATACAACCTGACCATCAAACGATTGTAGTCGTGATTGGTATGCCGAAAACGGTTATTAGCGAAATCAATGGCATTGAAAGCTTTGATAATGCGTAGCCCTGAAATGGTTTCTTCAATCATTGATAAAATAATCCCCATTCGGAATTGACCTTTATCAGATGTGCGCTTTAAACTTTTCCCAATTCTTCCAATGATAAATCCACTGACAGGAAGAAGTACCAGCACAAAAACAGTTAACGACGGACTGATAATAAAAAGAGTAACAAGATATGTAATCATTGTAATCGGATCACGGAAGGCCATTTCGAGGGAACTCATTATAGACCATTCAACCTCCTGAACATCATTAGTCATCCGGGCAATGATATCGCCTTTCCGCTTTTCATTAAAATAGGATAAAGGAAGGATCAATATCTTGTGATAAAGATCATTGCGCAAATCTTTAACAACACCATTGCGAACCACTGCCAGGAAATACATGGCGAGATATCGGAAAAGATTCTTTAAAAAATAGAGGATAATGATTACGATGCCAATGTAAACCAGCATTTTCTCATTACCATATTTCTCAAGCATTTGTCCCGTAAAAAAATAAAAATTATCCTTAATGGCATTGATTTCCAGGCGCATAGGAGGAGCAAAATGGGGAATTTCCATCTGGTGGAACAGCATCTGTAAAACAGGTATAAACAACCCGAATGAAGCCAGCGAAAACAGAACAGAAAGGATATTAAAAACCACGTTCAGCAGTGCATAAACCCAGTAAGGCCCGGCATATCGTAAGATTTTGAAAAAGCTTTTCATTGACGCAAAGATAGAAGTTTAATATGAAACATTCCAGCTTCCC
>JBAXKG010000011.1:0-59069 GCA_037137455.1 Bacteroidota bacterium
CCATCGCGGATCCAGCTTCGCTCATACGAACGCGAACCGGGCTGAATGCCTGCTTTATCCCTGTTGATCAGTATATATACGAGATTTGATTTGTAGGTATTTACAATCCTGTCTGCTGATTGAGGCAAGTTGAATTTGATATGCCCGACTTTTGTTTTCCAGAAATCAGTTGCTTTATTAAATTCTTCCTGAACAAATTCAGAGCTTAGTTTTTCGTCAATTGATTTTCTGCCATAAAACGGAACTACCAAAAAGAATTCAGTGCGTTCACCCGGATTCAGGTGAAACGTGTATTTTATCACGCCATTTGCCAGACCGCTTTGATCCACTGCAGATTTATTTTGAGGAAATTTCCCATTGCGTATCAGTTCAACAATATTCCCTTCATCAAAACTTGCTGCTCCGAAGAAATCATGTTTTTTTTGAGAAAGCACAACTTTATCATCTATCGCCACAGACCTGCCATCTTCTTCTTTGATTGAATTTATTTTCCCAACCCCGCCGGTAAGATTCAGGAATTGGTAGTATGGGTTAACCTGATATGGGCGGATCAGAAGATAAAACTCAAAATCTTTTGGCTGGCCCGAGCTATTTGTAAATGAATAGCTGATATCAAGCCTTGAATTTATATTTGCCTCCCCGCTTGCCGTTACTCCGGTAACAAATTTTAAATCATTGAATTTCCAGCCGACAGTCGGCACAAAATTAAATTCGCTTTTATCTTCAGAAAGGCCCATCGATTGAACGGATTTGACATTGCTCCAGTTATAAAGTGAATCATCCATTTTTATCATCGGCTCGATGGAGAACTTTGCTTTGTCCACTTCAACCATTCCATCTTCGTTTATCAGCGCCTCCTTAACATCATTGTTAACGCCTGTAATTGTCCAATAAGAAGCCTGCTCTGAAAAGTACCTCGGATAATTTCCTGCGTGTGAATTTTTAGCCGTGTAAATCAAAAAATCATTCGGAGTTAGCGAACTTTTAATATCTAAAAATTTTACCTCACGTAAACCCAACCCTTTTTCAGAATTGCTTTTTGTAAAATTTATCCTGATATGTTTTGCTTCCATTTCGGGCAGCCTGATAAAACTGACATCGCTCTGATTTGATTGGACAGAATAAACTTTTTCCCATTTTTCTCCATCCTCAGATATCAGAACATCGAAATTTTTTGCATAATTATCTTTCAGCCAATTGATCTGCAAACCACCAAATTCGCGGCGGGTTTTAAAATCAAATATGACATGCTGATCTTTCCCCACACTGCTTTGCCAGTATGTATCATTTGAACAATCAACAATAAAATCGGGAGAATGATTTTTCAAAGATGACGAAGCCGTGACCGAAGGCGCCGGATATGATTGCGTTTCGGGCTGAAGCGGTTCAAACTTCAGATCGTCAATCCAGATGGTTCCCTTGCCCCCGACAAATGAGGCGATGGTAAATTCAATTCTGTCAATCCGCTTTAAGCTTTGATCCGATGTGGGGCCCCATGCAAAATTGATATGTCTTTTCTTGATACGGATTTTTTTCCATTCTTTTGGAAAATCATAATTGCGGTTATTTAACCACCAGACATTGTTTCCCGTGCTGTCAATAAATTTTATTTCAAAATTATTGGCAGGAGACTCGGCTTTAACATAAAAGGTAAATTCATAATTATCGGGGAGATCGATCGAAAACAGTTTCTGTATTCCCCCGTAACCGGTTCCCTTTACGAAATCATAATCAAACCGGATCGCGTTGCCTGTTAATCCTTTTTCATTGGATAGGTTCAAATTAACGCCATCGGACTTGATGAAGGTCCAGCCATTTTTGTTTTCAAATTCATCCAGGGTTTTGAATTGAGCTAAGACAATAGAAGCATTTAGAACCAACAAGATTAATATTGTGATTCTTTTGCTGATAAGATTTTTCATGAAATGAGTGAATTCTATTTCAAATATGTGTAGCCAAGTCTGTTTAATCCCTTTTGGATTATCGGATCTTTCATCATATAATTCCAGACAAAGCCTGTTCTGAAATTTTCTATCATCATTAACATCGGACCCTCATCTATACCTAAAAAATCATTGTCAATCCATTTTGCTGTCTGGTTGAAGGAATCGTAATAACCGTATTTTCCCCATAATTTTTTGCCGTACTTTTCATTCATCGATTTTATAGTCGGCAGAACTATTTCAGGAGCAAACGGCAATGATGAAACCGGCCCATAAGGTGCAATGGTCCCATCGTCATAATAATTGTATTCGGGTCCGCTGGTTCCCCGCCCTGCATAACCTAAAAACTTTTTATCATCAAAGTTATAGGTGTCAGGCGGCCCGTCGCAAGCCGTTACACCCCAGCATAGTGAATCATAACCGATCCAGCCTTTTGGATTATCAATTGCATATTGTCTTTGAACATATGTTGCACGGCGGGAATTCTCAAAATAGTCGATTCCTTTTTCCCGCATATAGGTATCCGCTATACCCCGGAAATCGATGAATGCCTGTGAAAACTGATGACCGAACAGCGGCGGAAAAGCAACATGGGAAAGTCCTTTGTACGGGGTCTGCCATTTGTAGGTTTTTAACCATGCCTTGTAACTCAGCTCTGCATTGTTCATTCCGCTGCCTGCTGCTAAAACATACAGGAACAGCGCCTCATTGTAGCCGAACCAGCCGTAATCCAGCAAACCTTTTTCGGGGGTCCAGGCCATGGAAATCGTATTTGCATATTTACTCGAAGCCGGCAATACCATAAAATTCCAGTCAATTCTCTCAAGTAATTTAGCTGCAAGCGACCGGATCTGGTTTTCAACATCATTGCCAAGGTTATAATAGTTTCGTGCAAAAATGATCCCCATCATCAGTAAGCCTGTATCCACAGAAGAAAGTTCGCAGTTCCATTCGCGTGTTCCGGTATCCATTTTCAGAAAATGATAATAGAATCCTTTATACCCCGTGACATCTTTAGCGGCACTTTGCACAGAATTTATAAAAAAATTCAGAATGCTAAGGGTTATCGCTGCAGCCTTTTCACGGCTTATCCAGTTTCTTTCAGCGCCGATGGCCAAACATGGAATTCCAAAACCCGTGGCGGCGATACTGCTGGGGGAGGTGCTTGTTGTCCGGTCTTTTATAATTCCCTTTTCAGGATGATATTCATGTAAAAAGAAGAGAAAAGTTTTTTGCTGAATTGAATCGAGCATTGACTTTTCGTCGGTTGTTAACGGATAGTTGATCTTTCCATGAGATTTGAATACAACCTGTTGTGATTGTGCCTCACTTATGGCAAACGAAAAAACCAAAAGCAATAAAACATTAATGAATTTCATATGATTCCTCAATTTATTTAACCATAACTGATTTCGATATTGTTTCTGATGAGTTCGTGCCAACAAAAACCACAAATTCGCCGGGTTCCCAGTACTTTTTCAAATCAGGATGATAAAATGCAAGATCATCGGTGGTAAGGATAAATGTTATTGTTTTTGTTTCACCTTTTTTGATCAGCGCTTTTTGGAATCCCTTCAATTCTTTCAACGGTCGTGTAACAGAGCCAATTTTATCATGGATATACAATTGAACTACCTCTTCTCCATCGCGATTTCCGGTATTGGCAACACTGACGGTTACATTTATTTTACCTTCCCCAACCGTGGTTACAAGATCTGAATAGGCAAAACTCGTATAGCTAAGCCCATATCCAAAGGGAAAAAGCGGGTCATTTGAACAATCGAGGTAACGGGAAACATATTTGGCGTTTGGATCATCCGTTCTATAGGGTCTTCCGGTATTCTTGACATTGTAGAAGATGGGGATCTGTCCTTCATTTCTCGGGAAAGTCATAGTGAGTTTTCCCGCAGGATTAACATCGCCAAAAAGCACATCAGCTATTCCATTTCCAGCCTGTGTTCCTCCAAACCATGTTTCCAGAATTGCAACAGGCAGGTTAGCCAGTTTTGTGATCGCCAGTGGCCTGCCGTTAAACAGCACGACGGCGACTGGTTTTCCGGTCTTGGAAATGGCTTCGGCAAGTTCATTTTGAACTCCCGGCAAATCAATGTTGGTGCGACTTGCGGCTTCGCCGCTCATCCAACTGTTTTCACCCAGCGCCAGGATTATATAATCTGAATTCATCGCCAGTTTCAACGCCGCATCAAAACCGCTTTTGTCATTGTCATTGGTATTACAACCCTTCTCATAAGTTACCTCCATTTTTTTCCCTGTCTTGTTTTTAATTCCTTCGAACAGGGTAATACAATTTTCCCATTTACCGGCAGCAGACCAG
Source organism: Bacteroidota bacterium (assembly GCA_037137455.1). Taxonomy (GTDB): domain Bacteria; phylum Bacteroidota; class Bacteroidia; order Bacteroidales; family FEN-979; genus CAIVAT01. Next base: position 4,279 of record JBAXKG010000011.1, read on the forward strand.
CTTCCGAGCATATCTTTCTTTGAGTCGCCCAATGGGCCTATGATTGCGATTGTTTTGACTTTTTCAGGAATGGGCAGAATCTGGTTGGGATTTTTCAACAAAACACAGCTCTCCGAAACCATTTTTTTTGCCAGTGCAAGATGTTCGGGTGTCATGATCTCTTTATCCTGTCGTGTTTTGTCGCAATAGCGATAGGGATCTTCAAAAAGACCAAGCAATGCTTTTGACTCCAGGACTGACCTTACAGCTTCGTTGATCCGGGACAAATCAATCTTTTTTTCCTTCAATAATTCATCACCATAATCCAGGAAAGTACTGCCAACCATATCCATATCCACTCCGGCATTCAATGATAACCGGGCTGCATCCTTATTGTTTTCAGCGATACCATGATTGACCATCTCATTAATGGAAGTCCAGTCAGTAACTACAAATCCTTTAAATCCCCACTCTTTTTTAAGAAGATCGGTCAGGAGCCATTTATTGCAGGTCGACGGCACTCCGGCAATTTCGTTAAATGAAGTCATAAACGAAGCCGCACCCGCATCAACACAGGCTTTATAAGGTGGCAGGTAAGATTCATAAAGCGAAAGCTGGGACATATCTACGGTATGATAATCACGGCCACCCTGAGGCGCTCCGTAGGCTGCGAAATGTTTTGAACATGCCAAAAGGGTGTTGGTCGCTTTTAAATCGTTTCCCTGAAAACCTTTGACTCTGGCTTCTGCAATTTTGGATCCAAGCCAGGTATCTTCCCCCGATCCTTCCATAACCCTTCCCCACCGCGGATCACGCGCAATATCAACCATCGGGGCAAAAGTCCAGTTAATGCCTTCTGCCGTAGCTTCAATGGCAGCAACCCGTTCCGCATCCTCAATCATTTTTAAATCCCACGAACATGACTGTCCCAGTGGAATCGGAAATATGGTGCGGTGACCATGAATTACATCGTAACCAAAAAGCATAGGGATCTTTAAACGTGAATCCTCAACTGCCATTCGTTGCAAATCACGCACATAATCAACCGTATAGGCATTTAATATGGCGCCAACCTTACCCTCTTTAATCAGTTTTTTATCATTGCTGCTCACCACCGGGCCCGTTACATCCCATCCTGATGCAAAAAGGGTCAGCTGACCCAACTTCTCTTGGAGGGTCATCTGATATATCAATGCATCTATTTTTGACTTGTCGGCGGCAGAGAGATTTAGAATGGTCGTCTGTGACTGCAGGGTGCCACATAATAACAGAAAAACGAGTGATAACAACACGTTGCTAAAGTAAAAAGCTTTTTTCATGGGAAGTTTTTTAACGTTAAACTAATGGGTAAAGCCAAGTTTTACAAGTCCGGCATCGACTTGTGGTGATGACATGAAGAGATTCCATAGCAGGCCTGTTCTGTAGTTCTCAATCATGCAAATAATAGGGCCCTGATCGATGGCAAGAAACGAATCGGCCCACCATCCTACAGTCGGGTCAAAGGAATCATAAAAACCATATTCACCCCACAGTTTGTCGCCGAGAAGATAGTAAAAATGGTGGATGGCTCTCATCGATTGTTCAGGTGTGTAAGGAAGCGCTGAAACAGCGGCTGTTGGTGCAATTGTACCAAGATCGTTGGTGGGTGAATGGGCATTGTATCCCCATGGATTATCACAGGCAGTAAGTCCCCAGCAGTCACTGCTGTATCCGATAAATTTTTTGGGATTCGCCATGCAATATGCCTGGTTGATCAACGATTGATTGACATTCTGTTCCCAATAGTTTGCATACTGGTCCTGAAGAGTCCGGGGATCCAATCCGAGAAACGAGTAATGGGTGAAAAATAAAGGTCCGCCATATGCGTCACCAAGTGGAAGTTTGAAGCCATAATAACTGTTTCCATTTTTAATTCCGCCATTTTTTGCGTATCCCTGATGATATACAGAAGCCCCAATCGGATGTGTGGTTGAAGTTGCTGCTACAACATAAGTGATCATAGTTTCATTGTACCCCCTGATCTGCATATTCATAATCCAACCTAAATTAGGTGACCAGTGCCAGTATAATACATTCTGCCCCCTGGTAAACCAATCATATTCCACGGCATTCGTCAAAGTATCAATCCTGTTTATCAGGGTTTGTTCGGCGCTATTAGCAGGATCAAGATATTGCCGCATTGTTATCAGCCCTTCTATCATATAAGAGGTTTCTACCAGATCGGCGCCATTGTCGTTGACGCTGAACGGATTTACCTTTCCTGTTGCGCCATTGAGCCAGTGAGGCCAGGCGCCATGAAACCTGTCGCAGGTTTCAAGGAAACCCAATATTTTGTTTAACCGGGTCAAGCCCTGTTCACGGGTGATAAATCCACGTTCAATACCAACAATTAATGCCATTACTCCAAATCCGGAACCTCCGATTGTTACGATATCGCCGGAGCTGTTTCGCTCTCTGGCAAGGCCGCAAGAGGGATGGGCAAAATCGTAAAAATACCTGAAGGTCCTTTGCTGGATGAGGGTCAACAACTCATCATCAGTAATTAAAGGAAATTTAGATGTAGAATCAAGCATGGTGAAGAAGGAGTTGAAAAAACCATCGAATGCAAATCCATTCAATGATTTAAGGGAGGACATGATTGTAAAATTGTATTTTGTAAGATCCATCAATTGATTAACAATCGAAACAGTGACTGCCTTTTTATCATCAGATAAAACAAACAATAACGGATTATTTCCCGAAAGTAAAAAAGCCGGTTTATAATTAGAGGAATCCAATACTTCCGAAAAACGAACCTGTATATTAATATTTTTCCAATCGATATTTCTCGGTATAGACGGTCCACGAAAATCAACTCCGTTTAGGGTGATCAATTCAATTTTCATTTTTCCGCTGATAGTTGTAAAATTATACTCCACGCCTGGAAAAGTCTCACCATTTGCGCCTTTAATTCCAGAGTTTATCTGAAGGGTATAATTGGCACCATGATCCAATGATTGGATAGGAGTTAGCCTGAAAGTACTGAAATCATTTGTATAGGTAATTTTAAACACGACCAGCGATTGATTAATTGTTTTCAATACAATTCCAGCCCTGACAGTGTTTGTATCGAGTTTGTTATTGAATGAAACAGTAATGGAACTATCGACAGGCAGACCTGTATTTGGTGCTTCAAGGCTAAGGGTCTTAGATCCCATTTTTGTCCAGGCTAATTGTAAAGAACCAGCAGGAGGAGATGGATCTGTTTTCTTTTTACATGAATGAATTGTCAAAAGAAATGTAAACAAAAACAGTACTGAAATCCATTTTGAGTTCATCCGTCAAAGATTTAAGAAAACAGAGAGGGTTAAGGAAACCCATAACCCTCTCAATAAAAAAACTATTTGAGAAAACTACAGTTTTTCTGAGTCATACATCATTTGGATTTCCTTTTCGGTCAAAGCCTTGTGGAAAATTCTCACATTGTCAAGCAGCCCTTTGAAATGGTTGTTGGCCGGGTTTTCGTATTTTGCCCAATCATCGGCGATTGTAGGATTGTTTTTATCCTGGATAAAACCAAATACGAAAGTATTGTTTCCTACAGCGCCATTGTATTTAATTCCTGTGACGGTCGTCTTGGGAGGATCGTAGAGGTTGTAATCCTGCTCTTTCATCTTTTCACCATTGATATACATGGTTCCCAGTTTGGTGTCACTCTTGTAGCGACATGTTACATAGGCCCATTTACTTCCGAGTAAAAACTTTACACCTCCTGAGGTTTTGAGGTCTTTGCAGAAGGTCCAACCCTTCCAGCCACCATTATCTTTTGTTAAACCATCGCCTGCAAAAAATAAGTCTTCAGATCCAGAAGTGCCATCTTCAAAAGCGTACTGTGCCGCTAGTTTACATCCATCGTAAGCGCCAAAAATTTCAAACTGAAAACCATACCATCCGGCAACCCCCATTGTGAATTGCCCCTTTCTGGAGGTCGTATCAGCAAATATCCAGAATGCCAGTGTAAAATCATTTGTAAGCATGAGCGAATCGCCCTTAGGGATCCTGATCAGAGTGGAAGTTCCATTGAATTTAGCGGCCATACCTGCGGCAGTCGAATAGGAGGTAGCATATGTAAGGTCAATAACACCGCCTACCATTGGGTTAAAACGATTTAGAACATCGGAGGCTGTGTTTTCAAAGCTATAGTAAGCGACCATACCATCAGGAACAAAAGTACCAATCGTAGTGAAGGTCCGTTTTACGGCAGCCATTGATTGGCCATCGGTAGATGTGATAGAGGATAAATTCAGCGAGAAAAGAGCGCCATTTCCTAAACTGGTTTTTGGGACAATGGTAATTGAATTCCCTGAAACAGTGAAAGTCAATTCAATGTTTTTTGTGTCATAATCCCTAACCAGCGTGACTGCATTAGCAGTTACACTTGCAGAATTAACTGGTGAGGAGAAAGTTGCAACGATGGTTGGATTGGCGGGAACGTTGTTCGGTGATGTGGCTCCGTTCATATCAATATTTCCTCCAAGCAGTTGCGCAACCAATGCTGACATTGTGAAGGTTACTGTATCGCTTTTCTTTTTACAGCTTTCCACTAATATCAGGAGGGCCAGGGCTAAAATTAATGAACCAAATAAAACAACTTGCTTTTTCATGACGTTTATAATTAGGGTTAAATTATTCATCGTGATCGTTATAATATTTCAAAAAATTACCAATTTGGATTTTGAGTTAATGTGCCTTCTGAGTTATCAATCTCACTTTGCGGGATTGGCAACAGTTCGTGCTTCCCTGCAATAAAACCAAGTGGCCCCATCACAGCTGCGGCCCTGCCGGTTCTTATGAGATCCCAGAAACGCCAGCCTTCCATTGCCAGTTCATGTCTTCTTTCATTAAATATGATATCCCTGAGTTCAGCCTGGTTGGTGGTAGTAATATCCGGCAAAATTGCAGAATTCCCCTGGCGGGCCCTGGCCCTGACCATGTTAAGATAGATAAGCGCTTCCGCCGATTTTCCATTTTCATTCAATGCCTCGGAAGCAATCAGAAGTACGTCAGCGTAACGCATCAGGCGACGGTTATGACCCCACTGTGTTGAGACATTTGATCCTGTAACCCAGACTTTACGGTTGTAGCATTCAATTTCGATGATGTTTCCCTGTTCATCCTTGGTAATATCAGGAGTAGGCCCATCGCCAACGATAAGAACGCCATCGATGGTATCGCCCAGATTGATTACCGTACCAGGGTAACGGGGATCGCCAAACTCAAAAGAATTCCTCAGGTCGATCGTAGGGCGGTTAAATCCCCATCCACGATTTGGATTTCCCCTTACACCCTGGGTGTTACCATATTGGTTTCCACCATTTTCAGTTCCATCATAAGGTAATGCTCCAATTTCAAAGATGGCTTCCGGTCCATTCTGTCCCTTAACGCCGCAGGCATCGACAAAAACCGGCTCAAGCCCATACTGCGTTGACTTGATCACAAGCAAGGCATATTTTTCCGCATTTTCAAAATCATTCATAAACAGTGACACTCTGGCTAAAAACGCATTGGCTGCTCCTTTGGTAGCCCTACCCATATCCTTGGCAGCATATTCATTGCGTTCGGGTAGTTGTTGTGCTGCAAATTGAAGGTCAGAAATGATTTGCGCATATATTGCCTCCTTTGTTGCCCTGGAGAGGCGTAAAGGGGGATTCAATGTGGTAACCAGCGGAACCCCGCCCCACGCGCGCACGAAATCAAAGTAAATCAAACCGCGAACGAATCTTGCCTCTGCGATGTAACGTGCCTGCAAGGTATTGTCCATCGAAATAAGAGGCACTTTTTCAATAACGACATTGCATCGTTTAACTCCCACATACAATTCATTCCACCAACGGTCGAGCCCATCTTGTGTGGGGGTAATTGTGAAGGTATCGTAAGGGCCAACTGTTGCTGCCTGATCACTCGGATTACTACCTTTCCGGGCATCATCCGACATGATATCGAGAATGGGATAGCCGCCTGAATGATAGTACCATTCGCGTAAAGTCGTGTAAGAGGCATTTGTTGCATTCAGCGCATCTGAAGCAGTTGTAGGAAAAACCTGCTGGGTCATTTCACCCTGGGGAGTTTTATCGAGGAATTTTTTACATCCCGTAATCACGGCCATCAAAATTAAAGCCGAAATCAATATTCTAATGTTTCCTATTGTTTTCATATTCTTCAAAATGTTAAATTAATCCCAACAGAATAAACAGCTGTTATGGGGTAAATCCCATAATCAATTCCCGTTGATAACACACTGTTGCTGCCAATTTCCGGAGAATAACCCGTATATTTTGCAAATGTGAACAGATTATCGGCCTTGACGTAAAGCCTCAATTTTTGCATGGCAATTTTTGTACTCCATGCCAGGGGTAAAGTATATCCCAGGCTAATATTACGAACTCTGATAAAAGATCCGTCCTGAACAAAATAATCAGAAGGAGTATAATTATATCCACCATAAGAGGGCCTGGGTTCAGTTGTACTTGTTCCCGGACCGGTCCATCGGTTCATAACCTGTTGTTCAAAATTGTAGGGATCGGGTCTGACGGCATTTTTTGCATTAAAAATCTTATTTCCGGTCTGCCCCTGGAAGCATACAGAAAAATCGATGCCATAGAGCTCAACGCCCAGGTTTAACCCTAAAATAAAGGTGGGTATAGGCGATCCAATGTTGGTACGGTCGCGTCCATCAAGTTTTCCATCCCCGTTTATGTCCACAAACCGTAGATCTCCCACGCCAGCTTCGCTCATATGAGGATATGCATTAAGTTCGGCCTGAGATTGAAAAATACCATCGGTCTGGTAACCGTAAAAAGAGCCAAGCGGGATACCAACTACTGTGCGTGTCACCGGAATACCATTGCCAAGATAACCACCCCGGAGCTCTGAATCAGCCCCGCTGGTACCACCGATTGTGAGCATCTCATTGTGCAGGGTCGAGCCGATCACACTTACATTGTATTTGACTTTTCCAATCTGGTCACGCCATCCTACATTAAATTCAAATCCACGGTTTAGTACCGAACCGGCGTTAAATGGAACCAAGGCGCCAGGGCCGTTACCCAAATATCCGGGTGTGGCAAGATAGATCAGAATATCATCTGTTACCCGCCTGTAATAATCGAATTCTGCGGTGAGCCTGTCATCGAGCAACCCCATTTCCAATCCAACGTCAAACTGAGTTGTTACTTCCCACTTCAGGCCGCTGTTACCATTCACGCCATAGGAACCGGCTGAAACAGGAACCAGCGTTGTACCAAAAACAGCTATGAGATCTTCAACGGTCGAAAATCTTCCCTGATAAGGGATTTTATCATTTCCAACCTGACCCCAACTTGCCCGCAGTTTTAATTTGGTGATAGCCGGAATGGATTTCATGAAATTTTCACGTGAAATATTCCATCCAAGGGCGAAAGAGGGAAAATTGCCGTATTGATTATCCTGGCTAAACTTTGAAGAACCATCGCGACGGAATGTCGCAGTGAATATATATCGCTGATTGAATGTATAATTAACCCTGAAAAGGTAAGAGATCATCGAGTAATACTGTCCGATACCATTGTTAAAGCTTGAAATTGTATTAACACTTTGAGTTGGATCGTAGATGTAAATCGGACGGATATACCAGAAATTGCGATCATCGCGTTTAAGATTTTTACCTTCAGTATTCATATATTCCGATACGGCATTCTGCATGGTATACCCTGCAACTGCATCAATGAAATGTTTGCCAAATGTGTTTTGATAAGAAAGGGTGTTTTCCCAAAGCCATGTAAGATTGTCATTCCAGCTTTTGGACAGATCGCTAAGAGGAACGTTCTGCTGTGAAACGGAACCATCTGGATTCAAGACCTTATAGGCAGGTGTAAAGCTTTCGGCTTTTTCATATCCTGCATCAACGCCAAAACTCGATTTCACGGTAAATGCTTTGAGAAAATTAACCTCGGCATATATATTACCAACTCCACGGATCCCTTTTCTGTAGCTATTAGAATACTCAAGTGAGGCAAGAGGATTGCCCACACCTTCAACCGATGCGAAAGTGCCATCGGTATAATATGGGCTGATGGTAGGCTTGGCGCGATAAGCGGCATAAGTTACATCGGGTGCAAACTGCTGAGAGAATGGCGCCAGAGTAATATTGTTCCCTAATTTGACATACTTGGATAAATTATAGGTGTTATTGAATTTGATGGTGATGCGTTCGTAATTCGATTTGTCGATGATCCCTCCTTGTTTGAAATAGCTTCCACTGATATAGTATTGGACCGTTTTTGAAGAACCGGATGCAGAAAGTTGTACATCGTACATCGGGGCTGTTTTAAAGATAAGGCTCTGCCAATCGGTATTGGGAACTGCATCTACATTGTTATAAGTTCCCGGTTTTATCTCATTTGCAATTGTCGCAAAATCACGTCCGCTCAGCAGGTTGATTTTCTTGGCCAGTTTCTGAATCCCAACCTCTCCGCTAAAATTAAAGACAGTTTTTTCATCCCCGACTTTGCCGCTCTTTGTGGTTACAAGAATTACGCCGTTGGCCCCACGTGAACCATACATCGCAGTGGCGGAGGCATCCTTCAGTACCTCCATCGACTGGATGTCTGAGGAATTAATGAACGAGATATCATCGAGAATTACTCCATCAACCACATAAATAGGAGAGGCGCCCCATATTGTGCCTGTTCCCCGTATACGCACCATCGGGCTTTCACCAGGTGTGCCGGAAACACTGGTGACCTGTACACCAGAAACCTGTCCCTGAAGGCTCTGAACCGGATTCAATGAAGTAATCCTTGTAATGTCTTCAGCTTTAATAGTGCCTACCGATCCCGAAAGGTCACTTTTCCTGACCGTACCATAGGCAATAACCACTACTTCGTCTAAAGATGTCTTTTGTATTTGGAGAAGGACATCGATCAACAACTTATCGCCAATTGGAACTTCAAGCTTTTGATAACCCATATATGAGAACACTAAAACCTGATTTGGTTGGCTAACCTTAATGGTATAATTTCCATCAATATCACTTATGGCGCCAATGGTAGTTCCTTTCACCAGGATGGTGGCTCCCGGCAGGGTTTCCTTGGTATCAGCTGCCTTTACAGTTCCTTTAATGGTGAGGACCTGAGCATAAGAAATGGATTCAAAACCCGCCAGGAAGAGGAGAAGAAATACCAAGCGGAGAAACCCTTGAAAATTCTTGTACGTTGTAAAATTTTGCATATCCTGAATATTTCGTGGAAAATAAACACTAAAATTAATTAAAATCTGATTCAATGTCAATATTTGTCCTGATTCGGTTGATAAACATATACTTCTTTCACAATTTCATCTTAAATTTCGAAAATTTATTGAATTAACAGATCAGGGTTTCCTATTCAATAACCAAGGTTTGTATTGAATGAGGCAGGCTTGTAGTTTCTGCTGCCTGCCCCGAAATCCATAAACGATATGGAATTTTTTCATTGCTCTGGTTCATCACGATCACGGCAATTTTTCCATCAGTATTCAGAAAGGCTGTTGTAAGTATTTGTCCCCTGCTTGAAGAGCTGATTATCCTTTTCGCCCCCGGGCGGATAAACTTTGAGAAATGGCCGATATAATAAAATGAATTCAGGTAGTAAAGCTCTCCGGTTTTCGTGTTGGCATGAAGCGGGGCAAAACAAAGATTCTGAACGTGGTTCGGGCCACCGGTTTCATCCAGCAGGATATTCCAGTCGGTCCAGCCTACAGTTCCATTATTGAAATCATTGATCATCGAGCGACCATACATCTCTCCCCATTTCCACTCATACATTCTACTAAATGTGAAGGTTTCAGCGCAACCTTCTGTGAAAATCAGGGGTTTATCTGGAAAAGCTTCCGAAACACGTTTAACATTCTCATAAATGTTTCCGCCACCTGTCCAACTCTCATACCAGTGAAAGCCAATGCCCCAAACATATTTCGCTGCTCCCGGATCAGAAAGGATAACGCTGGCGCGTTGGTAGATAAGGTCGCGATTGTGATCCCAGGCTATGAGTTTTTTCTCGCTCATCCCTGCATTCTGCAGTGTAGGCCCGAGGAAATTTTTGATAAAATCACGTTCCTCTTCAGCAGTATAAATGCAGGATTCCCATTTTTGTTTTGCCATGGGTTCATTTTGAACGCTGATTCCCCATACAGGGATACCTTCTGCCTGGTAGGCATTAATAAACTTGACAAAATAATCGGCCCAACTCTGATAAAATTCAGCTTTAAGTTTTCCCCCCTGCAACATATTATTGTTGTCTTTCATCCATGCCGGAGGACTCCATGGGCTGGCATACAAAGTAAGTTTCCCGCCTGCAGCAGCTATGGCCTCTTTGATAAAGGGAATCCTGAATTCCTTATCGTGCGCGACACTGAACGATTTTAAAGCAGCATCATTTTCTTTTACATAGGTATAACTACCACTCGAAAAATCGCAACTGTGAATGTTGGTCCGTGCCAGCGTATAACCAATCCCTTTCTTTTCATCAAAATATTGCTGTAAAATTTCCTGCTGTTTATCTTTGGGCATTTTTGCAAAGGTTTCAGCTGAAGCATCGGTCAAAGCGCCACCGATACCTATAAATGTCTGGAAAGTATTGTTGGGATCTACAAATACACACGGCTGTGTTTCAAACGGCTGTCCGAATTGTTCAAGGCGCAACGTATCCGTAAGGGAAATTCTAAACTTTGTATTTTCTGCCGTGGTATAGACAAATACTTTTTTCATATTAGCAGAAACTTTGACAACTGGCTTGTTTCCGGCAACCATCGCGTTAACGGTTAAAAGAAAAAAAAAGCCGGTAAATAGAAACAACTTCTTCATACAGATAAAATTAAATGATTATTGAACGATCAGTTTAGTTCGATGTATAGTTCCTGATATCTCCACTTCTAAAAAATAAAAACCCATTGGAAGGTCTGCAATAAAAATTTTCTGAGATTCTTCTGATGCAGACAACTCCATTGTCTTAATCATAACTCCGTTCAAAGTACGAAATATTATTGATTTCTTTTTGCCTGTCACATTCGGGGTTTCAATTGTCAATTCATCAGTTGCCGGATTAGGAAAAACATTGATTGCCTGACTTTTATTGACAATTATCCCCTGGCCCTTTTCTGTAAATTTGTACCAGTTCATGTTGAATTCGGGTTTCAGTATTTTAACCCGTAACTTGCTTGCCCCTTCTGTCATGGATATTTCTGCATTTACAGTTTTCCATGTTTGCCACCCTCCTGTAACAGGAATATTAACAATGCATGAATTGAGTGCAACCCCATTCTCATTTAATTGCTGAACCTGGATAATTCCAGCATCGTTGAGACAAGCAATTCGTACTTCAAAATTATATAAACCCGATTTCAGTACATTTACCCGATAATCCAGGTAATCTCCCACATTGGTAAATCCAACATCCTGGCCACCTCCTATATCTGTGGTTGTTTCAAGTTGTAAACCCATGTTAAAACTAAACGCCTCTGCTTCAATTTTGCCTGGAATCGTCAGGTATGAAGGCAGATTATTTTTTACCAGAAGATTGCTGAAGTTTTCGAGTAGTGTGCCGTCGCCTGCCTGAACATGTCCGTTTGAATAGTTTAACATTATTGTATCAAAACTAAAAATCTGCTGTCCAAGCCCCAGAACGATCTGTGAAAGGTTCTTACTGTTCAGGGCGAAGCTTGATATATTTACCCCATTCCCATTAACGGTGCAACTAAAACAATCAGCGGTGACAGTAGAATCCACAAGCATTTTATTGAAACTTAAGTAAATGAGTTCGCTCTGCTGATATGTTTCGGCCGAAACCTGTTTCAGCGGAACATCGGTAATTTTCTTACTGAGTGAAATATCAAAAAAACCAAGATTTATGCCTCCCTTTTCAAAAACAATTTTCAGTTTCTGAATACCTTTATATAGAATAACATCATTGATATTGAAATAGGTCCAACTCTGATATCCCCCAGAAGATGGAACCGGCAATACCCCGGTAATGTCAGCTTCATTGGACAAAAGCTTTATTTTTGATCCGGATGGGCCTGCATAACGGAGCTGCACATTATAGGCTGCGGTTGAATCTACGTAAGCAGTATATTGCAACCATTCATTGTTAACTGTCCAGCCCACACTATATCCGTTTGAGCCGGGATTTGGATCGGTCGTGGTTTCAATATCCACCCCATCGTTTCTATAGCTCCAGCCACTGTTCCAGGCCGTGTAGTTGCCTGTGTTAACCTGATATGTAGCTATATCCGTATCAAAATAAGCCTTGCCATATCTTCCCAAGTCAAAATCAGAAGCATGAATAATTCCGGGAATTACATGATTTGCATATGGCCTGGTGGTTGAATCGCTCACCTGCCTGAACATTGCATCAATAACATCCTTTCGATAAATGCAATTCTCAAGTTTTGCATTCGTGGCCATTTGCATCAAAGCGTATGTTGCAAAACCGGATGTAGGTTTTGTGCCTCCATTTTTCCAATAATCGAGCAGGGTTTGGTATTCAGGCGTTTTTACGATCGTCATAGGGTTTACAACCGAACTTATCTTTTTCAGTGGCCACCACGCCCAACCAATTTTGTTTCTTTCAACCAACTGGATAGCATCTGTGAACCATACATTCGAATTTTCGCCTGATTCTCCTAACCAGATCGGAACGTTGTATTGATTTCTAAGATTTATGATACCCTGGATGGAGTTTTGATCATTGTAGGACCAATATTTATGAAAACTCAAAACCATATTGATATCCCACAATGGGAACATTCCATTGTAATTGTTACACCAGCAGTTGCCTTCAATAAATATGATGTGATTCTGATCGACTTGCCTGATGGCGCTGGTTATATCCATCAGCAACTTCCGGAGCGGAATATTTGAATTTTCAGAACAACCATTCTGATTGCCGCCTGCGGTAAAGCTCCAGTTTGGTTCATTTATAAGATCATATCCACCAACCCATGGTTCATTGGCATAACGTTCAGCTAATTTTTTCCATAAAGCAATCGTCTTTTGTTTATTGGCTTCACTCTCCCACAGTGAAAGTTTTGCCGGGTTCCCATCGCATATGGCATAATCCTTCCCCTGTCCGCCTGGCGCTGCGTGCAAATCGAGAATTACATAGATATTCCTTGCCGAGCACCATTTTATTAAACTATCGGTCATAACAAATCCTTTGTCAATCCAGGTCTGGTTCCCTTGTACCGGTTCTTCTTCAATTGGCAAAGTAAACAAGTTATAATGCATTGGAAGCCTCACTGAATTAAACCCCCATGAAGCCAATGAATCGACATCACTTTTTGTAAAATGGTTGGCATACCATGCGTTATAAAATGCTAATGTATTGGCAGGCCCGATGAGATCCTGAATTTTCGATTTTATCTGCCACTGAGCGCTGGCAATTCCACTCATCTCCATCATATACGGCTCCTGAAGCATCCATCCTCCCAGTCCCATTCCTCTCAATATTACTTCCTGCCCGTTTTGGTCAACAATTTTCTGTCCACTCCTTTTCAGGTTCTGGGCCAACGAAGTCATGGCCATCAGAATGATGGCCATGACGGTGAATGATTGAACAAATCTTTTTAACATTTGTGATGAATAAGCAATTTATTAAGTTTACTTCATATTGTCATGTTCACAACATAAATAGATATTGTGCATTAATAACCTAAATTTTGCACCAGTTTAGTGTTTGCAAGCTCAGCCAGAGGGATGGGCAATATCTCATTTTTATTTGGTGCAAACCCTTTGGAAGCCAACGCACTTGTAGCATCTCCCCAACGAACCAGGTCAAACCAGCGATGGCCTTCGGTGGCCAATTCCAGGCGACGTTCCAGTTTAATATTTTCAAGCGTGACAGCCACTGATGGAAGTCCCACGCGTGCGCGTACCCGGTCAAGTAAATCCTGGGCCCTGGCGGAATTTCCCCCCCCCCGAACCAAAGCCTCTGCTTCCATTAAATAGGTATCAGCCAGCCGGATCTCCATTACATCGTTTGGATAGTTCAAAACAGGATCCCCTCCGATGGTTGAATAGAATTCAATTAACGGAGCAAACTTTGCAACAAAATATCCTGTATTCTGATAGCCCTTTTCATAGGTACAAAGGCCTGCTGTTTTCATGCTGTCAATATTAACCATTGTGTATTTATATCTCGGATCTTTTTTCATCAGAGCAACCAATTCGGGAGTAATCGGGTTAAATCCCCAACCAGCCTTATAGGTTGGTCCAACGTAGGCACGCGGGCCACACATCTGGGTATATACATTGCCTTCGAAATTAGGCCACGACCCCCAACCTGACATAGCTTTCGCAGTGTGGACAATTTCGAAAATTGACTCACTGTTGAATTTATTATCCGGGCGGAAGATCATACCAAAGTCGGGTTGCAAAGCATAATTACTTGATGAATTCACCTGATCAAAAAGGTCGGCTGCCTCGATCATCCGGCTGTCTTTATTTTGATATAAAATCACTTTGCCCAGTAATGCAATAGCAGCAAATTTCGTCGCTCGTCCATTTTCACCCGATGCAACAGCATCAGGCAGAACAGCAATTGCTTCTTTCAGATCCTTTTCAATCTGCCCGTAAACCTCTTCGGGCTTGGCTTGAGTTACGTTAAAGTATTCACTTGGTGGAAGGGGAGTAGTAAACAGTGGTACGTTTTTGAAAAGGCGTAAAAGGTCAAAATAATAATATGCCCTTAGGAACTTTGATTCCGCGATAAATCTTGCCTTCAAAGCTGCATCCATGGGTACTGCATCCAGTTTGGAAAGAAGTGTGTTTGTACGGTATACGCCGGTGAAATTTCTGCTCCAGAAATCGGCTTGAATTCCGGTTGCCGCGTCAATTGTGTAATTATTCCAAACCTGCCAGGCTGGAACATCCGAAGAGCTGCCCCCCCCTGCATAACAATCATCTGAAGCAGAATTGAGTGGTCCGATTTTATTCGAATATGTTACTCCGCATTCTGTTCCGAGAGGGTCATAGGCGGCTATCAAGCCCTTAAATGCCTCATCGGCATTTTTATAATAGTTGGTTTCCAATGTGGTGCCCTTGGGCTCTACCTCTAACCAACTTTTTGTACAGGAACCCAGGAGTAAAACTCCCAGAATTGATATGCTCAGGTATATCCTAAATTTTTTCATTGTCTTTGTCTTTAAAAGTGATTAAAAAGTAACGGATAATCCAACCATAAATGAACGCGCTTGCGGATAAACGCCACGGTCGATGCCATAACTGCTTCCACCAATTTCAGGGTCATATCCATTGTATTTCGTAAAGGTGAAAAGGTTATTGGCGCTTACATAGACCCGGACTAGTTGCATTCCCGCTTTATTAACGAGATTCTTAGGCAGAGTGTAGCCCAACTGAATGGTTTTAAACCTGAAATAAGAACCATTGGTCAAAAAGAAGTTAGATGGTTTACTGAAATTTCCATTCGGATCCCCGATAACTAGCCTCGGGTAGGTGGTAGATGTCCCGGCTCCTGTCCAACGTCCTAAAGCATCTGACGTCCAGTTAGCGGTAGGAATATCCAACCGGCGCATTGCATTGAAAACATCGTTTCCTGCTACACCCTGGCAGAATACGAGAAGATCAATTCCCTTGAAACCTGCATTAATCGTGAAGCCATATGACCATGTAGGTGTCGGATCCCCTATAAAGGTACGGTCGTTTGCATCAATTTTTCCATCTTCGTTAAGATCTGAAAATTTAAAATCACCAGCTTTAGCATTGGGCTGAATCATCTTGCCGTTTTTATCGACATAACCCTGCACTTGCGACTCTGATTGGAAAATGCCCAATGTTTCGAACCCATAGAAAGCGCCAATAGGTTGGCCAACAGCCAGACGGCTGATTTCATAAGCGCTCGATTGGAATGTTGCGCCCGAGATGTAATTGACTGTTCCCAAATCGGTAACTTCATTTTTCAGGTATGAAGCATTTCCACTGAATTTCAGGTCGAATTGGCCAAGTTTTTTCGAATAGCCCAATTCCAGTTCAACTCCTTTGTTTGTCATTGAACCAACGTTTCCTGTTGGCGCTCCTGCCGCTCCAACGTAACCAGGTAAAATAACCGGTTGCAACATTCCTGAAGTATTCTTATTAAACCAGTCAAAAACCAGGGTGAGGCTTTCAAAAAACGTAGCTTCAAATCCAATATTCAGCTGACTGGTTTGTTCCCATTTCAAATCAGGATTCGAAGGTGCATTCGGACTGTAACCAATCATATAGTCGTCATTTCCGAATGTATAGTTTCTTCCTCCGCCAACAGTAGATACATATTGAAAGTCGCCGATATTATCATTACCATTCACACCATATGAACCACGGATTTTAACAAAGGTCACTACTTTATTTTCGGGCCAGAATTTTTCGCGGGAAGCTACCCAACCCAACGATGCGGATGGGAAAATACCGTACTTATTGTTACTTCCAAACCTGGAGGAACCGTCACGTCGAATAATACCTGTGAACAAATATTTTTCATTATAATTATAAATCAAACGAGCAAATACTGAACTGACCTTATGGTCGGGCGATTCCCAGCCGCCGCCTAGTCTGTCAGCTGCAACCACATTATAGTTCATCGAGGCTTCCGCAAAAGTATTTACCGGCAGGTTTTTATACGTGGCATTCACCCCGACAGCATTTTCAACGTATGCGCTCGTCCCGATCAGAATGGTACCATTATGTTTGCCAAAACTCCTGGTGTATGAAGCCGTATTCTCCCAGTTCCAAATGAATCCTCTGTTATTGGCACGGTAAAATGAGTTATTTGATGTAGAGGTCGAAGCATTTAACCAGGAAACAGGTGAAAAACTTTCATCACCGTAAAAAGCCAGTTTGGCTCCGATATCCGATTTTACCTTCAACCCTTTAATAGGCTCAATTTCTGCATAAATATTGCCTACCAGGTTATCAGACCATCCGTAATTACCCAAACGGGTTTGAATATATGCGAGCGGGTTTGTCATTTCCTGGCCAACATATTTCGAAATACCATATGGATTCCCATTGGCATCCCTAACGACAAGATGATCAGAATAAGGTGGAGCGTTTGCTACGGCAGGATCAGTTATGACCGTTTGTGTAATGGGGTCGAGGTTAATCGCTGAAGACAGCGGACCTCCATACTCACTGTTTGTATTTAGTGAACCCTGACTTTTAATATGCGAATACCCAATGTTATTACCAAACCTAAGCCAATCCTTTACTTTATGAGTCGAATTAAAACGCAGGTTAAGCCTTTTATAATTGGAGATATCTGTGGCAATAACCCCTTCCTGGGAATAATATCCCATTGAAGTATAAAACGTGGACTTGTCATTCCCGCCACTTATACTCAGTTCGTAATTCTGAATCTTTGCAGAATTGTTGAAGATGGTATTTTGCCAGTCTGTTCCTGTTCCAAAAGATTGAGGATTTTCGAATATTACTGGGCCACCGCCATTTACAGAAGCTTCATTTCTTAATGTGGCATAATCGGTTGCATTTAGCAGGCTAAGCTTTTTAGCAGGGGACTGTGTTCCAAAGTAGCCATTAAAGTTGACCTGCATAGTTCCCGAACCTACTTTCATGGCGCCCGTTCCCTTGCCTTTTTTGGTCGTCACAATGATAACCCCGCTGGCGGCACGGGTACCGTAAATTGCCGCAGAAGCTGCATCCTTTAAAACCTCAATAGATTCAATATCCGCCGAATTCAAATAATCAATACCGCCGTTATCGATAGGAACCCCATCAATGACATAGAGCGGATTGCTGTTGTTGATCGTGGTTGTACCTCGGACTCTTACTGTAGAGGAGGCGCCGGGTTGGCCAGAACTGGTGGCAATGGTCAAACCGGTTGTTCTTCCCTGCAGCGCTTGTTCAATGCGAACAATTGGCATATATTCAAGATCAGCGCTTTTGACCTTGGAAATGGCCCCGGTAACCACGCTTTTTTTCTGGGTGCCATAGCCTATGACTACTAATTCAGAAAGGCCCACTGTACTGCTAACGAGCACAACCTTCAATGGAACGCCTTCTTTAGCCTGAATTTCTTGCGTAACATATCCAACGAACGAAAATACGAGGACTTCCGCTGGTTTAGTGGAAGTTAACTTGAATGCTCCCTGCAAATCGGTAGCCGCGCCGTTCGTAGTGCCTTTTATGACCACACTTACGCCCGGTAATGTTTCACCTGTTTGTTCGGCCACTGTGCCACTATATTGATAAGTGGTCTGTGCAAACAGCGAAGAGAGGCTAATCCACAGAATGCCCGTTAACAGTAACATGGGTCTTCTTAATGGACTCTCCTTAAGACGTCTTGAGTACATTTTTTTCATGGTTTTGATGTTTAGTTAGTATAGGATTTAAGTGATAATTATAATGTGCTATAACATATATTTTGGGTTGAAGATTTTAATTTTTTACCATATAAGTGAAGCTACAGATTGTTCCGGAATTGAATATGAAAATTCCTTCTCTCCCTGTTTTACTCTGATTGTCTTGATGGAAGAACTGTAGTTGCATACGATCATCGCTTTAGATCCATCAGGGTTTAAAAATGCAACAGCGCCAATTTCGTTCAATTCAGGAGGCAGAGTCAATACTACTCTTACAGCTCCTGGTCTAACAAATTTTGAAAAATGAGCAATCGAATAGTACTCTTCATTGAAAGCAACCTGGCCATTTGATTGGTTTATCGTGATAACTCCACGACAGGTTGAGGATCCGTTCTCATGAGGGCCACCATTCTGATCCAGTGCAAGGTTCCAGAGCAATGCACATTTCGACCAGTTCTGTGTTGTACCGATAAAAATATTTCTCATATTCCACATCAGGTTGTCTTTGAAATTTGTCGCCCAGGTACCACCCGATATTTCTGTAAAATATAAATCCTTATCCGGATGGGCATAATGAACAATGCTCATGGCTGAAACATCGCCGGCATAAGCATGAAAAGCGGAACCGGCAATAAACTGTCTGGCCGATGCATCATTGAGAATAGAAATTGCATAGTTTGTGTTATCCCAATTATGATCGTAGATTATGATTTTGGTATTTATCGCTGCCGACTGAAATTTCGGGCCTAAATGATCTTTAATAAAAGTGAGTTGTTCCCCGGGCTGCATTTCCATACACGGGTAACCGGCAGTATAGTAAAGTGGTTCATTCTGGGGAGTTATGGCATCAATGATAATACCATGGCTTTTCATTTGTTGAATATATTTCACAAAGTAGTCTGCATAAACCTCATAGCAATCCGTTTTCAGTTTTCCGCCCCTCATGTTGCCATTGGTTTTCATCCAGGCAGGAGGACTCCATGGCGAACCTAATAACTTAATGGCAGGCGACAACTGAATGATTTCATTCATCATGGGAACTACATCTTCCATATCCCTGGCCAATGAAAAATGCTGCAGACCAAAATCGGTTTGGCCCACAGGCAAGTCATTATAGGTAAATTCTGAAAGTGAAAAGTCGGAGGCGCCTATTGTCAAACGTAAATAAGAAATGCCAATACCATCAACTGTATCGAATAATTTTCGCAGTACAGATTGTCTTGCTCCATCGCTCAGCTTATTGTGAAGCAGAAATGCCGAAGAGCCCGTTAGCGCTGCTCCAAAACCCTCGATTGATTGACGGGTAGTAATCGTATCAACATTTATAAAAGGCCATGTCGATTCAGAGGTTTTAATGATCGTAAGATCACTTTCCCTATTAAAAAGTTTTGATTTATCACCTTTTGTTAGCCAGACCTGTGCCTTCCCTATCCCAATGGGGGCAGGGGGATCGGGCGAGACATTATTTTCTTTTGCTTTACAACTCATCAGGAAAAAACACATAACCAGGGCCATTACCTTCCTGAAGATGCCGCTCCATTCCATATAATAATTTAAATTCGGGCTATCCAGTTGCTTTTGCAAAATTGAATTATCAAAAAAGATTTCAAATTATTTAGTACCCTGGATTTTGAACCAGCTTTGTGTTTTTATCCAACTCCGCTTGTGGTATTGGAAATACCAGCCTGTTTTGTGTCAGATTATATCCGATTTTTTGCCCATCAGGGCCAATAGCGTTGTTCATCACTTCAATGGCTCTTCCGGTTCGTTTCAGATCGAACCAACGGATTCCTTCAAAGGCCAGTTCGAGTCTTCGCTCTTTTTCAATTGCAAGGCGCATGGCAGCCTGGCTATTTGCTGTTGTATTAGCCAGTTTTGCTCTGGCCCTTATCTGATTAACCAAAGCTTCTGCACCTGCCAGATCACCCGTTTCGTTCAAAGCTTCCGCTTTCAGCAATAAAATATCGGCTAACCTGATAAATATATAGTTCTGATCACTACCCTGCGCGAAATTATGCCATTTATTAAGGAAGGGATAGTTTGTTTGCGGCCAGTTTGCATCCGACCACTTTCCCGTAACATCAAGCCAGATGATGGATGCTTTCTTGCGCACAGTATCCTGTTCCTGATCAAACGACATAACCAGGTCGTTGGAAGGTATGTTGAATTTTTTCCAGTCAAGCCCGCGAAACATTGATGCGCCCCAGTTACCATCAGTGCTGCCCCCGGTGTAGTTGATTTCAAATATTGCCTCAACTGAATTTTTATGCAAATTATCCCAAAGCATATGGTAATCAGGGAGTAAACTATAACCGCCAGCGATGACATTATTACAATATGTCAACACTTTATTCCAATCCTTAGGTTCTTTTGAGGCATACACTTTTGCAAGAATTGAATTGACAGCGCCGGTTGTTACATAACCTTTGTGAGGCGCTGTAGGTTTCACGGTCGTCAGGGCAGTTTCAAGATCTTTTATGATTTGCTGATAAACTTCAGCCGAAGTGGAACGGGGTGGAAATAGGATTTGATAAATTTCAGGCAGCAATTCAGCGCTGATAGTCTTTATCTCTTTGAGCTGCAATGGAACATCTCCCCATTGCTGAACCAACTGAAAATACATAAAAGCCCTGATGAATGATGCTTCGCCAAGTATTTCATCCTTACGTTCTGCTGTCAATGCAGGGTCGGGCACAGATGCAACATTGTTAATCACAGAATTTGCATTCCCGATTATCGAATACAAATAGGCCCAATCACGGCTAACATTAGAGTTGGTCGCATCAATTTTAAAGTCGTCGATCTGAAAATTTGAAGGATTGTCGGCGCCCGCGTATGCATCATCCGATTGGGCATCGCCATTGACAAAGTAATCCAGCTCAAAATATTCATTTTTAAAACCGGAATAAACACCAGCAAGGGCAGCTTCTATTTCATTTGCTGTCTTGTATGGGATGGAATCCGTACTTCCAGTTGCAATGCCTTGCGAAACAGGCTGCACATCAAGAAATTTCTTACAAGAGTTGAATGAAAAGGCGACAAAAAATATTGTTGAAATTATGAATATTTTTTTCATAAGATAAATTTTTAAAATTCAATATTTAGTCCAACGATGAAGGTTTTTGATTGCGGATAGGTGCCATAATCGATTCCCAGTTCTGTAGCGCTACCGCCAAATGCATTTACCTCCGGGTCAAAACCGCTGTATTTGGTGAATGTGAGGAGGTTTTCGCCTGTGATATAAACCGAAAGTTTTTTGATTGCTTTAATCTTTGGGTTTTTATCAATGATTTTATAGGAAAGTGTTACTGATTTCAACCTCAAATAAGACCCATCTTCCACGAAACGGCTTGAATTTCGAACGTTGTCAACATTCCCGCCGCCAACTGCCCTTGGAATGTCAGTAATTGTATTAGTTGGAGTCCAACGATTTAAAATAACCACTGATTGATTTTTGCTATCAAACATCCCCTCCAGATCGATCCGGGTGGCATTGTAAATATCGTTACCGTAACTTCCCTGGAAGAACAGGTTGAGGTCAAACCTCCAATATTTAAAGGTATTGGTAATTCCGAAAATATATTTGGGCTGGGCATTTCCGATTACGGTGCGATCGCCGGGGTCAAGAATGCCATTTTCGTTGACATCTCTATAGATAATATTACCGGTTTTCGGATTAACTCCATCAGAAATATATCCAAAGAAAGAGCCAAGGGGCAAACCTGCCTTCACGATTGAAACATCCTGGTTATTGCTGTAAATCCGTCCGAAATAATATACATCTGTATATTGGAGACTTGTTACTTTATTGCGGTTGAACGACATGTTAAAGCTTGTCTCCCATCTGAATTTTTTATTGAAATTCACCGTGTTGATATTAAACTCAATCCCCTTATTTTCAATAGTTCCTGCATTAGTTTGAATGCTGGTAATCGGTAATGTGTTGGGCAGTTGTACATTCAAGAGTACATCACTTGTCTTTTTCAAATATGCATCCACGTTTAAAGTAACGCGACTATTGAACATGGTCAGGTCGATCCCAATATTGGTTTGTGCTGTTGTTTCCCATTTCAGATCCGGGTTGCCATAGGTGGTTTGCACTGATCCGGGTCCTGACAGGGGATTTGTAGTCGGACGTGTATAATAGGAAATCAAACCAAAGCGGGCATAATTGGAAATGCCTTCCTGATTTCCGTTTTTACCCCAGCCGCCACGTAATTTCAGGTCATCGATAAAGGTTAGGTTCTTCATGAATTTCTCAGATGAAATTCGCCATCCGGCCGAAAAAGAGGGCATGGTTCCCCATTGGTTGGCAAGTTTCGAAGAGCCGTCACTGCGTAAACTCACGGTAAGGTAGTACCTGCTTTTAAAATCATACGTTGCCCGGCCAAAGAAGGAGGCCAACGCCCACTCCTGTTGAGTAGTATTGCCCCTCACGCTATTTGCCGCATTTATTGTGGTAACCAGGGCATTTGCAGGAAAATCATTCCCTTCGATATATGAATCGTTATATTTATTTTTCTGAATACTACTTCCCACCATTGCGGTCACATTGTGTTTGCCAAAGGATTTGGTGTAGTTCAGAGTGTTTTCCCATAGCCATGTAAAAGAGTTTCCTTTGTCGGAACGTCCAATCCCATTTTGCTGACGGCCATAATTGGTTCGAACAGGATCAAGGTAATAGTCCCACTGGTGGCTGTTAAAATCGACCCCGAAATTGGTTTTAAATGCCAGGCCCTTAATTATAGTAGCTTCAGCGGTCATATTGGCGAGTATATGATTGTCAATTGATAATTGATCTGGCCCTTGCATGTAAGCAATTGGATTTTCCCAGGAGGGTTGGAAGGGGTTAGGATCAAACTGGTTGGGATTTGTTTTACTATAAACACTAAGAAATGGCGGTGTATTGAGGGCGCTCATTATAACGCCACCCCTTCCTGAACTGGCATTATCGGGTGTATCCTTTGTTTGCAAACGCAGAATATTGATGTTTGTTCCGATCTTAAGCCATGATTTCAATTCATTATCAAGGTTTACCCTGACCGAATAACGATCAAACCGGGCTGGCTTTACGATGCCCTGGTCGCTTAAATAACCTATCGAAACAAAGTATTGTGATTTTTGTCCTCCCCCCGAAAACGATAGCTGGTATGACTGATTGTAACCCGTACCAAACACAGAATCGGGCCAATTGGTATAACCTGTGGCTGTGGGGTCGAGCGGCCCAAGTTTAATCTCATTCATCAAGTCGCGGTATTTTGCCGTGTTAAGCACTTCGAGTTTCTTTCCAAGTTTCGAAAATCCAAAATAGGTGTTGAAGCGAATAACCGGCGTATTTTCTTTTCCGCGCTGGGTGGTAATTAATACAACACCATTAGCAGCGCGGGCTCCATAAATGGAAGATGATGAGGCATCTTTCAAAACGCTCATCGATGCAATATCAGATGGATCTAATCCACGAATATCTGTGGTAGGAACTCCATCGACAACATAAAGCGGTTCATTGCCGGCCAAAACGGAAGTCGATCCGCGCACCCTTACTGAAATTCCGGACCCCGGCTTGCCCGATGGTTGTACGACCTGCACTCCAGCCGCCTTACCTTGTAATGCCTCTATCGCCGAAACCATCGGCCTGTCCCTTATTGCTTTTTGGTCGACAGTAGAAACAGCAGTGGTCAAATCCTTTTTCATTTGTGTACCATAACCTATGATTACCACTTCATTTAGCGTTGTAGTTTCTTCGAGCAACACCACATCAATGGTAGTCTGGTTCGTTACAGCAATTTCCTGGGTCACATAACCGATACAACTAAACCTTATCACTTCATTGTTAACCTTAATCTGGTATGCTCCATTTACATCGGTAACTGTCCCGTTTGTTGTCCCCACCAGTAGTATTGTAACGCCAGGGATCCCAAGCCCTTCCGAATCGGTAACTTTGCCAGTAACTAATCTGCCCTGAGCAAAAACAGACATGGAAAAGATGGAAAAAATAATCAGTGTAAATAATCTGGTCATAATCAAAATATTTTGGAATTATCTAATAATCAGTTTATTCGTACGTGTTTTTCCTTCTGACTGCAATGTAATGCAATAAAGTCCCTTAGCGAGAGTCGACAGATCGATTTCTGTTGTTGGATTATTTGCGATAAACTGAAAAACATTTTTACCACATAAATTGTAAACGATGCCTTTAGCATTAGTTACGAACGGAGTATCAATCTGAAGCTTTCCATCAGTCGGATTAGGGGAAAGAAATGATTGGTCGAGGTCGTGGTTGTTTCCCGCCCCTGATGGCTCTTCAACCGAAATTGGGAATTGATATACCCTTACATAATCGATCACCATTCTTGCGAAGGCGAGTGAGGGATCAATTCCGTTTTTCAGGCCTCCGGTTTCATATTGTGGGTCGCTCCCCCAGTTTCCACCCATGGCTATATTCATTATAATGAACAAAGGTTTGTCGAATGGCCAGGTGGAAAGGTTTCTTACTGCCGGACGATATGTATAAAACAACACGCTGTCTATCCTGAATTCAAGTTTTTCGTATGTCCAGTTTAGCTCGTAGGTGTGAAATTCTGTATTGAAGGTGTTTATGAATTTTGAGCCTCTATTAACTGTACTACCGTGGCTCGATGGTGTATGTATTGCGCTATGAACCCAACCGGGGTCCTTACCAACATGCTCCATCACATCAATTTCACCGCAGGCAGGCCAGCCTGCCGTGGAAAAATTTTCACCGAGTAACCATAAGGCCGGCCAGGTTCCGCTGCCGACAGGAAGTTTGGCACGAAAAACCACCCTTCCGTATTTGAATTCGTGTTTGTTGTTGGTGAGAAGCCTGGCCGATGTCCAGTTATATCCTTGTTTAATCGCCTCGATGATGAGTGATCCATTTTCCTGCCTTGCATTTTGAGTCGAATTGGTGTAATTCTGAATTTCAGCGTTACCCCACCCGCTACTACCTAAATCATATCCCCAATTTGCGGGATCAGGCGCCCCTGTTCCATTGAATTCATCGCTCCAAACAAGCTTTTCCTGCTGGGCAAAACAATTTTGAAAGAAGCAGATTAATAATATTAATATCAAAAATTTCATAATGGTTGAATTATTTGTCATAAAAAAAACAGGAGCGAGTCAGAATTCAGCTCACTCCTGTTTTTTGTCAAGCAAATTGTTGATTATTTGAATTAGCGTTCCAGAATGGCAGACCAGGCAGCCGATCCGTTGTGATCTGCTGAGATGTCGACTGCTACAAATAAATACTCTTTGGTTCCGCTATTGGCATAACCCATAACTTCATATGTGTTGGTAGCCGAACCAAAATTTGCAGGGTCGGCGCCATTATTTTCACCACCTTTAACCCCGCTTACAACTCCATTATACCCTTTGTAAAATCCGATAAATGCTACAGCCGGACCACCGCCAACTGTAAGGGTACCATTCGTCAAAGTTATGATTGGCCTTGTGGTACCAGCAGCAGGGGTGAATGCATATGCGTGCGTTGCGGTTCCAAAACCAGAGCCAAGAACACTTGCAGCTATCTCAGCATCAGTAAAGCAACCGTTGGGAGTTCCAAGATAGCCATCGTTACGGGCGCTGCCCATGGTACTGTATGTAAATGCACCTCCTGTGCTGAAGGTAAATTCATCGTCTGGCATACAAGTCCAGTTATCCCCACCGGAGCCGGAAACAAAGAAGCTCTTTGGAACAGACCACCAGGCACTGCTGCCCATAGCCCCACCTACGAAGACTGATTTATCTGAAATCTGCACTCTCCAGGCAGCTCCCTGCAATAAAGCATCGGTGAGCTCTGCTGTTGAAATGAAGACCATTGTTGAAGCAACACTGGTTCCGTTTGAATTTGTGCCAGACAGCGTAATAACAAAAGGCCCTCCGGTATATACATGAACCGGATTCTGTTCAGTTGAAGTAGTACCATCGCCAAAATCCCAAAGGTAAGAATCAGCGCCAGTTGTAGTATTGACAAAAGTGACAGTTTGACCGCTAATTTCAGTCGTAAAAGCAGTGTTTGGTTTGTTACCCGGGATAGGGGGCTCATCTGCAGGATTGTCATAATGCATTAATACAAATCTCCAATAACCACCATCAGATGCATCCCATTGATAGCGACCTTCAACTATAAGGGTATCAACAGGGCCATCAGTCAATTTAATAACACTATAAGTAATTGATTCCAGCGGAACTTTTGTCTCAGAACCTTGACCTAATTTAAAGAATCCGATGTAAGCACCAAGGCCAACAGTTTTTATCATTGGAGGTGTTCCAGCTAACAATTCAAATTTATGAGATCCGTTACCCCATGCCGAACAATCACCCTCTATGCCAACCATGACATCTGTTGAAGTACAGATATTATCAGGGGCTGGGAATATTCCAGCTTCTGCCCAATAATCTCCCTTAGCGTCAAATTTCATTGTGCCATCACGGTAGAAGGTCCATTCATCATTTAACATACATGGACGTTTTGCAAGTTCGTCATTATCCCTTCCAACTGCCCACCAAATAGTTGAATGGTCATATGGCCCGCATTCAAGTGGATAACGCCCGGTTGCAGTGCTGCGGAGCAACTTCCATGTTTTTGAAGTTTCACCCACCAGCATGGTCAGAAATGCATTCGGGTCAGCAACAGGAACCTGATGAGAAATAGTACTTGAAACTCCACTTGGTGAAGTAGCTGTCAGTTTAACCGTGTATGTGCCTTCTGCAGTGTAGGTGTGTGTGGGGTTCGCTTCGGTAGATATGGCAGAGTTGTCGCCGAAATTCCAGGATAGTGAAGCATAATTTTGTGAAGTACTTGTAAATACTACTTTTTTAAAATTAACGGCATCCACTTTGAATGTAAACTCTGCGATGACATCGGGTTCTGTTTCCTTCTTTTTACAGCCAATAATTATTGGGATGATTAACAAAATGTAGATCACCCAACTGAACTTTGAAATGTTTTTCATTTTTGTTTAAATTTAAAAGATTAATAACTAGGTTATCTAGGGCAAATATAATAAAATAGATCGTCAAAGCAATACATCATCTCTAATTATTCACATTTTTTATTTTATTAATGATTTTGGGGTAGATTATAGATTTTTTCCGGTACGTGTTGCTAAAATATTTTCGTTTAATTTTGGTAAAAATACATAGTGTAAATCGAACACTAAGTTATAAAGATTTAAAATGACTTTCCAAGTAATTTTATGAAAAAAAAGAAATTAATTTGAAAAAAATCATTTTATCAAGTTTAATGTCTGATTATCTGATACTTAAATAAAATATAAATTGAAATGGTATTCAAATATTTTCTTCTAATTTTGCCTCTTCTTCAAATTGAAATAAATATTCACTGCTTAATAAGTATAATATGTTAGGTTCGAGTGTACCGGAAAATCTGAATCCGCATGTTTCAGTCGATTGTGTGGTTTTCGGATTTGAATTCGGGAAGCTTGATGTATTATTGATTGAGCGGAACATGCAATTCGAAGGTACAGAGTACAAAGACCTTAAGCTCCCGGGCGATCTTGTGCGTAAGGACGAAGACCTGGATACAGCAGCATCGAGGGTTCTTAGAGAACTCACAGGCCTCAACAACATCTATCTCAAACAATTTCTGGCCATCGGTTCACCCGAGAGGTTGCTCAAGCAACGCCGTGATATGGAATGGCTGAGAAGCATCGGCCATCCAGAGGAAGTAGTTGTTACCGTTGCTTATTATTCTCTTATAAATATCGACAAGGACAAAGGCGCAAATTTTATCCTTCAATCGAATTCCAAATGGTATACTGTTTCAGAGGTAGACCAACTTGCTTTTGACCATCTGTCTATTTTGCAGCAGGCTCTCGGGGTTTTGCGCACCGACCTGAATTTAAAACCCATCGCTTATGAGTTATTGCCTCCCAAATTTACCTTGGGGCAATTGCAACAACTTCATGAAGTCATATTAGGAACCAGGCTCGATAAACGTAACTTCCGCAAGAAGGTAGCTAACATGCCATTTATAACGCCGATCAATGAGAAACAGGTTGACGTTTCGCACAAGCCGGCGCGATACTATAGTTTCAACCGTAAGATTTACATAAAGACAAAAAAAGATTCATTTTAACTAATTTTAAATGCGCGAAAAAATGGATAATCAAATCAGTTTAAGGAACCTTGGCAAATCTGATGTTAAGATCACCCCAATCGGTCTTGGATGCTGGCAATTCAGCAAACAGGGCAACCTGGCAGGAAAATTCTGGCCATCACTTGATGATGACCTTATACGTGATGTTGTCAAAGTCAGTTTTGAAGGAGGAATAAACTGGTTCGATACTGCCGAGGTTTATGGGCAGGGCGCTTCTGAGAAGATATTAGCGAAATCGCTGGTTGATTTGGGAAAAAAACCAGGAGATGTACTTATCGCTACAAAATGGTGGCCCATGTTCAGGACTTCTTCGAATATTAAAAAAACCATTGATGAACGATTGGCCGCGTTGAGTCCATTTCCGATCGACCTTTACCAGGTGCATCAGCCATGGGGTTTTTCATCGGAGGTTTCAGAAATGAAAGCGATGGCCGAAATGGTAAGAGCACATAAAATCCGGCTTGTTGGTGTCAGTAACTTTTCGGCCAGGAAGATGCGCAGCGCTTGGGAAACGCTTCAAAAATCGGGAATCAGCCTGGTTTCAAACCAGGTACAATATAGTTTGCTAAACCGAAAAATTGAGTCAAATGGGGTTCTCGATACTGCTAAAGAGCTGGGAATAACTATTATTGCCTATTCACCATTAGCACAAGGTCTGGTTACCGGCAAATTCCACGATAGTCCGGGACTGTTGAAAAATATTGGCTTTCGCAAGTATTCATCCCGGTTTAAGCCGAAGGGGCTGGAGAAAAGCCGCCCGGTGGCAGAGTTGGTAAAAAAACTTGCTGTTAAATATGATGCAACGCCATCACAGGTTGCACTAAACTGGCTGATACATTTTAGTGGAGATAATATTGTGGCCATACCCGGTGCGACAAAAACAAGCCATGCCATAGAAAATACCGGCGCCATGAAATTTATGCTTTCATGGGAGGATATACATTTGCTGGACCAAGTCAGCCAAGGATATAAAGTCATTTAAAAGGGAACTGAAGAACCCACCCAAACCCTTTAACCCAATTTTCAGATGAAACATCTCATTTTTTACCTGCTTTTTGCATTTCTTTTTGCTGAATCGGCCTTCACTCAGAACAACACTCTTTTTGACGATACACGTTTATCTTCTATTTATATTACAATCTCTCCGGATTCTCTGGAGGTGATTTATGATTCAGTTCTGAGCGACCACTATTATATGGCAAGATTCATTTTTGATGACAACGAAAAAAGGGATACGCTTGAAAATGTTGGTTTCCGCCTCAGGGGAAATACCTCCCGCTATTCAAAGAAAAAATCGTTCAAGATCAGTTTCAACGAATATGTTTCAGGACGTAAATACCAGGGGGTTAAAAAAATCAACCTGAATGGTGAGCACAACGATCCCACGATGATCCGTGAGAAACTGTTCTACGATATCTGGAAAAAGGCAGGAATGGTTGAACGCAGAACCAGCTTTATGAAGGTTTATATCAACAATTCCTATTATGGCCTTTATACCAACCTGGAGGAGATGGAGAAGGAGTGGCTTACATTGGTTTATCAAAAAAATGGAGGCAACCTTTTTAAATGCTCTTACCCCGCCGATCTGGTTTACCATGGCACTGATCAGCAAACCTACAAGGACCTTCAAAATTCTACTTCTACAGGCGGGCGCGTATATGAACTGCAAACCAACAAATCGCAGGATGACTATGCGCGCCTTGTTGAACTGATCACGACCCTCAACAAGCAGCCAGTTGGGACATTTGCCGCGGATATTTCAAAAATCCTGAATGTCGATCACTTCCTGAAAGCCCTGGCGATTGATGTTGCCACCGGAAACTGGGATGATTACTCCTATAACAAAAACAATTATTATATGTACGAAAATCCGTCTGATTCGACGTTTGATTTTATTGCATACGACCCTGATAATACCTTTGGAGTTGACTGGTTTGGGATAGATTGGGGCACTCGTGACTGCCGCGACTGGATTAACAAAAGCATGCCGCTTCCGCTGGCTCAAAAGGTGCTGGCCGTTCCCGCTTTTTTTGCTAAGTACAAGTTGTATCTGGATACCATTGCCAACACAATCATAAATCCTGACTCAATATTTTCGCATATTGATGCAATGAAAGTATTGATACAACAGGCCGCGGAGGCCGACACCTACCGTACCCTTGATTATGGATACACGGTTGCCGATTTCAACAATTCTTTCAGCAATCCATTCAATAAAGCCCATGTGAAATATGGGTTGAAACCCTTTATTGAAACCCGGAAGGAAAAGATTCTAAGCCAGCTTCATCCTGCCGGCATCAGTACTGACCTTCAAAGGAATTCAGGGTTGACAATATTTCCAAATCCGGCAGCGGAAAGCATAACGGTTTCTTTCGCGAACTTACCATCAGAATTGATTAATGCAAAGATTATTGACATTTTTGGAAAAATCGTTGAAGAAATAGTCATTGATAATTCAAACATCAACAGCCTTACATTTCAAGTTAAAAATCTGCAAAAGGGGATGTACATCCTCCGGATTGAAGCATCAAACACTTTCTATCAGGTGAAATTTTTCAAATTGTAAAATTAATCAGTGCTATTAAATGCTTTATTGTTTTCAGAAAACAGCAAGTATGAACAGTCATCTTAACGGCTTTGGAGTTAAAATTTTTATTGTCTTTTTATCAGGTTTGATAACGCCACTTCAGACTTCGGGACAAACCAGTGATATCGCTTTGACCATCCATCTGCGTGGCGTTTATGAAAGCAAGATAAGCCTGATGGGAATGTCGGTTTCCAGAACCATCAAACCAATTGCAGAGGTGCCTGGTGTTAAAAATGGCAAAACAGCGAGCTTTTTGGTTTCGAAGGATAAACTGCCCGGGGAGTTTGTGTTGCGGTTCGATTATAAAGAAAATGAGGCAAGTACGCCTTATCCATCAGAGAAAAATATCTTTATCTATGAACAGGATCTGGAACTGTGGGTAAGTCCGAAATACTGTAATAATGCCGATAGTACCTGGTTTCAGAAGGGTGAAAGAGAGAATGCAACATTTGTTCAGTTTTCAAAAGAAAATGGCAAACAAAAGGAAAAGCTGGGACTTTTGCAGAATTTTCTGATGAACTATGATGATACAGAATCAACTTTTTACCAGCAAGGCATAAAGGAATATGAGCAGCGGAGACAAAACTTCAATCAATGGCTTTCAAACCGGGCCCAACAGGACAACGAGCTATTTGTAAGTAATCTGTATCGTTTTCAATTTGTACCGGAAATATCCCTGAAAGGCAATGAAACCGACCGAATCAAAAGCCTTATTAGCCACTATTTTGACGGCATGGATTTTAAGGATCCTTTATTAATAAAAACATCAGATCTGAATAAATGGATGGACAATTATGTTAACCTTTACGGGCAACTTTCAACCACTGTGGCTTTACGTGATTCCTTATTCACTGAGGCCGGCCGCACTGCCATTGAGAAAGCCAAACAAGGCCATCCGTTGGTTTATGGCTGGATGGTTGATTATTTTTACCGGGGTTACGAAACAAACGGCATAACGGCAGGCATGAAAGTATTGGAATTATATATGAATGATCCAAACTGCCTCACTTCGAAACGGCAGGAAATCGGACGGAGGTTGAAAGGGATGGAAACATTGGTTGCAGGAACCAAAGCGCCAAATATTTCAATGAAGGATTTGGATGGCAACCTCTTTGAACTTGATAAACCCGAAACCAAAGGCAAGTACCTCCTTGTTTTTTTCTGGTCGGCAGATTGCAGCCACTGTGTGGAAATGGCAAACCAATTATACCCCTGGCAGCAGCAAACAGAGATGCAACAAAAAATCAATGTTTTAGCCATCAGCCTCGATGAAACCGATACAGAGGTGAAGGCATGGAACAGGAAGTTGCCGGAATTCAAAGAATGGAAACATCTGAGAGCCGAAGAAGGTGTGCGAAGCAAAGTAGCCGGCGATTACTATGTATTGGCCACCCCGGTAATGGTATTGCTCGATGCAAAAACAAAAGAAATTGTTGCCACACCAAATTCAGTTAATGAGTTAATTAATGCTGTAAAGTGAAATATTGCCATTCTTGACATTAAAATTAAATTATTTAAGGAAGATGATTATGAAACGATTTTCAATTACGACTGCTGCATTACTTTCTTTTGTGGTTTTATCGGGATATGCTCAGCTGTTTCCAAAAGTTGATAAACCCACATCGCCCGGTATGAGCATGTTAGTGTTGCAATTTGCACGCGATGAGAATGGAAAAATGAGCAGAATTGTTAATATGAATTTTACCGGATGGGCTCCGGCAGTAAAAGGTCCTGATGGCAATATTGTGCCATTCAGGAATTTAGATGGAGCGGCCGACTTTACTAACATTTATTATGCTGAAAATCTTATCGCCGGCGATTACGCCTTAATAGGTTTCTATCATATTTATACCGACTTCTCTAAATTGAATGCTTACGAGAAGGAAAAGGCAAGACCTGTAATACCAAGCTTTGCTCCTTACAAGGATATGCCTTATCATGTTAAGCAACTTATTCCGCTTAAAGAAGCCGTTAATGTAGCCCTTGTTGCCGATAAGGTAATGACTTTTGGCAATTATGCGGTGAAATACAAATGGGTGGGAGGTAGCGCAGGTACTACTGACGATCGCTGGAAGGTAATTGAAGAGGAAACGTCAATTACTCTGGCCGATTCTAAAAGCGACACCGTTCTTCGTTACATAAAAACGTGGGCAACCCCGGCCTGGAAGCTATGGAACGCGAAGAACCCCGTAAATTGATAATTTACAGGGTCGGATTTTGAATTTTCGTGACTCCAAAGTAATCACAACCCTACAGTATTCAATAATAATCATTTAACTTTCTGTGTAAGAGTTATTCAATGTTATCAAAGGAATAGAACTTCGTTTTCCAATGGGGTTTAAAACACCCAGGATATACTGGCATGCAGAAAGTCAGAAAGCGCTCAAATTCTTTCAGACAAAAATATCCAGCTTATTGGGGGTTCAGACACTGTTAACAATTACAGTGCATTGATATAGTCCATCACCTGGGTGGAAATAACGGGGTTCCGAAGGTTCTTGTGGTCAACCCATTCGAGGACGGGTTTTCTCTCCTTAACGGGGTATCCTTCAAAAAGGCCTGAAGAGAGCGGCACCAGTCCGTCATTGGGAGGACTTTTAAACAGGACAAAGGCATCAAAGCCAACCTTGTCCATGATATCGTAATAATCTTCGGCCCAGACCCATTTCAAGCGGTGATTCACGATTTTGAAACCCCCTTTCATCTGGCCCGCAAAAACAATATACCTTTTCCTGTTCTGAGCATCGTTGGTACTGGCAAGCAACGATTTAATACAAACCGATTCAGGTGCCATGTCTTTGGGCCCCGGGAAATTAATAAAACAGAGCAGCTTTACCAGGGTAACCAGCGGGCTTCCAAGGTGGGGCGTTCCGAGGGCAACCAGAGTGGCTAACGCTCCTCCTTTAGCTATGTAAGCCCTTGCCACCAAACCTCCCATGGAATGGGCCACAATGATCGGATTGGTCAGTCCGGCTGCCGTGACCGAGTCCAGCAATATCCTCCCGTTCTTCATGATTGAATCTTTCCAGTTATATTGATAAACATACACATCATGTCGCTTTTTGAAATCAGCAGATAACCGTTCGATAATACTGTTCCAGTGTGTGAGATCCCCGGTCATGCCGTGGATGAAGATGATCGCTGAGTCTTTGGGATGTTCCGAAGAACTGACTTTTCTGAAAACAGACGGATTATCGGGAAAGACGTCGGGGCAACGAAAGTCGAGGGAGGCGCTTACAACGACCATCTGTTCATTGTTCAAGCCTGCCTGTGGAAGGACCGATTGCACCAATCCTTCAAGTCCGTGCCGGTTTGCATCATCCACCGCCACTCCCCGGAACGTGAAATCCAGTATATTATTCCCGAAATCGGCAGTGAAGAAGACAGAGTCCTGATCAATCACTCCTGTTATTGTACCTGGTTCCATCTCCGCAGAGTCGCGCACAACAACTGCTCCTGTCAACTGTTTTCCATCCAGCGACAGAGTGATGAGATAGAAATAAACCGTTGTATCGGGATTTACCTCCAGCAATGCACATTCCCAGAAGGTCGTTCCCTGTAACGCCGACTCGCTATGCGAAGGCGCCGGATTATCTTTTTTACAGGAGGCAAGGGAAATGACAATTACCAGCGTAAATAACCCAACCAATTTTTCAAGGTGTCTTGCTATCATGATGCAGGAGGATTAAATAATGATTCTTTGCATGGAAAATCAAACTGATATCAAATATACAAAGGCTACCGGTAATTATCAATTTATTTTGTAAAAGATTTGTGTGGATTACTTATCATTTTGAAGGGGTGACTAATATAATTCCAACAACAAGCACAGACCCCGCAATGATACTATAAACTTTTAACCAATTTAGGTCATTTGGTTAAATAAATATGAAAGAATGTATTTATGAATCGGACAAAAAGCGGACAATATAAATAAAAATGCCTATAATATCTACTATTACAGGCGTTTAACATTTTTATCTGTGACTCCGAAGGGATTCGAACCCCCAACCAACAGAACCGGAATCTGCCATTCTATCCAATTGAACTACGGAGCCAATACGGATGCAAA
This sequence comes from Bacteroidota bacterium, assembly GCA_037137455.1. GTDB lineage: Bacteria > Bacteroidota > Bacteroidia > Bacteroidales > FEN-979 > CAIVAT01. Next base: position 39,421 of record JBAXKG010000011.1, read on the forward strand.
TATACAAATTTCCCATGCTAATTTTTCGATTTTTGGCTTTTGAATTTAGACTTTTCATATCTTTGATCACCTAAAAATTTTTACAAATAATTTAACTATGTCAGAAAAAATTAAAGATACTGTTGCTCCAGGTGTAGCAACCGGACAGGCTGTAAAGGAGATTTTCCGTATTGCAAAAGCCAACCACTTTGCCTTACCGGCAGTTAACGTGATCGGTACCGATTCGGTAAACGCGGTAATGGAAGCTGCCAAAACAGTGAACTCTCCAGTAATCATCCAGTTTTCGAACGGAGGCGGGATTTTTTATGCAGGTAAATCATTAAAAAATGAGAATGAGCGAATAGCCATAAAAGGAAGTATCTCTGGGGCGCTGCATATTCATGAGATCGCAGAATTGTATGGTATCCCGGTAATCATTCACACCGACCATGCGGCAAAAAAACTTTTGCCTTGGATCGATGGACTACTGGATGCCGGGGAAAAGCATTTCAAAGCCTTTGGAAAACCATTATTCAGTTCCCATATGCTTGATCTTTCGGAAGAACCTCTGGAAGAAAATATAGAGATATGCAAACGGTACCTCGAACGCATGAGCAAAATCGGCATGACCCTTGAGATCGAACTGGGTGTAACAGGCGGTGAGGAAGACGGGGTTGATAATACCGGTATCGACAGTTCGCGGCTCTATACCCAACCAGAACATGTGGCCCTTGCTTATGAAGTTTTATCGAGGGTAAGTCCGAATTTCACCATTGCAGCATCATTTGGCAATGTACACGGGGTTTATAAGCCTGGAAATGTTAAGCTTGAACCTGTTATCCTCCATAATTCACAGGTGTTTATTCAACAAAAATATAACACCGGCCCTAATCCTGTAAATTTCGTATTCCATGGCGGATCGGGATCAGAGCCCGAAAAAATTGCTGAAGCGCTTGGATATGGCGTGGTGAAAATGAACATCGATACCGATACTCAATGGGCTTTCTGGGAAGGCGTCCTGAACTTCTACAAAAAGAACAGTGGGTATCTTCAAGGACAAATCGGCAACCCCGAAGGAGAAGATAAACCCAATAAAAAGTTCTACGATCCCCGGGCATGGTTACGTGAAGGCGAAAAGTCGGTGGTTGAAAGATTGAAAGTAGCCTTTAACAATCTGAACTGTATTGACCGGTACTAGGCGTAACGCATTGCGTGTGTCAAGAAATTGGCGACTCAGGGCAATGATCCTTCAAGTTTCAAGCCTCACATTCAACATTTTTTCAAAATCCCTGTCCGGAGGCAAGAGTAGCTTTTGAATGGATACTGAGCACCGGAAATGGGGAGTGGTTAACTGTTTGGTGCGCGTATGAACCAAGGAAAATATTTGCAGTGGTAGTCTCCTGTTCGGTCATGATGGAGATCATATTTGCATCAATTGCAGTGGCATAATCGATCATCGCTTTTGAAATATTTTCAACAACGTAGATCTTGTCAATCCGATACCTGACTTTTTCCTCGTCAAAATAATGGGATACCTGTGAGGCATACTGATCAATATTTTGACGGATTGTTTTTAGCTTCGATTTGTAAAGTTTCAGGATAAAGATTTCAGCCTGGTGTTTTTTTGCAATATAACCCACAAAGGAGGCTTTCTGCCGGGTCTCATCAGAATTGTCGATAGGGAATACAATACGTTTCAACGTTCTGTTAATATTGACCCCGCCCCGGATGGTTAGTACCGGGCACTGGCTTGCGGCAATAATTTTATTTGCATTGCTACCGATCCAGAATTCTTCAAAACCTGATGCACCATGGGTTCCGGTAACAATCAGCATAGCTTTTGCAGCTCTGGCCTCATCAGTTACCTCTTTATAAATTTTTCCCTTCCTGATTTTCCAGGAAATTTTCAAATCCGGATATTCCGGCTGATATTTTGCAATCAGGTTTTCAAAAGCGAGTTGCACATCTTTTGAAGGATCTTTCGACTTATCAACATATTTCTCCTTCTCAGTTGTCGCTTTTTCGACCCAAATCAGAATGAGTTCTCCATTGCAATGCTCAGCAATTGACAGTGCGTGAAGAAATGCATTGATTGAACACTCGGAAAAATCAAGGGCAACGATTATTTTATTCATATCCTATGGGTATCAGGTTAATCGTCTAATGGTAAATTGATCTGATCAGCAATAATAAACGCATTGGGATAGTCGCCTGCCAGTTCTATTAAAAATCGCTGTGCATCAAGCCTTGTCCTGAAATCACCGATCCGCACCTTGTAATTTGGTGATTTGAATGAAAGATAAACTCCCAACTTGGGAAATTTTGCCAGAAACTCATCGTAAACTGCCTGTGCCTTGGTTTTTGAATTATTGCCGGAATCGGAAAATAACTGGATCCTGAATCCATCCATGGTTTTAATGACCTGGTTTATCCGAATATGTTTATTTACCAGTATTTCAACCCGCGAATCCTGTATAATTTCTGATTTTCCACTGGATAAACCAGGATCCTGAGCCAGTATGGATAAAGGTTGAACCAGTAAAATAAAGAGAAAGAGGCCATATGAAATCAGGTGTTTCATTATGAATGGTTCAAGCCGACTTTTCCTGTGGATGAATACTCAGTACCGGTATTGGTGATTGGTTTATTAATTGTTGGGCCTGGGCGCCAAGCAGGATATTCACCGGTGTTTCCTGTTCGGTCATTATAGCAATCATATCTGCATCAACATTCACGGCATATGATAATACAGCCTTGGTGAGATCATTGGCGATAATGCTGTCCTCGATAAAACGCACCTGGTGATTTTGCAAGTATGATATGGCTGTTTGAGTTATTTTTTCAGTTATACGCTGAATAGATTTCAGATGACTGTTGTGTGTGGCCACAAGATGTACCTCCGATTTGAAGAGTTTAGCCAGTTTTACCACAAAAGGAATTTTCTGAAGGGTCTCATTAGAGCCATCCATGGGAACCAGGATGCGGTCAATTTTCTTTCGGATGTCGAAATCATGACGTACTGTGATTACCGGACTGTTTGTATAAGTAACTATTTTATAAGCATTGCTTCCGATCCAGTATTCTTCATATCCCGAAATACCATGAGCTCCGGTCACAATCAGCTCTGCCTCAGTCAGCCTGGCCAGGTTATCCACTTCGCGGTAGATCCTTCCTTTTTTGAGCTTATATTCCATGGATATTCCCTTGGCAAGTTTTTTACTGCACTGTCTGATAAGTTCCTCAAACCGTTTTTTAGCTTCATTCCTGTTTTCATTGGATGTATCCGGATACATCGATTCCTGCGTACTGATTTTATCAACCCAGATCAGATGGATATCCGACTTCATTTTATTGGCCAGAGAAATGGCATATTCGATGGCATGAATTGAAGTATTCGAAAAATCAACAGCTACAATAATTGGGTTCATAACCAAGTGGTTTAAAAATAATAACGTAAAAATAGTTAAAATTATTTACAAACGAAATTATAGAATTAATTTACTTTTGTATTGATGAACGAAAATTTGGATCCTACCGGGAAACTATTAAATCCGGACGAAAAAGAGATAGAAAAGACATTACGGCCTAGTGGTTTTATTGAATTTTCAGGTCAGGAAGCCATTGTAGAAAACCTGAAGATATTCGTACAGGCAGCAAAACATCGCGGTGAGGCCCTCGACCATGTATTGCTTCATGGACCGCCGGGATTGGGAAAAACGACCCTCGCACACATTATTGCAAACGAATTGAAAGTCAATATCCGGGTGACTTCGGGCCCGGTCATTGACAAACCAGGCGATCTGGCCGGATTGCTTACCGGGTTAGAAACCAATGATGTTCTATTCATCGATGAGATTCACCGGTTATCTCCTATTGTGGAGGAGTACCTCTATTCGGCCATGGAGGATTACAAAATCGATATCATGATCGAAAGCGGCCCAAACGCACGAAGCATTCAGATCAAACTGAACCCCTTTACCCTTGTTGGAGCTACAACACGATCGGGATTGCTTACAGCGCCGCTTCGTTCGCGTTTCGGGATCAATTCGCGTCTTAATTATTACCAGGCCGGCACTCTTGACAAAATAATCCATCGCTCGGCTGAAATATTAGATGTTCCCATCGACAAGGCTGCAACGGCCGAAATTGCCCGACGAAGCCGTGGTACGCCCCGTATTGCCAACCTTTTGTTACGCAGGGTCCGCGATTTCGCCCAGATCAAAGGCGATGGTAACATTGATCTGAAAATCAGCCAGTACGCGCTTGGCGCATTGAATGTCGATAAAAACGGCCTCGACGAGATGGACAATAAAATCCTTTTGACAATTATTGAAAAATTCAAAGGCGGACCGGTTGGGTTGGGCACTATTTCAACCGCTGTTTCTGAAGATGCCGGAACGATCGAAGAGGTATATGAACCTTTCCTCATTCAGGAAGGCTACCTCATGCGTACACCCCGCGGACGCGAGGCCACAGAACTTGCATATCGGCATCTTGGCAAAAGTAAGGCAGGAACTCATAACACCCTGTTTTGAATGACGAATTTTTGATTTAGAATGCCGGGATCCCAGGAAAAAAAACAATGGATACTTTAAAGGAGCAGATTCGCGACGAGGCGCTGCAGCTGGGTTTTTCGTTTTGCGGTTTCGCACGGAATGAATCACTGGAAACTTTACGGCCATTTCATACTGCTTTCATTCAAAGGAAGGGTCACGCGGAATTGGGATACCTCGAAGCCAACCTTGAAAAGCGATTAAATCCTGAACTTTTGCTGAAGGGCGCCAAATCGGTAATTGCTCTCCTGCTGAATTATTACCCCGAGCAAATTATCCCTGAAGCCGACAATTTTATTATCGCTAAATATGCGTATGGACGCGATTACCACCTTTCGATACATGAACGGCTTGAGAAGCTTATTGTCCACATGAAATCCATCGCAGGAGGTAACTCTGCCAGGGCATTCGTTGATTCGGGGCCGGTGTTGGAAAAGGTATGGGCCCAAAAATGTGGGTTGGGCTGGCAGGGGAAAAATACGCTGATAATAAATAAATCGGCCGGTTCATTTTTTTTCATAGGCATTATTCTTACCAACCTGGAGCTTGAACCCGATGCCCCTGAAACAAACCATTGCGGAAAATGCGTAAAATGTGTAAATGCCTGTCCTACCAGCGCGCTCGACATGCCATATCAACTTGATTTGCGACGTTGTATTTCTTATATGACCATTGAAAACAAGGGTGATATCCCAGATGAATTAACAGGCAAATTTCACGATCGCATTTATGGTTGCGATATCTGCCAGGATGCATGCCCTTACAACCGTTATGCACCTCCTCATTCGGTTTATGAGTTTATTCCCTCTGAATCATTGATGCGGTATCGGAAGAAAGACTGGCAATCTTTGACAGAACATGATTTTGACAGGATATTTGCTGGTTCGCCAATCAAACGGATAGGTTACCAAAAGCTGATGAGAAATATTCGTGCGGTTTCAGGGTAATGAATTATTGATCGAGCCGTAGCGTGTAAAAACATGTCAAATCGCCTCATTATTTTGATGATCCCCACTCATATGTTTTCAGTGTAAATCCGGCCAGTACCAATACTCTGTCAACGACTGTCATTACCAGGGCTTCAATTGTGCCAGGCTTGCTGTAAAACGATGGTGAGGCCGGGCAGATGATCGCGCCTGCTTCGCTAAGAAGTTTCATATTGTTAAGGTGGATAAGGCTGAAAGGGGTTTCGCGGGGAACGAGAATTAGTTTTTTCCTTTCTTTCAGGATCACATCGGCGGCCCTGGTCATAAGATCTGACGACACCCCTGATGTAATCCTCCCAAGCGTGCCCATAGTACAAGGACAAATAATCATAGCATCCCAACCGGCCGATCCGGATGCCATGGGTGCGAAAAAATCATCAGGTTGATAAATCTGCATCTTCTTTACACTGTCAGGATCGAATGGAAGGCCCGGGTCTTCATCGAGTTCAAATTTCCAAACAGCTCTGGCATTTTTGGAAAAGATGATTCCGCAGGTTTCAATTTGATCCCGCACTTCCTGTAAACGACCAAGCAACATTTTTCCGTAAATAGCGCCACTGGCCCCGGTGATTCCTATGATGAGCTTATGCTTTTTCATACTTTTAAAAATCTTTTGATTTGAAATTCCAATATAAGGTAAGTGACATCAAATTGTTATACTGACCCCATTCAAAAAAGATTTTCCGGTATCCCGGAGGGTAAGGTGATGTGGCATCCCGGATCGACAAAACAGAGTAGTTAAACCGGAAATTGGCCTTAAGATGGTCAGTGATATATCCTGATATTCCTATTATTCCGCTTAGTGTCACCGGACGTAACGGAACTGTATTGGCAACTTCCAGTCCATCCGATTCTTCGTAGGAACCAAGCAGGATATCGGCTGCAGGACCTACTTCCAATGAAAATCTCCTGGCGAAATTATACTGATACATTATGGCAATTTCAAAATAGTGCACTCGTAAAAGATAGGAGTTAATATCGCCTTTTTCAATATCTGCGTTTTTCCGGCTTCCTTTTTGAATGTATACCAGTTCCATCTGAAAAGATGAATTTGAATATAAACGATAGTTTTTATTCACGATACCGTCATTCGAAATAATAAGAGTATCGATCACTAATGGATTATGCTTAAAAACACGCAAGCTTACAAAACCACCACCTAAAAAACCGAATTTATGATAGCCATCATAAGTGTCTCCATCAACCTGGCTCACCAGACCTCCTGCCATTACCCCACCATTGAATTTTTGAGTCAAACCAACAAGAGGAAGGCAGAGCAGGAAAATAAGAAGCCGTTTTTTCATATTCGATTTTCCACTAAAAGTATAAAATTTCCATCAACCGGCCATAAACGATTATTATCAAAAGATTTATCATCCATTGCCGTGGACTTAAGGTTATGGCAATAAATACAATTACCAATTTTTGTACTTTAGCAATTCATTTAAAATTTGCAGATGGATAACACTTCTATCACCATCCTCTTAGCTGACGATGAACCCGATATTCTTGAATTCCTTGGATACAACCTGGAAAAGGAGGGATATCGTGTTCTCAGGGCCAAAAACGGACAAAAGGCATTGAAACTGGCCAGGGAACACAAGCCCCAACTGGTTATCCTTGATGTGATGATGCCGGTGATGGATGGCATGGAGGCCTGTACTGAGATCAGGAAGGTTCCTGAACTTGCAGGCACCCTGATCGCTTTTCTTACGGCAAGGGGAGAAGATTATTCGCAGATAGCAGGATTTGAAGCAGGCGCCGATGATTACATTACCAAACCCATTAAACCGAAGGTGTTTATCAGTCGTATACAGGCTTTACTACGCCGATACAAGGATGAAACCAAAAACAGCCCTACAATCAGGCTTAAAGAGTTTACTATTGACAGGGATCGTTATGTTGTAGTGAAAGATGACGCAGAGGTGACCCTGGTGCGTAAAGAATTTGAACTTTTGCAGTTCCTGGTTTCCCGACCGGGGAAAGTGGTTACGCGTGAAGAAATTTTCGCGAATGTATGGGGCGATGATGTTGTTGTTGGCGATCGTACTATTGATGTGCATATACGCCGGATTCGTGAAAAATTGGGTATTAACAGCATCAAAACCATCAAAGGTGTTGGATATAAATTCGATGAAGAATGAAATTTCATGAACCAAGGAACCTCGCTTTGCTTAATGCCCTGATAATTACAGGGACATACATAATTCTTTTTGTCCTTTCAGTCACAATCATATTTACCCATTCCTTTTCCCACCTGTATACATTCATCGCGTTGGCAGTCAGTTCAGGTGTGCTTTTTCTGATAACATATTTCATTTTCCGTTATACACTTGAAAAGTTTATCTACAGCAAGATTCGGTTGATATATAAATCAATTCATTCGGTGAAAGTGGGGAAGAAGGAACAACTTTTCCATCAATCAGCAAACAACATTATTGACCATGTGCATAAAGAGGTCGAGAACTGGGAGTTGGAAAAGCAGCGGGAAATTGAACAGCACAAACAACTGGAACAATACCGGCGTGAATTCATCGGGAATGTATCGCACGAACTTAAAACGCCGCTATTCAACATCCAGGGTTATGTTTCCACTTTACTCGATGGCGGATTGGAAGATCAGACAGTCAACAGGGAATATCTGAAACGGACTGAAAAAAGCATTGAACGGCTGGTGAAAATCATTGAAGACCTGGATGAGATTTCCCAACTTGAATCGGGACATATGAAGTTGAAAAAAACCCGGTTCGATATTGTCAGCCTCACAAGGGAAGTAACTGAACTATTAGAAATGAAGGCCCAAAAGCATGAGGTCCAGATTGCGATAAACGATCCGGGAAAGCCTGTTATGGTTGAGGGGGACAAGGACAAAATCAGGCAGGTTCTTACCAACATCATCGATAATTCCATCCGTTACGGGAACCACCAAAATGGCCGCACCAAAATTACTTTTTTCGATATGGACGAAAATATCCTGACTGAAATTACTGATAATGGAATCGGCATTGATACAAACGACCTGACGCGGGTTTTCGAACGCTTTTACCGCACCGACCAGGGAAGAGCCGCTACCAAAAAGGGTAAAGGGCTCGGACTGGCCATTGTCAAGCACATCGTGGAAGCACATCACCAAACAATCAATTTACGCAGTACAGTTGGTGTTGGAACTACCTTCGGCTTTACTTTGAAAAAAGCTTGAAAATATTCAGGTGGTGCGCTCAGTGGTAAAAAGCACCAGTTGTTCAAGGGATTTGCGATAAGGGTTTTCGGGGAATGTTTGCAGGAGATCCAATGATTTCTGGCGGTATTCAAGCATCTTTTCACGGGCATAGGTGATTCCGCCTCGTTCAACGACCATCTTAATCAGCTTTGATACTTTTGTCACATCGTTGTGATGGTTTTTCACAGTATTGATTATCCAGCGTTTTTCCAAAAAATCGGCATGATTAAGCAGATAGATCAAGGGAAGAGTCATTTTCTGGTCCCTTATATCTGTTCCGTTGGGCTTTCCTGTGGCATTGTTGTGTTCGTAATCAAAAAGATCATCCTTGATTTGGAAAGCAATGCCCACATATTCACCAAATGTCCACATTGACCTGATTTGTTCTTCGCTGACATTGACTGATGAAGCGCCGCAGGCACAACAGGAGGCTATCAGCGTTGCCGTTTTTTTCCTTATAATCTCAAAATAGATATTTTCCTGAATGTCGAGTTTCCTGGCTTTTTCAATTTGGAGTAACTCACCTTCACTCATTTCACGCACGGCATTCGAGACAATTTTCAGGAGTTTAAATTCGTCTTGTTCCAATGCTAATAGCAGACCTCGCGATAAAAGATAATCGCCAACCAGTACGGCAATTTTATTTTTCCACAGGGCATTCAGGGAGAAAAATCCGCGTCGAAGATTCGAATCATCCACAACATCATCGTGAACGAGAGTTGCGGTATGGAGCAGTTCAATCAGGGAGGCTGCCCTGAAGGTGCTTTCATTCACTGTTCCGCAAAGCCCGGCCGAAAGGAAAACGAACATCGGGCGTATCTGCTTACCCTTCCGCTTGATAATATACCGTGTTATGGTATCAAGCAGTGGAACTGAGCTCTTCATTGAAGCCCTGAAGATTCCTTCAAAGGCCTCAATGTGTTCGCCTATTGGCGCTTTTATTTCATTGAGTGATATCAACGGTTTGCTCATTAGACTTGTAAAAGTACTCATTTTTACCTTGACTAATTTAGGATTTGCAGTTGAAAATATGGAATTTTGCAGTTTAAACAACGATAATGCCCGGATTCCTATTTCATGAAGTGGTATTTGGCCCGGTACGCAGCAGGCGACTCGGACTATCGCTCGGTATTAATTTATTACCGCTCCACTCAAAATATTGTTCTTTTAACTGCATCTATTGCGAGTGTGGTTGGACCCCGCCTGATTTAACCCGCCATCCGGAATTTCCCTCAAGAGAGGAAGTCTCAATGTATCTCGAACAACGTCTTCAGGAATTGAGTAATGATGATTATCTGCCTGATGCGATTACCTACGCCGGAAACGGAGAACCAACGTTACATCCTGATTTTGCAGGGATTGTGGATGATACCATTGCGTTACGCGATAAATATTCACCCAACACAAAGGTCAGCGTACTTTCCAATTCCAGTATGATTCATCATTCTGAGGTCTTTGCTGCCCTTCAAAAGCTTGATAATAACATTCTCAAACTGGATGCGGGTTTTGATATCATGTTCAGGTTGATCAATAATCCCGTTGAGCCTGTTAACTTTGACATGCTGATTGAAAATTTAAAGAAATTCAGAGGAAATCTCATAATTCAGAGCATGTTTCTGCGCGGGACGTTCAAAGGTCAGATAGTCGATAACACAACTGCTCACGAAGTAGCCGGATGGATTCGAAGCCTGCAGGAAATAAAACCAAAAATGGTGATGATCTATCCAATTGCAAGGGCCACACCGGTTCACAACCTTGAAAAAGTGGGATTGAACGATCTGGACCAGATAGCGGCAAAGGTCAGGCAAGCCGGGCTTACGGTTCAGGTATACGAGTGACGATTGACGAATGTAAATTTACGCTATGGAAAGCCTATATTATCCTGCCAAGATCTGGCTCGCTTTTGGTGAAGCAGTCAATGGCAACCAGGAGATAGGGGATTGGTTGATGAAAAATGGTTATCCTGAAGTTGCGGCTCTGGCTCATGCAATAAGGGGCGGTGAGGAGGCGACGGCCTGGCTATTTAAAAACAAGTTTTTTCATCTGGCTGCACTTGATGCAGCAATTGATGAAAACATGCAGGCATACCAGTGGTTACAGAAAAACAAACATCCTTTTCTGGTCGTTTTTGCCGACGCGTGCCGGGGGAAACAGGCTGCTATCAGGTGGTTTTATGAAAACCACATGGAGGCCTTTGTGTTGATGGCAAAAAGGATTAAGGATTTACGTGATAATACAACATATGATTACCACAAGAAAAAATTTTAGTTTTCAGCCGCATTTTGAATAGCCGCAATTCTTACAAACCAGGCAACCTTCCTGATATACCAATCCGTTCTGGTCACTGCATTTCGGGCATGCATGCTCAGCCGCTTTTGTTCCATCGGGGATGAATTTTTTCAGAGCCCGCTCCACCCCGTTTTTCCAGGTGTTGATTGAATCAACTTCAAAGTGAAGTTTGGAGATGATATTTACCACAAAAGGGAGAGGCATTCCATGACGTAAAATTCCTGAAATCAGTTTAGCATAATTCCAGTATTCCTTATTGAATGAACGGGAAAGCGCTTCGATGGTGATTTTATATCCCTGGCGGTCTTCGAATTGAAAATCGTATCTTGAACCAACGCCATCCGGACGTGTTTTCACGATCCAGCCCTTCTGGACCCATGTAGGAATCCAGAAGTCTTCGGCAACCCCGGTAAAAATCTCGTAGGGTCGTCCGTTAAGAATACCAACGACTGCCACCCATTTTTCATGATCATTCTGAAATCTGACGATATCAGCTTCAAGTCGGTCGGGACGATGTGGGGCTTTTGTTTCGCGGAATTCAACACCTTCTGGCTTTTCTTTCTTTTCGTTGGGGTCGTTGTTCACCAAAACTCCGGTGCGTGATCCATCGCGATAAACGGTCATACCCTTACACCCGACTTTCCATGCCGTTTCATATATTGTGCTGATCATCTCCTCCCTGGCATCATTGGGTACATTGACGGTGACGCTTATCGAATGGTCGACCCATTTCTGAACGGCGCCTTGCATTTTTACCTTAGCGACCCAATCCACATCATTAGCCGTGGCTTTATAGAATGGTGATTTTTTGATTATAAGCTTCAGGTCCTTTTCCTCCATCCGCGAAACATCATCAACATTGTAGCCGTTAACAATCAACCAGGTAACGAAATTGTGGTGGAAAACATTGTATTCTTCCCAGGTATCGCCAACTTCATCCTTAAATGTAATTGTAACATTTTTATCGTTTGGATTTACCTTGCGGCGGCGTTTGTAGTTCACGGCAAACACAGGTTCCAGACCGGAGGTGGTTTGTGTTAGAATACTTACCGATCCCGTCGGGGCAATAGTCAGCATTGCAACATTACGGCGACCGTATTTAGCCATATCCTCATAAACATCGGGGGCCGCATCTTTGATTCTTAAGACAAAAGGGTTATTTTTTTCACGTTCGGTATCATAAATAGGGAATGGGCCGCGTTCACGGGCCATCGTCACTGATGACCGATATGCCTCAATGGTAAGAATTTTATGTACTTCGACCGAAAAGTCGGTTGCTTCATCTGATCCATAGCGGGTTCCGAGGGCTGCAAGCATATCGCCTTCGGCAGTGATGCCAAAACCGGTCCTGCGTCCCTGGATGGCTTTTTTCTTGATATTCAGCCACATATTACGTTCACGGGCTTTAATATCTTCGCCTTCAGGATCATTATCGATTTTAGCCAGGATGCGATCAATCTTTTCAAGCTCCAGATCGATAATATCATCCATGATACGCTGGGCTTTATGCACATGCGAAATAAAAAGTGATGAATCGAAACTTGCTTCCGAAGTAAATGGTTTATCAACGTAGTTGTACAGGTTTATTGCAAGCAGGCGACAGCTGTCGTAGGTACAAAGGGGAATTTCGCCGCATGGATTAGTCGATACAGTGCGGAATCCCAAATCAGCATAGCAGTCAGGAATTGATTCGCGGATAATGGTATCCCAGAAAAGTATTCCGGGTTCGGCCGATTTCCAGGCATTGTGTACAATTTTGCTCCAGAGTTCCCTTGCGCGCATTGGTTTTGTAACCGTCGGGAAGTCAGAATCGACAGGGAAACGCTGAACAAATTCAGTATCATTAACAACGGCTTGCATGAATTCATCGGTTATCTTCACTGAAATGTTGGCGCCTGTAACCTTTCCAGCTTCAAGTTTCGCATCGATAAAATGTTCTGCATCAGGATGCACAACAGAAATACTTAACATCAGGGCCCCTCTCCGGCCTTCCTGGGCCACTTCCCGGGTCGAATTCGAATACCGTTCCATAAAGGGCACAATGCCCGTAGAGGTCAGAGCGCTGTTTTTTACTTCACTGTATTTCGGACGGATGTGCGACAAATCATGGCCCACCCCTCCTCTTCGTTTCATAAGCTGAACCTGCTCTTCATCGGTTTTCATTATTGCGCCATAGGAATCAGAGGCCCCTTCATTCCCGATCACAAAGCAGTTGGACAGTGAACCGATCTGAAAATCATTTCCGATGCCCGCCATTGGGCTTCCCTGGGGAACAATGTATTTGAAATTCCGCATGAGGTCGAAGAGTTCATCCTCGCTCATAGGGTTTGGGTATTTTTTTTCTATCCTGGCAATTTCACGTACAATGCGATGGTGCATGTCATCCGGGGTCAATTCAAATAAATGCCCTTCGGAATTTTTTAAGGCATATTTATTTGCCCAAACATTTGCGGCCAGTCCATCACCGTTAAAATATGCTGTTGATTTCTCAATTACTTCTGCAAATGAATAAATCGTGCGCGTGGATTCCTCTACTTTCTTTTCTTTCATTTCCTCTTCTTCAATCGTAACTTTCGGACGGATCCTTTTTGCCAGTACCTCATTATAATAGTCAGTCTTATGATCCTTTTCCGTATTTACCACCGTATTGTTTTCCATGCATGAACAGGATTACTGCTATATTATATATTTATTCTTAACTATTTGATTATTCGAATGTTTCAATAAATTTTTTGGGAATAATTTGAAGGGGCAATATACAACGAAGAACGGGTTTAGATCAATATAGTTATTAACATCTTGGGGGGGGGAGAAGGGTAAACACCTGACTTAAAAAAACATAGACTTTAATAATTCATCAGAGGCGCAACCAGCCTTGATTTCGGAGATTCCTATCCCATCCAGATCAGTTTTTTCCCAAAGCCAAGGCGATTATCCGTCATTTTAATAAAATCGGGATCCAGTAACCAAAGGGTCAAATCTGACATAAGCCGTGCAATAGGAAAACGTTTGAGGTATGCCGATCTGGCCTTTTTCAATTCCTCTCCCTCCGGTTCCCTGATCACTCCGGCAAACTGAATCCCTCTGATTTTTCCAACAATTTTTGTCTCTAATGCTATAGCCCCTGCCACCCTGTAATTACCTCCTTCTTTTGGGTCGCGGATATGCCTGGTTTCATACCCGGAGGTGAAGATGAATTGGTTTTGTTCCGGAAGATAAGCGTAATAACATGTTGCACAATAGGGTATATTGTTTTTTGAAACAGCCAGGGTCAATATATGGTGTTCCCTTATAAAATCAACAATTCGTTGTTCGGGATAGGTCATAATCAAAAATCAAGACTAAGTGAGAAATAAAAGACAGGCTTGCGGATTCGTCCATCTTCGACTCCCCAGGCCAGATCGCCCCTGAGAAAATAGCCAAATAGCCGTGTCCGGGCACCAAAACCGAATCCTTCAACAATCGGATCTTTTTGCATTTCAACTTTAATAAAAAGCGGGTTGCGGCGAATGTACTGGGTAAACAACTGGTTGTCTTCCGACCATGGGGTGGAACCCGTCCAGGCCGTCCCAACATCACCGAAAACAACAAGCTGGAAGTTATTGATAATATCAGATCGGATAGGGCGATTGAAAAGGTAACGAAATACCGGCCATCTCAATTCGGTATTATAAACAAAAAAACTATTACCATTCCTTATGTTTTGAGCAAATCCACGCATATTTGTTGCCAGCGTCTGGAAGGCGTAGTTCTGATCGAAAGCCACAGGGGTATTGATATTGTATGACGGGAACAGCCAGTTATCAACTCCGCCCATGTAATAAAGAAGTTTATTGCTTCCAAATGAGGTACTCGCGGCAAACCTGTTTGCCCAGATCAGGGTACGGTGTACTTTTTGATAGTTGCGAAAATCAAACCCCAGTACGATAATATTGTTCCCCGATGAATTCAGCATCTGATAATATTCCGCGAATAATTTATACCTGGTACCCTTGTAAAGGTTCATGCCAACGTTCCGTGTATTATCATAATTCAATTCCCCTTTAATACTGCCCCAGATATTATGAATATCGGGTTGACGCAGGTTATACTGATCGGTAGATAAGAAAATAGCACGGTCATAACGAACAGCCGCCGTACCCTTGATGTTAAGTACAGGATTAAATGGCCAGGTGGCAACATAATAAAGTTCATGAATCTTATGGCGGATAAGTGAATAATATCCATATTCCTCCACGGCTTTCCTGTGAAATACTATCTGATGATCGAGACGATGTTTGTAATTCCCGTAACTGAAGAGATACTCATTATTAATAAGACTTACATTCAACCTGACCCCACCGCTGATGCGGTAGTCCTCCATCAGATCTGTGACTCCGACCATTAACAAAGCGTTCAGTCCGGGGTTTATGAACACAGGCGAAAGACTACCTGTAAATGGCTGATAGGCAAAATTTAAATAAGTGAAATCAATCTGAGTGACCATCTGGTCGATGTAGTATTCAACATTGTAATTTAGTTGCTTGGCCGTTTTGTATTTATCTATGGTGTCTTTCCCATTGGCTCCACGCTGAATATTTTTTGTCTGAATTGATTTATAAAGTGCAAGCAGATTATTTGCCATGGTATCAGTGGTGAAAGAAACATCGCCTCCCATTTTAAAAATTTCCCTTTGTGAAGTGTCTACCCGCGACAGAATCTGGTTTATCACCTCACTTTGTCTGACAACCGTGAAATGCTTTTTCTCCTTTATTTTAAAAGGTTCAGACAACTTAAGGCCACTATCGGGTTTTTGGGGTTCAGCCTCTTTTACAGCGGATTTTTTCTGAAGTTTCTTGAAATAGTCTGGCTGAAATTCGACTTTTGATAAATGATCAGGCTTTACCAGGTCGGTTGTAAACATTTTAAAATTACGGTTCTGAAAAACGACTTCGCCTATTTTGGCCGCCTTTTGAGAAATGTCCTGTTCGATAATGTTTCTCGAATAATTGGTAATCGGGTATGTTGTAGTGAAATAACGATAATGTGTAGTTGTGTCGATAAAAGAAATAGCGCTATCATATTTGGCCAGATATCTGTTTATCGTACCATTCTGGTCGCTCAAAAAAGAAAAATAATTGTCACCATACGGCTGAGGCTGAGTTTCGTGGGCATCGGACGAATTGGTGAGGCGCTGCAGCACATTGGATTTTGAATTATAGTTATATAGAAACAAATCGTTGAAATAATGCAGATCATCAATTTTGACTGGATCATCAAAACGAATGGTATCATTCACACGGTTCGAGGAGAAGATAATATCAGCCGAATGATTTATAAACCTGGGGTTCAGATCATCATATATATCCTTTGTAATCTGTTCATGCGATCCCGATGCAATATTATAAACAAAAATATCAGACTGGCCTTTTTGAACAGCAGAAAAAACCAGAAGGGTTCCATCATCAGAATATGAGATGTCAAGAACTTTCTGAAAATTAACCAGGATCTCTTTTTCAAATTTCCGATCATCCAGGTTGTAATAATACAGGTAAATTTCACCTTTGCGCTCAACCAGGATTGAAAGTACCCTTCCACTGGGATGCCATGCAATCAGAGGGTAGCTGAAATCAGTCCGATCGGCCAACCGGTATCCTCCCCGGTAAATACGCTTCTTTTTTCCTGTTTGTGTATCCTGGATGAATACTTTATAAATACCCAGATCATGAGTGGTGTAGGCTATTTTTTCGCCATCCGGACAAATTTTTAATGTCCTGTAAACCCGGTCGGGTTTGTTCCTTTTATTGACCATATCGCCTGGCGGATTTGTACGGCCGATTTCCTGGGTATTATAAAGCTCTTTATAGAACGCCAACCATTCCTGGACCACAGATTGGAAACTGACACCGATAACATATTGAAAACCCCGTTCCACATTCCTGCTCAAACGCGACATATATACAATATTCGGGATGGATGATGCTCCGTACTTAATGGAAATGTAGTTCCATAAGGAGCGACCGGCATATGTGGCCTCCATTCCTGTAAGACCATTGAACTTATCATATTGATTGTTCAGAATAGCATCCCTGACCTGGTTTTCGATTTCCGCATCCCATTTCTGGGATATGAATGATATGAGTCCATTTATATACCAATCCGGAACTGTAAACAGTGCATTGTTTTTTATCTGTGCGCCAATCCCTGCACCATAAATCATATTGTTAAGAATTACCTGTGCAATGCCAGCCCTGATTTGCTGATCAAAATGTTCGTAGTTTCCATCGAAAAAAAGGAGTACCTGTCCGCCTATGATCCGTGTAACTCCACCGGTGTTGTAATAATCCCAATCGCCAAACAATCCGATGTTGCTCTGTTTCAGATCAGAAAGCTTATTGAAAATGATGAACTGAATTTTTTCTTCAAGGTTCGATTGCAGTGAAAGTTCAATCTCCTTGATATGCTTATCGGCATATTCGCTGGTATACAGAGCCAGTTCCCTGCCATTTAGATAATAGTATGTGTCAAACTTATCGAAGCGGAAATGGAGCCAAAGGAAATTATTGTATTGAACCCGGCTCTTGCCGAAAGTCAACTGTGAACCATTGTAGAATTGTGCCTGTCCGGAGACTGAAAAAAACAGTACGGAAGCAAGAATGACCCATGCTCCTGCCCAGCTTTTTAAACCTCTGTTCACGCATGTATCCTGAGTCATATCCAGTAGTACAAGGGAATTAATATGGAGGCGCTAAAGTACGATTATTTTCAATGTGCCGTTAGCTTTGCCGCATTTTCATATCTTTGCAAATCATGTTAAACAGCACAAACTGAATGATCAAAATAGAAAAATTTATTTTCAATGCCTTTATGGTTAACACCTATCTGTTATATGACGAAACCAACGAATGCATAATCATCGATCCGGCATGTTATGATCAGGATGAGCAGGAAGAACTTAAAGATTTTATCACCGGAAACAAGCTTAAACTAGTCCGCAATCTTATTACACATTGCCACATCGATCATGTTCTGGGGAATGATTTTATTGCACAAACCTATGGGATCTATCCTGAGTACTATAAAAGTTCGAATCCTTTTTTTCACACCCTGAAAGAAATCGGATCCTCATTCGGATATTCAATTAACCGGATCCCCCAACCAAAGCGCTTTATCGAAGATGGTGAGACATTGAACTGGGGGAATTCATTGATAATGGCGCTTTATACCCCCGGACATGCCGAGGGCAGTGTTTGCTTCTATAACGAACCCCGGGGATTTGTAATTACCGGCGATGTTTTGTTCAAAGATACCATTGGCCGTACCGATCTGCCCTCGGGAAATTTTGAGCACCTGATGCAGAGTATCAAGACCAAACTTTTTACCCTGCCCGAGGATACTGTTGTTTATCCGGGTCACGGACCAGAGACTTCCATTGGTTATGAGAAGGAAAATAATCCGTTTATCAGGTGAGTGGTGAGTGAATGGTAAATGGTGAATGGTGAATTGGGAGAACTTATAGGTTAAAAATTACTGAGCTCCGGAGGAGTTCCATTTTGGTAGCCCATAGTAAGTAAAGTTATTTTCCGCTCCGTAGGTGCGGAATTAAAATTATGGTTTAAAATGTAGATAATGCTTCCCCAACCTAAAAAAATTCTCATTATCCGGTTCAGTTCCATCGGAGATATTGTGCTTACCAGCGCTGTCGTACGCTGCTTGAAAAACCAGATAAATGGTGTTGAAGTTCATTTTCTGACCAAATCACAGTTTGGGCCAATCCTCAGTTCAAATCCAAATATCGATAAACTATGGCTGTACGATAACAACTTCAAAGAACTCATCCCGCAGCTGAAATCTGAAGGGTTTGAATTTGTTGTTGATCTGCATAAAAATTATCGTTCCGCGTTTGTAAAACATCAGCTTGGAGGAAAATCGGCATCCTTTCCGAAATTGAATCTCAGGAAGTGGCTGGCGGTTCAATTAAAGCTGAATTTCCTCCCCGCTATTCATATCGTTGACCGCTATTTCGAGGCAGCGGGGTCGCTGGGGGTAAAAAATGACGGGTGCGGACTTGATTATTACATCCCGCCAGAGGATGAAGTGTCACTTGCTGGTTTTGCGGCAACGCATCAAAAAGGATATGTCGCGGTGGTAATCGGGGCTAAACACTACACTAAAATTTTCCCGGTCGAAAAAGTCATCGAAGTATGTAACAAGCTTTCACGACCAGTCATTCTGCTGGGTGGAAAAGAGGACAGGGAGCGCGGCGAACTTATAGCCGGGGCTTCAGGAGCTCTGGTTTACAATTCATGTGGGTTGTTCAACATCAATCAGTCGGCATCGATTATCCGGCATGCCGATGCTGTTTTATCGAACGATACAGGGCTTATGCATGTAGCTGCTGCATTTAAAAAAAATGTTGTCTCGGTTTGGGGCAACACCATACCTGCATTTGGTATGTATCCTTACATGCCAGAGGAATTCAAATCAAACTCCCTGGTAGCCGAAGTAAAAGGACTTTCATGCCGGCCATGCAGTAAACTGGGATTCAACACCTGTCCAAAAAAACATTTTAAATGCATGAACGGGATTGATATTGATCCGATAGTAGATTTTCTATTGCGTGATGCCGGAAAAATCGTAATT
>JBAXKG010000012.1:0-55802 GCA_037137455.1 Bacteroidota bacterium
CCCCGCTGATGCCACCCCATGACAGATCAACCGTATGGGCAGTTGCGTTAGTTGCTGTGAGGTTAGTGGGGATACAAATGCTTTGTGATTGACTATATCCTGCTATCAATACAAATGCAATCATCAATAACCCGGTAATTTTAATTTTGTAGGATGTTGTTTTCATGGGTTTGTTTTTAGTTGTTTACAAGATTTTTACGATGCAATATTAATGCGCTTCTTTTGCATGTACGTTATGAAATTATAACAATCTTGTACAAAATTTTAAGAAGAGTTGAATTCTTGCAATCACATTTCTAGCTTGTATAAGGATTTAACGAGCAAAAAACCATGCGGATTTTTATTGTAATAAGTCCAGCGATTTCCTTTCGATCGCTGGATTGGCCTTGTAATCTGTAACGGATATGCCGGTAATGGTTTTAAATTGTGTGGAAAGGTATTGTACGCTGCTGTAACCCATTATGAAAGCGATCTCGCTCAGGGTGAGTTCGCCGTATTCGATTAGCTCTTTCACTTTCTCAATTTTGTGAAGGATTGTGAATTTTTCGAGTGTGGTGGGTTCATGCTTCGAAAACAGTGATGAAATATATGGATACGACATGTCGAACCGTTCAACGAGATAATCTGAATTGCGCACCATTGCATTGTAAGTGGAGTAGTGAACCAGATCGATTACGGCCTGCTTGATCTGTTCCACCAGCAACTTTTCTTTATTCCGGATAATCTCAAACCCATAACCCTCCAGCATAGCTTCTATCCTTTTCCAGGCGACCTTTTTCGGATCTACCGAGATGACGATGGTTCCCAGTTTTATATCATGGATATCGATTCCATCTATCGAAAGTTCCTTGCGCAGTAAATGGATGCAACAGCTGCTGGTCATGTTTTTAACATTGATAGTGCGGACCGGAAATGCTGTTTTTTCCTTCAAGGTATGGTTATACGAGTTCGTAACGGTATGAATCCTGACGGATAAAAATAAACAATAATATCGTAAAGGCCCATAGTGAGGAGCCGCCATAACTGACCAAGGGGAGTGGGATACCGATCACGGGCATCAGCCCGAGGGTCATACCGATGTTGACGGTAAAATGAAAAAAAAGGATAGATGCAACTCCATATCCATAAAATCGGCTGAAACGCGACCGTTGTCGCTCTGCCATCAGGATGATACGCACAAAAAGGCCGACGTAAAGAACCACTAACAATGAGGATCCCATGAACCCCCACTCTTCGCCCACAGTGCAGAAGATGAAGTCGGTACTCTGTTCAGGCACAAAGTTGTATTTCGTTTGTGTACCCTGCAAAAACCCCTTTCCAAAAGCCCCACCCGATCCGATTGCAATAAGAGACTGGTTTACGTTGTATCCTGCTCCTTTCAAATCAATATCTTGTCCAAGCAAAACATGAATCCTGTTACGCTGATGTGGCTTCAGGAATTGGTTCACTCCATAATCGACCGAAAACACAAATCCAACTGAACCCAGAAAAATCGAACTAATCAGCATTGATGTACGCAGTTTGCGGTTGCTGAAAAAATAAAAAACTCCTGCCCCAAGCATCAAAACGACTACAAGGATTATCTTTGACAAGAGTAGCGCGAGAATTCCCAAGACAGGCAAAACAATAAATGCCAGGGGAATAAATCCTGTAAGCCCGGCACGATAAAGTACTATCACCAGGGCCAGAAATACAATCGCCGAACCAGTGTCGTGCTGCAACAAGACGATAAACGCTGGAGCCAGGATAATGGCCGAGGCAATCACCAGACTCCGGAATTTATCAATGCTTACATCAAGCGTACCCAGATACTTCGCCAGTGCCAGCACCGTGGCCATCTTGGCGAATTCGGCAGGCTGAATACCGAATCCGCCAATGGCAAACCAGCCCTTTGAACCGGAAATTTCACGCCCCGAAAAGATAACAAAAACAAGCATGAAGAGAAAAAAACCATAAATAAACCAGGCAAACTGGGAAAAAAACTTAGGGTCGATGATTAGCGTTCCCATGGCAAGCAGCATTGCCGCGATTATAAAGATCATCTGTTTGCCATATTTTTGAGACAAATCAAAAATGTGATGGTGGTTCTCATCAAATACGGCAGCATAAATGTTCAGCCAGCCTATGAAGACCAATGCCAGGTAGAGTCCAACCAATACCCAATCAATCCTGTAAAATACTCCCTTGTCTTCTCTCACTTTCAGGTTGTTTTCCGTTTATAAGGTTTCCTTTGATCATGCGCTCTTCCAATTCCTTGCGTTTGACATGCCGGTTTAAATATTTTTCAATCATCAGGCTGGCGATCGGGGCGGCCCACGTTGAACCATAACCGGCATTTTCACACACTACAGAAATGGCAATCTTTGTATTTTCGCGGGGAGCAAATGCAATGAAGATCGAATGGTTCTTCCCATGCGGATTTTGCGCCGTGCCAGTCTTGCCACACATAATCACACTGTCGATCCTGGCTATAGTTGCTGTACCGGCAGTAACAACGTTGGCCATACCTTCAATAACCACATCAAAATACTTTGGATCAACGAGTACATGGTTTTTCTTGCTGAAAGCCGTATTCATGCTGTCTTTCCTTCCGATAGCCCTCACTATATGAGGTGTGTAAAACCAACCCCGGTTCGAAATCATTGCCCCCATGTTGGCAAGTTGAATCGGTGTGATTCCGATTTCGCCCTGACCGATCCCCAGCGAAATAATGGTCATTGATCGCCACCGGTTTTTACCATGATACTTGTCGTAATATGCGGGCGTGGGAATGTTCCCGTTGAGCTCACCCGGAATGTCAATTCCAAGCTTCTTTCCAAATCCGAAGCTCATCACCTCTTTACGCCAGCTTTCAAAAGCCTGGCGGGTACTTAGATACGATTTTTTATCAATGATCGATCTGAATACCCTGCAGAAATATGTGTTGCATGATATCTGGATTGCCCCAATCAGGTCGGAAGGCGACCCATGCGGATGGCATTTCACTATTTTGCCGTTACCCAGCGGAAACCCTCCCGGGCAACTATAGCGTGTATCAGGGAAAAGCACACCCTCCTGCTGACCAACCAAAGCATCTACCAGTTTAAAGGTCGACCCGGGTGGGTACATTGCCATCAAAGCTCGGTTAAATAGCGGCACATAAACACTATCGGCGAGCAGCATGTTATAATTCTTCTTACGTATATTTCCTGCCAGAAGGTTGGGGTTGTACGAAGGACTCGATACTACGCACAAAATCTCACCTGTCTGGGGTTCGATTGCCACAATACTCCCTTTTTTGTTTGTCATTAGTAACTCGCCATATTGCTGTAGCTCTGCATCAAGCGAGGAGTAAAGGTCGATGCCTGCCACCGAGGTGGTATCGTATTTACCAAAGCGGAAACTCCCTTTATCACGGTTTAGCACATCGAACACCCTGATCTTCATGCCCTTCTTTCCTCGAAGGACAGCCTCATACGATTTCTCAATCCCGCTGATTCCGATGTAATCGCCCGACCTGTAATAAGGATTTTTAGATATTATTTCTGGCCCTGCCTCCCCTATATAACCAAGGGAATGGGCAGCCACCGGGTAAGTGTATTTTCTAAGGGTACGCGATTGCACGAAAAATCCAGGGAAAAGGAAAAGCTTTTCTTCCAGGAACCCATAGCTTTCACGAGTGATCTGAGCTTCAAAAATAGAGGAACGATATGGGGAATAATTTCTGGCTTTCTGTAAACGATTTATAAACTCTGATTTTTCGATGCCGATCAGGCGACAAAGTGTCATAGTATCGGGGTTTTTCACCTGCCGTGGAACCACCATAAGATCGTAGGCCGCTTCATTGTAAACAAGCAACTTGCCATCACGGTCGAAAACCAACCCCCGGGCCGGGTACTGGGTCACATACCGGAGTACATTGTTGTTTGCCGAAAGAATGTATTTGTCAACCAGAATCTGAACATAGAAAAGTCTGGCCAGATAGAAAATCCCGATCAGCAGGAATAACCCGATGATGATGTGTTTCCGGTCGGCGTAAATCCTTTCCATTTGCCGCTACCGTCTTCTGAGAATAATAGGAGGAGTGGAATCTATATTGCTTTTATTCAATGCCCGGTCGTAAATAAAAAATTTAAACTTGATGGTATCCCAAACTGGTTGCGGATTCAATATCAGCGTATCAACGATAATCCCTTTGATGGCCTTATTTGGGTCGTCTGGGGTGAGGTAGGGAATGCGGGCATTATATGATGGGTCAAGCGATATTTTTACGAAAGTGCCATGTTGCTTTTCGTAATAGTCAATGATATAGTTATAGTAATAAATGCTGCCAGTATCGAATGGAAACTCCTTTTGATCGGGGCGCAGTCCAATGTCACCGTTGCCGTCTTTAAATGAAATGGTAAGATATCCCCGTTTGGCATACATCCCGGTGTCGAACTCAGAAATAAAACTCTGAAACGCAATTTCAGGAATATCGGGATAAACCTCTTTTTTCATGCAGGATGAAAATAGCAATATGCCAAAAATGAAGATAATTGGTCCTCGGTTGCGTAAACACCTGAAGAGGGGATGAAACATCATAGTCATATCGATGTTAATTCAGTAGCTTTGCCGGCTGTAAAAGTACAAAAAATGACCGCAGACAACTGGCTTTTTACAAAAATTATGTGATGGAATTCAGGGATAAGATGTTTGAGATTGCTTCTTTGCCGGAATTTACAACTTATGCATTGGAAGTATTTCGTTATCAATACAGCCAGAATACCGTGTATCGTGAATTTGTGGATTCTCTTAATATTCATTCTGAAAGCATCACCAGGGTGGAGGATATTCCTTTCCTTCCCATAGAATTCTTTAAAACACATGATGTGGTGTGCGGGGCTGTTCCGCCGCAGACAATTTTTCGTAGCAGTGGCACCACTGGAATGACTCGTAGCCGACACCTGGTGACCGACCTCTCGAAGTATCGGCACTCTTTTATCAAGGGATTCGAACATTGTTACGGGAGTCCCGAAAAGGTACAGTTTCTTGCCCTCACACCTACACCCGAACAGGCGCCCGATTCATCGCTCGTGTACATGATCCGGAATTTGATGGATTTTGGCAGTAGTCGGGAGAATTTGTTTTTCCTGGCAAACCATTCAGGGCTGGCTGCCCGGTTACGCCAACCACAGGCAAAAAATAAAAAAGTAGTACTGATTGGTCTTGCCAATGCCCTGCTTGATTTTATTGCAAAACACTCCGATGATTATGCACCTCTGATTGTTATTGAAACCGGCGGCATGAAGGGCCAACGAAAAGAGATAACAAGAGAAGAGTTACATTTACTGCTGTGCCGTGGTTTCGGGGTTGACCAAATCCATTCAGAATATGGAATGACCGAGCTATTGTCTCAAGCCTGGTCGCGGGGCAATGGACTGTTTACCACTCCGCCGTGGATGAAGGTGATGATCCGCGATATCAATGATCCATTGAGTTACATCAGAGATGGTGAAACGGGCGGTATCAACATTATCGACCTGGCCAATGAAAATTCTTGCAGTTTTATTGCCACAGAGGACCTTGGCCGAATGCATGATGACAAACAATTTGAAGTCCTTGGAAGATTTGATGCATCGGATTCAAGAGGCTGCAGCCTGATGATTTGACGAATCAATTTAACCGTTCCATAATTTCAGGAACATCGTGCTTTTGGGTCTTTTTTTCAACTCTTTCCGGCGATGACAATGACAATCTCCCCTTTCACTGGCTTCTTTTCAAAATAGTTTATGAGCTCTCGCAGCGAACCTCGCACATTTTCCTCATAAATCTTGGTTAGTTCGCGGGAAACACAGGCATAGCGGTCTTCTTCAAAATATTCCGCAAACTGGTTCAATGTTTTTATCAGGCGATGCGGTGATTCGTAAAAAATCATGGTTTTCCCCTCCTCAGCCAAGGCGGTAAGGCGTGTATGCCTCCCTTTTTTGTGTGGCAGGAACCCTTCGAAAATGAAATGATCGGAGGCAATTCCCGAATTTACAAGTGCAGGTACGAATGCAGTTGGTCCCGGAAGGCACTCTATACGTAATCCTGCATGGATGCAAGCGCGAACTAGCAGGTAGCCCGGGTCGGAAATAGCCGGGGTGCCTGCATCGCTGACTAAAGCACAAGATTCCCCATTGCTGAGACGTTCAACAATGTTTTCAATAGTTTTATGCTCATTGAACAGGTGGTGTGGCGCCAGCTTCTTTTCTATTCCATAGTGTTTGAGCAAGTGTCCGGATTTACGTGTATCCTCGGCCAGGATAAAATCAACTTCCTTAAGTATCCTCAAGGCACGAAAAGTAATATCCTCGAGGTTTCCAATGGGAGTTGGTACGACATACAATTGTGTTGGAGCTCTCATGTATATATCTGTATATCTCCGGATTAAGTATTCATTACCAGTTTAAATCCAACACCATGTACATTCAAGAGCTCCACACGCGGGTCCTCCTTCAGATATTTTCGTAGTTTTACAATATATACATCCATACTTCGGGCATTGAAGTAACTATCGTCGTTCCATATTTCGTTGAGCGCCGTGCTGCGGTCGAGCACTTCATTGGCATGGGTGCATAGCAACCTGAGTAACCCGGCCTCTTTCGATGTTAACTTCTGCTCCTTGTTCCGGCTGATTAGCGTTTGCCTGTTGTAATCAAAAGTATATATGCCAATGGTAAATATGTTCTCAGCTGCCGCGGTTTTAGCCGGCTCATCGGTACGCCTCAGGATGGCTTGCATCCTGAAAAGCAGTTCTTCCATGCTGAAAGGTTTGGTAATATAATCATCGGCGCCGATCTCAAAACCTTTCAGCTTATCCTCCTGGAGGGTTTTTGCGGTCAGAAAAAGAATGGGTACCTTTTTATTTGCTGCCCTGATTTCAGTGGCAGCTGCAAACCCATCTTTTACCGGCATCATGATATCAAGTATGCAGAAATCAAACTCTTTTCGTGAGAAAGCCTCAATGGCTTCCTGACCATTGAGACATAAGGTAGTGGCATAGCCTTTCGCCTCTAAAGAATTCTTCAGGATATTTCCAAGGTTTCTGTCATCCTCAGCAAGAAGTAACCGGGTTTGCATTTTATCCATCAGCATTTTCTTTATTAAACGAAAAAAATACTATTTTATTCTTTGATTACAAAAGGCAGAAACACCTTAAATTTGCTGCCTTTGTTTACTTCACTCTCGAGGCTGATCTTGCCGTGATGCTCTTCCACAATAGCCTTGACGTAATTCAGCCCCAGTCCGAATCCACGCACCTCATGGATGTTGCCAGTCGGCACACGATAAAGTTTTTCGAAGATCTTCTTCTGTTCATTCTTCCCGATACCTATGCCATTGTCTTCGATGGTTATAACAATGCCGTTATTTGCATTTTCCGTGATGATGCGGATTACCGGTTTTTTCGGTGAATATTTGTTGGCATTATCGAGCAAATTATAAACCAGATTGGTAACATGAACCTTATCGCCCTCAATCTGTGAGTTAGTCGCTTTGTACCTTCGCTTGATTTCGCCATCTTTTATCTCAACTTGTATCCGCAGGTTCTTTATCACATCAGTGATGATCTCGTGAAGGTCAATTCTCTCCTTGTTCATCTTCAGTTGCCCTTTATCGATCACTGCCGTTTGGAGAATCTTTTCCGCCATTCCTGCAAGTCGTTTATTCTCCTCCTGGATCATGGAAATGTAACTGTTTAGAAATTCGCCCGACCCGCGGAGTTCCTTGTCGCTCAGGGCTTCACAGGCTAATGAAATAGTGGAGATCGGGGTTTTAAATTCATGTGTCATATTATTGATGAAGTCGTTCTTCATCTCCGAGAGACGCTTTTGCCGGAAAATAGTAGTGATCGTGTAAGTAAAAGAATAGACAATTACAATGATCAAAATCATAGAGATGAGTAACATTCCCCAAAGTTCAGTAAGCAGAAATTGCTTTTCATGCGGAAAGTAAATAAGCAGGTACTCGGGACTGCTATAAATGTCGGTCTGGAAGAGAATAAATGCCCGTCCTTTTTCAATAAGCTCTTTTCGGAAGTCAGGTGATCGCTCCATTAAAAATTCCTGACGTTCAGGCTTATAGATACAAAATTCAAAGCGTGTATCCAACCCGCGGATATTGAGCTGTAGATTGATCAAAGAATCCAGGGCGGCTGGTGTTAAAAAATTGTCGTAGGGAAGGTGGCGGTTGAAGTTAAGCATGCTTTCATATTGATTTGTCAGCAGTGCTTTGCTTTTCTCTTTCCTCTCAACTTTCTGCACTACCTTAACCATAGCTTCATTAACGCTTCGTCGGAAAATGGCCTCCTTAATGGCCGATGCACTTTGTATCCAATATAACTGAATACCCATCAGCCCGACAAGCGCGATCGTCATTGCAATGATTGTGAAGATGATAATACGACGGTTCATTGCCGCAAAGGTACCGAAATTGGTCTTTATTGTTTTAACAAATATTAACGTATATTAATATTCCTTAACATATTAATGATGTTTATCATTTTATCTTTGCAGCGTAAGTTTATTGAGGAAAAAAAATTTTTCGATTTTTTCTCCTCATTTTACCATTTTTAATGTTATTAGTGAATGATTGTTTATTGATTTTAAAAAGTGTGTTCCCGGTGAGTGAACACACTTTTTTTGTTTTGTTCCAATCTTCTGTTTATTTTCGTTCCGGATAATTCGTTAAAATAACAAATGGCCATGCAAACCCTTAAATTAGATATCAGCAAAGTGAAGCCATACATCGGCGACAAATGTCTGCCTCGTTTCCAGGAACAGATTAAAATATGTCATGACCTTATAGTTAACCGAAATGGTAAGGGGAATGATTTCCTTGGTTGGGTGGATTTGCCCCTTCAGCTTGATTCTTCGTTGGTAAAACGCATACAATCTGATGCTGAAAAAATCAGGAAGATGGCCGAAGTGTTTGTGGTAATCGGTATTGGCGGATCTTATCTTGGATCGCGAGCAGTGATCGAAGCTTTAGGTAACCCTTTTGAAGACTTGCAGAGAAGTTCTGCTTATCCATTTATTGTTTTTGCCGGGGAGAATCTTAGCGAGAATTACCATAGCCATCTTCTGGCGCTGCTCGATCAAAAAGATTACGCCGTGGCAGTAATCTCGAAATCGGGCACTACAACCGAACCTGCCATCGCCTTTCGACTGATCAGGCAGCACATTGAGTCCAAGTACGGGAAAGATGGAGCAAGGCAGAGAATCTACGCCATTACCGATTCATCACGTGGCGCCTTAAAAAAACTTTCGGATGCCGAAGGTTATTCAAGTTATGTGATTCCCGATGATGTAGGAGGACGCTATTCTGTGCTCACCCCTGTTGGGTTACTGCCTATCGCCGTAGCTGGATTTGATATCAGCGCCTTGATGGAAGGAGCTTTAAAAATGCGTGAAGTTGCCCTTAAGTCCGACAGTTGCGAAGAAAACCCATGTGCCCTCTATGCTGCTGTTCGAAACATTTTATACCGAAACGGGAAGTTTATAGAGATCATGGTGGCCTATGAGCCTAATCTTCTATATGTTATCGAGTGGTGGAAGCAGCTGTTCGGGGAGAGTGAAGGAAAAGAGAACAAAGGCATCTTCCCGGCCGGGGTTACTTTTACAAGCGACCTTCATTCAATGGGGCAGTATATTCAGGAAGGGATGCGGATGTTATTTGAAACCGTTATTTCTGTCGAAAATTGTGAAAAGAAACTTTTTGTGCCGAATGATCCGGAAAATCTTGATGGATTGAATTTCCTGTCGGGGAAGCGGATCTCGGATGTAAACCGTATGGCCGAACTTGGAACCTTGTTGGCCCATGTGGATGGAGGTGTTCCAAACATCAGGATTATTGTACCGTCCTTGAATGAGCATTATCTTGGACAATTGATCTATTTCTTCGAATTTGCTTGTGCATTGAGCGGCTATGCGCTGGGGGTCAATCCCTTCGATCAGCCGGGTGTGGAGGCCTATAAGAAAAACATGTTTGCCCTGCTCGGAAAACCTGGATTTGAAAAGGAATCTGAGGAATTAAATAAGAGACTTTCGGGATAATTATCAGGTTGTTCGTTACCTGTTTTTCAGTACTATATTTTCAATCACTTCTGGAAAATAACGGTGCTCCAGTTTATGTACCTTTAAGGCAAGGCTTTTCGGAGTATCCTTTTTCGAAATCATGCATTTCGCCTGAAAAATTATCTTTCCTTCGTCATAATGTTTGTCTACGTAATGAATCGTTATACCCGACTCGTGGTCGCCCGCGGCAATAACTGCTTCATGAACCTTTATTCCGTACATTCCTGTTCCCCCAAATTTCGGAAGCAGGGCAGGGTGGATGTTGATAATTCTTCGGGGGTAAACTGAAATAATGTTTTGCGGAATGAGCCAAAGAAAGCCTGCCAGGATTATAAAGTCTATGAAATATGACTTCAATGTTTCCTGAACCAGGCCAGTTTCATAAAAGGAGGCACGGTTAAAGATCAAGGTTGGAACGCCAAGTTTTTCGGCACGATTCAACACATAGGCATCGGGATTGTTACACAAAACGAGGTTGATGGTTATGGTAGAATGTCCGGCGAAATATTCAATTATACGTTGGGCGTTGGAACCGTTTCCGGAAGCAAAAATGGCAAGTCGCGGCATATTGAGAACATTGGGCATTACAAAAGTACAAAAGCGGCAGGATATCTTGTCAAACCTGAAGAACAATATCGATAAAACCCTTAAATATGAGTTGAATTGTTACCTGAAAAGTTAAATAAGCTTTCTGAACGATTTTGTAGTTGTCACAAAATCAATGATATATTTTTTCCAATTGTTAAAAATTCTTAAATAATGTTGGAGGGAAGGAAGAATATTCCTTTCTTTGCAATCGTTAAACCAAAAAACAATTAACATGTCTGACATTGCAGCAAAAGTAAAAGCTATCATCGTTGATAAGCTTGGTGTAGATGAAAGTGAAGTTACAATTGAAGCTAGCTTCACCAATGATCTTGGCGCTGACTCTCTTGACACGGTTGAACTGATCATGGAATTCGAAAAGGAATTCGATATTGCTATCCCCGACGATCAGGCCGAAAAGATAAGCACCGTTGGAGAAGCTATCGCTTACATCGAGAATAACACCAAATAGGGTTGACACCATGTTGGTGAGGCCTGCGTTGGATGTTTCTCCCAGATTAATTTTGATGAAATTTAACCCCGCAACCAGCGGGGTTATCCATTAACGAATGAACCTAAAACTGTAACACGTGGAATTAAGGCGAGTTGTAATTACTGGTCTTGGGGCGCTCACACCAATCGGGAATAACGTGTCGGAATATTGGAATGCACTTATTAACGGAGTAAATGGCGCAGGACCGATAACCAAGTTTGATGTTTCCAAATTCAAGACCCAGTTTGCATGTGAAGTAAAAAACTTCAGTGCAGACAACTACTTCGACCGGAAAGAAGTAAGAAAGTATGACCGTTGTTCTCATTTTGGGATAGTATGTTCCGATGAAGCTATTAAAGATGCAAACTTTGATTTTGCGACTATCGATGTTGATCGCGTTGGTGTAATTTGGGCTTCAGGCATCGGCGGACTTGAAACCTTTTCCAATGAAGTCAGTGCATTTGCTACCGGAGATGGAACCCCGAGGTTTAACCCCTTTTTCATTCCCAAGATGATTTCCGACATCACTGCCGGGCATATCTCGATGAAATATGGCTTCCATGGGCCAAACTTTGCAACCGTTTCGGCTTGCGCCTCTTCTGCCAACGCTTTGGTAGATGCCTTTAATTATATCCGACTTGGGAAAGCCGATGTGTTCATCGCAGGCGGTTCCGAAGCGGCTATCACGCAAGTTGGTTTGGGCGGGTTCAATGCAATGCATGCCCTTTCGACCAGAAATGATGATCCCCTTACGGCATCCCGTCCGTTTGACAAAGACCGCGATGGTTTCGTGATGGGTGAAGGAGCAGGGGCGCTGGTTTTTGAAGAGCTCGAACATGCTCTCGCACGCGGTGCAAAAATCTATGGGGAAATCGTTGGCGGAGGATTATCGGCTGACGCATATCATATGACAGCTCCGCATCCTGAAGGATTGGGCGCCATTTTATCAATGCGTACCGCCCTTGCCGATGCCGGAATTCCAAAAGAGGCTATTGATCATGTGAATACTCATGGAACATCAACACCTGCCGGCGATATCGCTGAACCCAAGGCCATTTTGGGATTGTTCGGCGAACATGCTTATAAGGTCAATATAAATTCAACTAAGTCGATGACCGGCCACCTTCTCGGGGCTGCCGGAGCTATTGAATCGATTGCTACATTGCTGTCTGTTCAAAACGATATAATTCCGCCTACAATCAACCATTTTACCGATGACCCTGACATTGCCCCGCTGAATTTCACCTTCAACAAGGCCCAGAAACGGGTAGTGAATTATGCATTGAGCAACACATTTGGTTTTGGTGGCCACAATGCCTCCGTTATCTTCACTAAATATAAGGTATAGTTTACTTTGAGGTTAAGACCTTATAAACCGGCTAATACTGAGTTCTCAACCGATAAACAATTAAAACACGCTATAAAAAGTATTCTTGGCTACAAACCAGGGAATATTTATTTATATCATCTGGCTTTTTTACATAAATCGGCCACGCAAGAGACCCATAACGGGATCAGGATAAATAACGAACGTCTCGAATTTCTGGGCGATGCTATTCTCGATGCAGTTACCGCTGATTATCTCTTCAAGACATTTCCAACCAGGGATGAAGGATTCCTGACCGAAATGAGGTCGAAAATCGTAAGCCGTGTCACCCTTAACAAACTATCACAAAAAATGGGGATTGATCAGCTTATCCAGCTCGATGGCTCATCGTCGGCTTCTTTTAGGTCGTTTAAGGGCGATGCGTTCGAAGCCCTTATTGGTGCGATGTACCTTGACAAAGGGTATGATTTTACCAGGAAAATTATCCTGGAGCGGATTATCAGGTATTATTTCAACGTGGATGAGTTGGTGAATCAGGATGGAAATTTTAAAAGTAAAATTCTCGAATGGGCCCAGCGTGAAAAAAGGCAAACTCAGTTTAATGTGGTCGATGAAGTAGGCTCTGGCTATAAAAAACAGTACATCGTCGAACTTTTGGTTGACGGGGAAGCAATTGCCCGGGGACAGGATTATTCTATCAAAGGGGCCGAACAGAATGCCGCTGAAAAATCATGGCAAAAAATAAATGGTGAAACCATTGACCATTGACCTAAGAATGGTTAACTTTGTTTTGCACAAATAAAGTGCCTTGCGATGGCCAAAAAAATTCTGATCGAAACCAGATCAGAGCCTGTTTTATTCACACTCTTTGGCATCTCGTGCCATTTAAAGGATTACAGGCTCTCCTTTCTTCTAAATAAAAAGCTGGAACTGGAATTTGTTAAAATGGAGGACTTTATGAGTTACTCCTTTTATTTCTGTCGCGATGAAGATCGGTACAATGCCTATTATTTATTAGGAAATCGTGGGCAGGACGCTATTTTGTTTCCGGGATTGAAACAAACTGATTTTATTCTTCTGGTTGAGGGGCCATTTAAAAAAACACAGAAAGACAAGCTGCTGGAAAATATCCGGTGCATCCAAAACGTTCTTACAGCATTTGAGATACGTTTTGAAACTATTAAAAATCATGAAACAGTACTAAACGACCTTGAAATTCATTTAATGAATATCTGCCGGGAATCAAAAGTTAAATATTCACCATCAAAAAAACAGGAGGAATAGCCATGTTCGAAGATTTGAAAAAGTCAATTGACAAAGGTCTTGACTATGCGTTTATGAATGCCGAAAAACTTGCCCAGGCTGCTAAAGATCTGGCGAAGGAAAACAAGCTGACAAAAGAGGAGGCTAAAAAACTCTATGACCACCTCTTAAAAAAATCGGAAGAGGCCAGGAAAACTGTTGAGGCTGATCTGCATGTGCTTGTAAAAAACACCTTGAAAAAGATGAGCATCCCTTCACAGGATGAAATTAAAAAGCTGGAAGAGCGGATCAAAAAGCTGGAATCTGGTAAAAAGACCCCGGTCAAGACAAAGTCGGCGCCAAAGGCGGTAGCAAATCCAAAAGCGAAAGCATCGAAAGGAAAGTAAAAAAGTATAACCGATCACGATTTAAAATTTTTTCCACGTGAAGATTTCAAGGATTGGACTGGCCGTCCATGAACTTGGCCGTGCACGCGAGATTATTGGTATTGTCGTAAAATACGGTCTTAGTGAATGGGTAAATAATTCGGGATTAGGCAAGTTGCTTGTTTCAAAAAAACGCCTGGCCCGAATTGAACGATATAACCAGTGGGAACGTATCCGAATGGCAGTAGAGGAGCTGGGGCCCACCTTTATAAAATTTGGGCAAATTGTAGCCGACCGACCGGATATTGTTCCCGTGGAATTACGCGAAGAGCTTAAGAAGCTGCAGGATGAAGCTCAGCCAATGCCAGACGAGCTGGCAATAAAAGAAATTGAGAAGGAACTTGGCCGACCGGTAGGGGAGATTTTTCGGGAATTCGATTCTTGCAAGCTCGCCTCAGCCTCTATGGCACAAACTTATCGCGCTTTGTTGCTTAACGGTGAAGAGGTGTGTGTTAAAATCCAGCGTCCGGGGATAGATAAAAAGATTGAACTCGACCTTCATCTGATGAATTTCTTTGCCGGCAGGATGCAACGGAACAACCCCGACATGGAAGCAATCAATCTTACAGGGGTGGTGAAAGAGTTTGGAAAAACCATTAAAAAAGAGCTTGATTTCCGCCATGAAGCCGCAAATGTGGTAAGGTTTGGTCACTGTTTCGAAAACGATCCGGATATCAAAGTTCCGAAAATTTATTCGCAATATACATCCAAACGGGTACTTGTTGAGGAGTTTATAAGCGGTACAAAAGTAAGTGATCTTGAAAACCTGCTGAAATCGGGGAATGATCCGCGTATTCTTGCACGAAAGGCTGTGCGACTGGTATTTGACCAGATTTTTACACATGGATTTTTTCACGCCGATCCCCACCCGGGCAATATTTTTATATTGCAAGGTGATGTGATCTCTTTTATTGACTTCGGAATGATGGGTTCATTAAGACCGTCACACCTGCAATTTCTGGGAAAATATGTTCTCGGTTATCTCGACCGTGATCCCCATGCTATGGCTGAAGCATTGTTAATGGTTTCAGGCAAACGAAATTTTGGCCGGTCTAAAGATCTGGAATTCCAGCTGAGCGATATGCTGGCGCATTATAAATATCTCAGCATAGATGAGATGGATTTTGGCAAGGTCATGAATGAATCGGTGGATATTCTGG
This sequence comes from Bacteroidota bacterium, assembly GCA_037137455.1. Lineage (GTDB taxonomy): Bacteria > Bacteroidota > Bacteroidia > Bacteroidales > FEN-979 > CAIVAT01. The sequence goes on from JBAXKG010000012.1 coordinate 15,330, forward strand.
TTCATTATGGGTTGCGGATCCCGGCCGACATCTATCTTCTGGTTAAGGCGTTAATGGCTATTGAACGCGTGGCAGTAGTACTTCATCCGGGAATTGATTTTGCCTATGAAATGCGGCCCTATGCGATTGAACTTATCGCCAAACAATATAGCCCCAAGCAGATCGCAAAAGAGGTTTTTGATTCACTTAAAGACTACTATAAGCTGCTGAAAGAGTTTCCTTCCGACCTCAACGAGATCATATATAAGATAAAAGAGGGACGATTTAAAACCCAGATTGAGGTCAAAGGGCTTGAGCCTTTGGTTGATCATATCGATAGTGCCAGTAACCGCGTTGCCATCGCCATAGTGTTGGCAGCATTGATCATTGGGGCCTCAATTATTTCACAGTGGGAACAAATTCGATGGATCGGAGGCATTGTGTTTGGGCTGGCTGGAATCTTCGGATTCTGGCTGGTGGTGAAGTTGCTCAGAAGAAACAAGTTTTAAAGAGCTCCCGTAAACTGTTTTAGAAACCTCACATCATTTTCGAAGAAAAGTCGTAGATCCTTTATTTGGTATTTCAGCATGGTGATGCGTTCGATTCCCATCCCGAAGGCAAACCCTGTGTAAGTTTTACTGTCGATACCGCAATTTTCCAGCACATTTGGATCTACCATCCCGCAACCAAGAATCTCGACCCAGCCAGTATGTTTACAAATATTGCAACCCGCGCCGCCGCAAATGTTACAACTCACATCCATCTCACCTGATGGTTCGGTAAAGGGAAAATAGGAGGGGCGTAGCCTTATTTTAGTTTGTTCCCCGAACATCTCTTTGGCAAAATAAATCAGCGTTTGCTTCAGATCGGCAAAAGAAACCCTCTTATCGATGTAAAGCCCTTCAACCTGATGAAAAATGCAATGAGCGCGTGCGGAAATAGCTTCATTTCTAAAAACACGTCCCGGAAAAATCATACGGATTGGAGGCTTTCTGGTCTCCATGGTACGGATTTGTGATGGAGAGGTATGGGTGCGGAGCAGGATATCGCGATTCTCTGAGATAAAAAAAGTATCCTGCATATCCCTCGCGGGATGATCGGGCGGAAAATTCAGGGCAGAAAAATTATGCCAGTCATCCTCAATCTCAGGGCCATCAGCCACAGTGAAACCGATCCTGCCAAAAATCCCGATGATATTGTTCCTTACGATTGACAATGGATGCCTTGTGCCGGGTTCAATATTGTCGGCCGGTCTTGTAAGATCGAGGGCGGAAACAAAAGAATTTTCTTTCGGACCAAATCCCGCCTTTAGATTATCGAGTTTCTGTTGTGTTTTGTTTTTCAGGTCATTAAGCAGTTGACCGACCTCCCGTTTCTTATCAGAAGGAATGCTTGTAAAATCATCAAACAATACCGAAACCAACCCCTTTTTACTGAGGTACTTCAAACGAAGTTGTTCAACCTCCTCAAGGTTTACAGCCCTAATAGAATCAATTTCTGCAATTAACTGCGCAATCCTGTCTTTCATAATTTTTTCCCGGGTCACGCTTCATGTGTCAGGTCAAACACTACGAGGTTACTCCAATATCTTTATCGTCATCTTCACATCCTTGACCGGACGATCGTTTCTATCCTTCTGAACAGATGCTATTTTGGTAATAACATCAAGTCCATCGGTAACCTCTCCGAAAACAGTGTAATCGTTATCAAGCTGATGGGTGCCCGCTGCTGGTTCTACAATATAAAACTGTGAGCCGGATGATGCTTTTTGTGGATTTGAAGGTCCCCCAACTCTTGCCGCCGCAAGGGAACCCCTCTTGTGCGTGATCTTTGAGCTGATCTCGGCAGGAACGGTATAACCAGGTCCACCCATGCCCAACTGTTGTCCGGGGGTGGCATTCTTCGAATCGGGGTCGCCACCCTGGATCATGAATCCAAGGATTATACGATGAAATAATGTCCCATCATAAAAGCCGGATTTTACTAGTTTTACAAAATTATCGCGGTGCAGGGGGGTCTCATTGTAGAGAATACCTTTCATGTCACCATAATCGGTGTGAATTAAAAATTTTACCACTTTCTTGTCGGTTTTAGTTTGAGACATCGATGAAAGATTAAACACAAAAATAATTGCCAGAATGGCCAATATGATTCTTTTCATAGTTTTGGTTTTTTGAACAGGCAAAATTAAGGAAAAAATTTGATTCAGGAAACCCACAAATTACGACTTTTGTGTTTTTTCGATATAGCAGCGACGGCAAAGAGGTTCATATGATTCCATCTCCCCAAGCATGACCAGATGATCGTCATTCACTTTGCGGTGGGTAAACTGGGCAAGGTCTCCACAGTTCATGCACACCGCATGCACCTTGGTTACATCTTCTGCAATGGCAATCAGTGCGGGCATAGGGCCGAAGGGTTTCCCAAGGTAATCCATGTCAAGCCCGGCAACGATTACACGAATGCCACAACTGGCAAGGGTATTGCAAACTGCCGGAAGTTCATCATCGAAAAATTGCGCCTCATCGATGCCCACTACATTTACATCATTGGTAAGCAAAAGGATTTGTGATGACGATTGCACCGGGGTTGATAAAATGGCGTTTTCATCATGAGAAACCACATTGATGTCGTGGTACCTTTTGTCGATCTCAGGCTTAAAAATCTCCACTTTCTGTCGTGCAATTTTGGCACGCTTCAACCGGCGGATCAGTTCCTCGGTTTTACCCGAAAACATTGAACCACAAATCACCTCGATCCATCCCAATCGGTTTACCGGATTATTTTTTTCAATCTGCATTTAAGGAGGATAATATTTTGTATTTTTATGGCTGGATTTGATACAAAAGTAAAAATTTCCAGCGTTCAGGAAAAAATATTATCATGAATAAGGAACTTGTCAAAAGCGAGCTGCAGTGGTTAATTGAGGCGATCAACGAACAATACGATGCCATTCAACGGCATAGCGATAAAATTCCCCTAATCGAATTTGATATCCTGATGGAAAATCTTAGGAAATTTTATGAGAACATGTTCTTGTTGCAACGGTTGAATGATCCACATTTTTCCTATGAAAAATTAAACAGGCCAAAAGAGATCCCGAAAGTTCCCCAGGGCGCCCCTTCTCCTTTTCAGTTTGTCAAGGACCCCAAATTGCCGGAGCCACCTTCGATTCCCAAGAAACCAGGAAAATTACAGGAAATCGATCTCTTTGCCGCAGAAGAGCCTGCATTCAATATCAAACTCAAAGATGCCAGAGAGAAAACCTTCAGCCCCAGGATTCCATCCGAACGGATTCAAAACTTGAAGACCGCTATAAGCATCAATGAAAAGTTTATGTTTATCAATGAACTTTTTGACGGAAACCTTCGCGAATACAATGAAACCATTGAAACACTGAATGGGTTTACAAATCTCGATCAGGCAGCTGATTTTCTCGACCTGATGCGAAAAAAGAATTTCTGGGATACAGGTTCAAATCCTTTCAAAAAACTAAAGGAATTATTAGAACGGCGCTTTTGAATATTGTATTCCTGAGTTTCTATATCCTTTCATTTACAGTATTCTCAATATCCGATAAAATACCGAAAACTTTCTCAATTGATTCGGCTGTTACCAACTTCATCCGCCATGTTTTAAAACTTGGTATTCCACGGAAATAGCCGCTGTACAACTTGCGTATTTCGAACAGGGTGGATCGTTCTCCCTTATATCCGATCGATTTTTCCAGATGTTGCCTTACAACGGCAACGCGTTCTTTTACCGAAGGGGCTGGTAAAACAGAATGGTTTGTTAACCATGATTTTATTTCATTGAAAATCCATGGATTTCCCGTGGCAGCACGGCCGATAAGGATCCCATCGACGCCATAGCGGTTTTTCATCTCCTCGGCTTTTGGCCCTGAATCGACATCTCCATTCCCGAAAACAGGAATCTTCATATAGGGATTGTTTTTCACCTCCCCGATCAGTGTCCAGTCGGCCTTACCGCTGTAGAGCTGTGCCCGCGTGCGCCCGTGAATAGATATACCGCTTATTCCAACATCCTGCAGTCGTTCAGCGATTTCCACAATATCTTTGTGTGCATCATCCCAACCAAGACGTGTCTTCGCTGTCACCGGCAAACGGGTCGATCTGACTACTGCATCTGTCATGCGGATCATCTTTGGAATATCCTGCAGTAGTGCGGCGCCCCCGCCCTTCATCACAATTTTGCGCACAGGGCATCCAAAGTTAATGTCAATGAAATCGGGGCTTGCTGATTCTGCAACCTCTGCAGCTTTCATCATCGATTCCACATTTTCACCAAAGATCTGTATCCCGATCGGTCGTTCGCATGACTCGAACCGCATTTTATTATAGCTCTTCACGGCATCTCTGATCAATCCTTCTGCGGCGATGAATTCAGTAACTAACACATCAGTCCCATAATGTTTACAAATTACCCGGAACGGAGAGTCGGTCACATCTTCCATGGGTGCAAGAAAGAGTGGAAAAACCCCCAGGTCAATATTTCCAATCTTTGCCAATTTGTGCTAATTTAGCCGCAAAAATAGCCAAAATCAGTGAACCTGCCGAAACAGCCAATCCTTGACAGCCTGACTCCCTTCACCCGGCTCCTTTTTTCAATACTCCTGATTATCGCATGTTTCGCAATTACTTTTTTACTTGGATTGCTTCTGGCAGCCCCTTTGTTAGGGGTAGGGATTAATGAGATCTTCTCCTCGATGGCTGATTATAAAAATCCCACATCGCTTAAACTACTTAAATATTTCCAGGTAATTCAATCCTTCGGACTCTTTATCTTTCCTTCATTGCTGGCAGGTTATTTTTTTGAACGTAGCAGCATCCGGTATCTCCGAATCAACAAAACATCACGCTGGCCGGTCTACCTGATCACGCTCTTTTTGATGATTGCATCCCTGCCAATTATCAACTGGATGGTATCGGTTAATGAATTAATGAAACTTCCAGATTTTCTTAAAGGAATAGAAGATTGGATGAAGGTTACAGAGGAGGCCGCCGCAAAACTTACCGAAGCCTTCATGAAGATGCCCACCGTGGAAGGTTTCCTTTTCAACATAATTATGATTGCCGTGTTGCCTTCTATCGGAGAGGAGTTCATGTTCCGCGGATTGTTGCAGCGCCTTTTTAGAGATTGGTTGGGCAACATTCATCTGGCTATCTTTATTTCAGCATTTCTCTTTGCAGCCATGCATATGCAGTTTTATGGCTTTCTTCCCCGAATGATATTAGGGATAATATTTGGATATCTTTTCTATTGGACTGGCTCCCTCTGGATTCCTGTTTTCGCACATTTTATTCAAAATGGATTGGTTGTTGTCGTTTCATACTTAGGCCAACATGGCTTCGTTGGAAGTGATTATGAAAATTTTGGATCCACCAATAATTTCTACCTGGTCTTTTTGAGCGGATTGGCCGCAATTACTTTTTTATTTCTCCTTTACAAATTTAAACAGAGATTAGCCAGATAATGCTGTTTGCCCCGTGGATCATGATCATTATAGGCCAGGTTTCTTTATCACAATTTGTGAAATCTGTTCATTAGAGTATTTTTGTATCCAGATATTTTAGGAATGGATTTTCTCTACCGTGATTTGCCTGGCAGTAAACTCTGCCCCTTCGACATCCTGCTGCTGGCGCTTTATGCCCTTACCTGCCTTGCAATCGGGTTGCATGCTTCGCGTCGGAAGACACATTCCGACTTCATGATTGCAGGCCGGAAAATCGGGATCATCGGGTTTGTCACTTCTGTGGTTGCCAGTTACATCGGAGGAGCTGCGCTTGTAGCATATACAGCCTATGTTTACCGCTTTGGTATCTCGGCTATTGCAGTTTTCGTGGGGACCGCCATCGGATTTATCGTCTTTATTCCCTATGCGCTGAAACTTCGGAAATTCAGCGGCGAACGGGAGTTTTATACCCTGAGCGACTGGTTCAATTTCAAAATGGGGAAAACAGTGGGCATTACCTCGGCAGTGATCCTGATGATTGTCTACTCGGGTATGTTGCTTAACCAGTTCATTGCAGGAAGCAGTATCCTGGCAAATATCAGTGGATGGTCGTACGAAACAGGGTTGCTTCTTTCAAGCGGAATCATAGCCAGTTACTTGCTGGCAGGTGGTTTTCGCAGTGTTATCCGCACCGACATTTTTCAGTATGTTGTGATCTTTGTAATGATGATTATACTCGGTGTGGTCATAATGGGCGATAAACGTTCATTTGCCTTAGAGCTGGTCGATTTTTCGCGGATGAATGTCGGGATGACAATCGCATTTACAGCCTTTGGCATCTTGATCATTTTTCAATCGGCCGAATACTGGCAACGAGTGTACGGTGCAAAATCAGACCGCGTAGTAAAATCGGGACTGATCGGATCGGCAATCTTTACCGTGCTTACCGGGGTTGCCATCACCATGGTAGGTCTGTCGGCACATATGCACGTCCAGGGAATCGAAGCCAAGGATGCCTTTGCCGAAGGGTTGACTTTGCTAATGCCCGATAAGTTTTTGGGCGCCGCGCTGATACTGATCTTTGCGGCTATCATGAGTTCGGCCGATACGCAGATATTTGTGCTTGCATCATCTGTAGCGGTCGACTGGGTGGATAAGCTTTCAGGAAAAAAATCGGATAGCAAACGACGCATGCAGATCACCCGGATGGGGATTCTGGGTTTTACCGGACTCAGCTTCCTGGGAGCATGGTTTTTGCGTGATCTGGTGGCCGTGATCATTTTTATCACCGGGATTGGATTTACAATTATTCCGGCAGCAGTGGCATCTTTCCATTGGAAAATCACTCCAAGGGCAGCCATGGCAAGCTTCATCAGTGGTTCTGCCTATATTTTTATATTATTGGGAGTAGCCTCATTCCAATCCCATCCTTTTGAATTTTTTAAAAACAATGCCGACCTGGCCATCCTGTCAATTGTTATATCCACCATTATTCTGATCCTTTTTCAGGTATTCAGGAAAAAACAATAAAGTCAACCATGCGAAAAGTAATTCTTATTCTCGGCCTGCTGATACTTTTTGTTCACCCGGATTTGTTCTCCCAGGCTGATTCATCAATGTTTCCCGTGAAGGAGAAAAAGAAAAAAGGCTGGACATGGGCAGGGTTACCGGTTGTAGCATATGATGCCGACCAGGGATTACAGTTAGGCGTTCTCGGACAGGTTTTTTATTACGGAGACGGAACGACTTACCCGGAATACAAACATACGATTTATGCCGAATGTTCGTGGTTTACAAAAGGTAGCGCCGTTTACCAGTTGTTTTACGATTCAAAGTACCTTATCCCCGGAAAAATCAGGGTTACAGCCATTCTCGATTACCTCACCGAACGGGCGCTTGATTTCTATGGCTTCAACGGGGCAGAATCAAACTACATACCATCGCTTACGCAGCAAGGCTCAGATGATTACATCTCACGTGTTTTTTACAAACATGAACGTAAGATGTTGCGGATCATGGCCGATTTCCAGGGTCCTGTCATTGGCCAGAAACTACGGTGGCTGGCTGGGATCAACATAATCGGAATAGGTACCGGAACCGTTGACATCGCCCGCTTCAACAAAGGGAAAAAAGAGGAGAATAAGTTGCCGGATACAGCTTTACTCTACGATCACTACGTAGATTACGGACTTATCCGTCCCCAGGAAAAAAATGGTGGCACCACCATCTATCTGAAAACCGGTTTTGTTTACGATTCCCGTGATAATGAAGCCGCGCCTGACAAAGGTCTCTGGTCTGAAATAATGTTACTGAGCGCTCCCACCTTCCTGGGGAACAATCCATATGCTTTTGTAAAAATGGCCATAACGCACCGTCAGTTTATTCCTTTGGTGAAGAAAAAACTTGTAGCTGCTTATCAGCTGAGTTACCAGGGAACAATCGGCGGAACGACACCCTATTATATACTGCCCTACATTTATAGTTCCTATGCCCTTACCACCAAACCCGATGGACTCGGCGGCGCCAGAACCATCCGTGGTGTACTGCGAAACCGTATTGTCGGCGATGGTATAGTATTCGGCAATGTGGAACTCCGTTGGAAATTCTTCAAATCACTGGTGTTAAAGCAAAACCTCTATCTTGGTCTCACAGCTTTTCTCGATGGTGGAATGGTTGTTCAGCCACATAAAATTTATACAAATACAATCCCCGAAAACCAAAAAGCCTTTTATTTTAATACAACTGCCGACCGAATGCATCTTGCCACCGGCCTTGGATTACGCATAGCGATCAACGATAATTTTATCATCTCAGTCGATTATGGAATTGCCGTGAGTAAACAGGATGGAACCAGCGGGTTATACATCGGAATTGGAAATATCTTTTAGTACTCTTGTTCAGTAGATGCCTAAAAAGGATAACCTGTTTCAATCCCTGCTTCGGGATTTAACTCCACATCCTGCTTCCTTTTGGAAAGACCGGGAATGAGTAAATAATAGTGGGCTAATAATTCTCTTCGCGCACTTGCATATATGCCTTCGGATGCAAACAGGCCGGACAATTTTCCATAGCCTTTGCCGATTCGTAAACATAACCGCAGTTAAGGCATTTCCACCACACTTTTCCCTCCTTCATGAATACCTTGTCTTCCGATATATTCTGCAATAGTTTCAAGTAGCGCCGCTCATGTTCTGCTTCTACTTTTGAAATCATTTTAAAAGCGGTAGCAACCTCGATAAAACCCTCTTCTTTGGCCACTGCTGAAAAATGAGGATACAATTCACTCCACTCTTCGTGTTCGCCTTCAGCAGCTGCCTTAAGGTTTTCTTTGGTTGTTCCGATGATCCCGGCGGGATACATTGCCTTGATTTCGGTCATCCCGCCTTCAAGGAATTTAAAAAACCGCTTTGCATGCTCTTTCTCCTGGTTTGAAGTCTCCATGAAAATTGCTGCAATTTGCTCATAACCCTCTTTTTTAGCCACACTGGCGAAAAATTCATAACGGTTGCGGGCCTGCGATTCACCTGCAAATGCTTTTAACAGGTTTTGTTCTGTTTGGGTGCCTTTTATTGATTTGGTCATAGCTTTTGGTGTTTAATTATTTTTCCCGGTTAATTACCTGACTTTTTTGATGTAATACATGCCAGGAGTTTCATTGGGTTTATTCTAAAACAAACTTCGCTAAAATTCTTTAAATACGAAAAAAAATAATATCTGTGAGATAACCCGAATGATCTACCCGGGAGTATATTCATGCAGGCAGTGGCTGCATCATCGAAAGATTTAAGTATTTTTGCGGGGAATGACAATAATAAGCATAAGATGAAAAATGAAACCTCCTTTTCCAAAGTCTTGCCCGTTTTGTTCGGGTTCTTTATCATGGGATTTGTCGATGTGGTTGGTATCTCCACCAATTATGTAAAACAGGATTTTGCCCTGAGCGACACACTGGCAAACCTCCTTCCAATGATGGTATTTCTCTGGTTTGCCGTTTTTTCCGTTCCCACCGGTTTGCTTATGAATTCGATCGGGCGAAAAAAGACCGTAGGCCTCAGCATGGTTATTACCTTCGTAGCCATGTTGGTGCCGTTGATAGCATACCGGTTTGAAATAGTGCTTGTTGCATTTGCTTTATTAGGTATTGGAAATACAATACTGCAGGTGTCGCTTAACCCGTTGTTATCAAATGTGGTCAGGGGCGACCGGCTCACCAGCAGTCTCACCTGGGGTCAGTTCATCAAGGCCATTGCCTCCTTTCTTGGACCCATCATCGCCGGTTTTGCAGCAGCAAGCTTAGGCAATTGGAAAATGCTCTTCCCGATTTTCGCCATTATTACTCTGATTTCCACATTTTGGTTATTTTTCACTCAGATCGAGGAGAAACCCATTGAGGGGAAAACTTCATCCTTTGCCGCATGTTTCGGCTTGCTGAAGGATAAAACAATCCTGATGTTTTTCCTTGGAATTCTTTTCGTAGTAGGTATTGATGTGGGTTTAAACATAACCATCCCAAAATTTTTGATGGAACGGTGCAATATTCTCCTGGATCAGGCTGGTTTGGGTACAAGTCTGTACTTCATCGCACGTACTACCGGTGCCTTTGCAGGCGCCATCCTTCTGATAAAGTTTTCAGGCCGGACTTTTCTGCAAATCAGCATGATTGTGGCTATTATCGGAATGTTGTTAATGCTTGTGATGAGCAACCTTTGGGCTATACTGGTTTTGATATTTATCCTCGGATTAGCTGTTGCCAATGTCTTTTCTATCATTTTCTCGGCTGCGTTGCAGAAAATACCAGAACGGGCCAACGAAATTTCAGGACTTATGATCATGGGCGTGGCAGGTGGCGCCATTATTCCTCCTTTGATGGGTGTTATATCTGATGCCTTTGGTCAGGCTGGTGGATTAGCATTACTTCTTGTGGCCTTGGTTTATCTGCTGTTTACGGGATTCAATCTTAAAAAGGCATGAAAATACTGGCAATAAGCATTTTGCTTTTATGCTCTTTTGCGGTTACATCACAAACCATGGACTGGACCAGGCAAATAATCACCTGTAACAGCGGCAGATTTGAATACTCCCCGCCATATAATGACTTTGTAACAGCTCAGTCATACGATCCGGCTACCAAGACTGCCAACCAATTCAGCACCATTTTCACACAATCGGCACAGGATATTCTTATCAGGGGAAATGTTGCTTTTGTAATAGCCCAGGACTCAATCATAAAATATGATCTGAATACTTATGAACGTTTGGCTGCAGTTGCAGATTCAGGTATTGCAAAGTTGGCAATATTTAAAAACAGACTTATCGTTTCCAAACAATACCCGTTGACGAATTATTTCGTGGAGGTATTGGATACCTCAAGCCTGGCGCTAATTGGCATGGTTGACAATATTTCGGGTGATTGCAGCGGAATTGCAACTGCCGGTGATACTGTATATGTAGCTGTGAATGGCGGCTGGATGGGTACGGAAGGAAAAATTGCAGTCATCGATCCCTCATCCTGGACGTTAGTAAGGGAGGTCAACCTGGGAGCCGAAGCAGTTGGAATATTTAACTTGTATCAATATGGCGGGAAAATATATTCAGTAAATAAAACACCATATGGAATGCCAGCCATAGGTAGTATCTCCGTATACAATACTTCATCCGGATCTTTCTCTAACCGTATTATCAATGTCAAGGTCGGTAATGGAACCGGAATCAAAGATTCCATTCTGTATTTTATGATGAATGAAGGAATCGGTTCATTCTCCCTGGCCTCCATGCAAATTGCCGACACTACCCTTGTCAGGGATCCGGGTTCCGCGATATTTACTTTCATTCTTTCCTCTGCAGTCGATACGTTGAATGACAGGTTTTACACCAATATCGGCAACTTCATGACACCGGGATATTGTATGGTTTCAACTCTTACCGGAGACTCCATTACATCATATCCGACTGGAATAAGTTCAGATGTAGTGGGAATTGATTACAGGGAATATCCCGTGGAGATTCCAAACATAATTGATGATTTATCGGTTCTTTCAGTCTATCCCAATCCGGCAATTGACAGAATCATTCTTCACTATACAGGGAAAAAATATGTTCAGAAAGTACTGATCACAGATGTATTTGGAAAAATAATTTTCAATGAGGATGTAAAACTCAATGAATCAGGGCTTATGAAAATATCAATTGAAAAGCTTCCGGCAGGTATGTATTGTTTGATGCTTAAAACTACGGGTAACCCGGTTGTGGCAAAATTTATAAAGTGGTAACCCATTTCATGGGCCTCCATAATCAATATTTTCCTTCCACTCTTTTTTTTCTACTGGCGGCATTTTGTTACTTTAGAGGTTCTGAAAGTTTTTATTTTGGCTTTTACATGAAAAATAGTTTTGTGATCGCCTTTAAAATTATCTTGAAGGTAAAGGGAGCAGATATTTTTAAGCAATAACATCTGAACCGATATCATTAATTTATTAATTTTATTCATCGGAAGAGATTGAAACATTAATATCACTAAATCAGGGATACTTTTTTTTATATTATTCATCTAATAAAAAAGGAGGTTTTTATGACATCAAATTCAGAAATCAATGAAAGTTGTTGTCCCGAGTTTAATCCAGTTCTTTGGGATGATAAAACAGTTATCTGGGAAAATAAAAAATTCATTAAGGATCGGGTATGTACACTTTTCCACATGCCTGTTAACTTTGGCAAAGTAATGAAAAGGTTAAATGAAAAAGTAACACAGGCCGGTGCGACAATTCCTGACTGGCTTTGTTTGTCGGATCATACATCAAAATGGAATATGGATGTTTTTCTTGCAGTCGACAAGGAGATTCCAGGTTCAGAAAATACGACGTTATCCGGCAAATTTTATTGCAAGGTTTATGAAGGGCCATTCAAAGACACAGAAAAATGGCGTAAAGACTTCGAAAATCTTGCCAAATCGAAAGGGTACAGCAATAATAAGTGGTTCATGTGGTATACAACCTGCCCGAAATGTGCGAAAAAATACGGAAAAAACTATGTAGTAATTTTATCTAAGGTCGAATGAAAATTACGGATTATGTTCTTCCTGGTATTCTTAATTGTTGATTAATTTAATTTCCATGAGAAATATCTTTTTGCTGATCTATCTATGCCTGTCATTATCTTTATCAGTTTCAGGTCAAAGCGGAAAAGTCTTTGACAATTTGACCATGACCAGTGCCATCCTGAAATCGGAGCGTAAATTTGCGGTTTATCTGCCTCCCGATTACGAAACTTCCCAAAGGAGTTACCCTGTCCTTTATCTCCTTCATGGGATGGGGGATGATCAAACCGGTTGGGTTCAGTTTGGGGAGGCGCTCCGGATTGCTGATAATGCTATAAGGGAGGGAAAAGCGACCTCAATGATCATCATCATGCCGGATGCGAACACCGGCAAGGTGGGTTATTTCAATGATATCAGCGGAACATGGCTCTACGAAGATTTCTTTTTTGATGAGCTGATGCCCTATGTTGAAAAGAAGTACCGCATAAAGGGCGAAAAACGTTACCGGGCAATTGCCGGACTCTCTATGGGAGGGGGCGGATCCTTTATTTATGCTTTGCACCATCCCGAATTGTTTTCATCAGCCTGCCCTTTAAGCGCCTATATCGGACCCTTATCTTTCAAAGAGTGCAAGGATTATTTTCTAAGAATCAACGAAAGCTATACCGATTCTGTGATCCGGGTTTATTATGAAAAACACAATGTACTCTCCTTATTAGACCAGGTGGAAAGCAAACAAATAAAATCAGTTCGCTGGTTTATTGATTGTGGAGACAACGATTTCCTGTATGAAGGAAACAGCCTCGTTCACATCGCTATGCGAAAAAAGGATATTCCACATGAATTCAGAATCCGCGATGGCAGCCATAACTGGACCTATTGGCGTGATTCTCTCCCTGTCGTTTTAGAGTTTATTTCAGATGCATTTCACCAGTATTAACCATTTCCCTTCAGATAAATAATTTAAAACAACCCTGTTTAATCATTTGGTTATGAGCACGAGCAGAATTAAGCTGTCAAACGGCCTGGAACTTTCGCGCATAGTTCATGGTCATTGGAGATTAGCCAACTGGAAAATGTCGGCGCAGGAGTTATTAAAATTTACAGAGCAAATAATAGAATCAGGGATAACAACATTTGATCATGCTGATATCTATGGAAATTACAGTTGTGAAAAACTTTTTGGAGATGCTTTAAACCTGAAAAAAGGTCTTCGTAATAGTATCGAAATAGTTACTAAATGTGGTATTAAGCTTTTATCAGACAAGTTCCCGGGCCAGAAACTCAAATATTACGATTATAGTTTTGATTATATTGTTACTTCCGTCGACAATTCACTGAAAAACTTTGGGACCGATCATATTGATTTGCTCTTGCTGCATCGCCCTGCTCCTTTCTTTGATCCGGAAGCAGTAGCCAAAGCCTTCTCATATTTGAAAAGAAATGGGAAGGTTTTGAATTTTGGTGTTTCTAATTTCAACTCCATGCAATTTGAAATCCTGAATGCTTATACTGATGAACGCCTTGTAACTAATCAGGTTGAAATATCCCCGTTTTGTCTGGAACATTTTGAAAACGGGAATATCGATTATTTTCTGAAGAAAAAAATTAAACCAATGGCCTGGTGTCCTTTGGCTTGTGGTAAGCTTATAGACCCTAGTGAAGAAAAAGGAGAAAGAATTAGACATGTCCTTTCAGAAATTGCTGAAGAGCTAAATGTTATACCAATTGAAATAATTATTTATTGTTGGTTGCTCAAACACCCGGCATCAATTATCCCGATTGTTGGATCAAGCAAAATTGAACGGATAAAACTCGCGGTTGAAGCATTGAATACTGATATAAGTTTAGAGCAATGGTATAGAATTTATATTGCCTCAACGGGGACAGAATTACCCTAGATTGTTTTGATTCATCTCTTTATAAATTTCTTCATTCCTGATCGATCCTTGTCTGAAATAACCAATGAATAGATACCTTTCGCAAGAGTCTTTATATCGATTTGATCTCTACCTTGTTTGAATATTCCTTGTTTAACTGATTTTCCATCCGTTGAATAAATATTGTACTGGAAACTATTTACTTGATTATTCAGAATAAGGATTATGAAATCATCCGCCGGATTGGGATAGATACAAATATTGGTTGGTTCAATAAATTCCTCAACCGCGCTTGTGACATTATTTCCTGAGATCAGCTCGTAATCGGGATCAATGATGATAGTATCGATCGCAAAAGGAATGGATGCAGTAAATGATTGTCCCGAAAATGTATTTTCGAACCGCATCAACGTATCTTTTACTTGGTTTCTGAACATGATCGGCAGGGGCAATTCAAAAAAAGAGACTGAACTGTTTGATTGAGTTTGGGTCACCGTGAAATTCACCTCATTTCCTGTTTGTTTCCAGTTGATGTGGTACGATGGATAACCCTGACCTGTAAACCAGTCATCAAAATACCATGTAAGATCCTTGCCATACGAGGCTTCGAAATGGGATATTAACAGGCTGGTACGCGAAAATCCATAGGAGCTTTGAACATCATAGAGATAGTTGTTCGCGGCAGAAAAAAAAGCCTGATCGCCGATAATCCACCTCAGTTGATTTAAGATCATTGCCCCTTTGGCATAAGAAAGCCTTCCATCAAACAGCCTGTTCATATTTAACGTGTCGTTGCACCAAACTGATCCTTCGGGTTTTGAGATAATGCTATTCACTCTGACCCGTTTAAATTGTAGCCACCAGTTTGGTAAGAGATATTGATAGGCAAGTCCCGAGAGAAAGGTCGCAAAACCTTCATTTAACCAGATATCGGCCCAACTCCCGCATGTTACCATATTTCCAAACCAACTATGTGCGAGTTCATGAGCCAGCAGTTCAAACCCGAATGATGAAACAAATGTCATGGTTTGATGTTCCATGCCGCCTCCCCATCCAAACTGCGCATGGCCATATTTTTCATTCTGGAATGGAT
The DNA here is from genome assembly GCA_037137455.1 of Bacteroidota bacterium. Classification (GTDB taxonomy): domain Bacteria; phylum Bacteroidota; class Bacteroidia; order Bacteroidales; family FEN-979; genus CAIVAT01. The sequence continues at coordinate 30,788 of JBAXKG010000012.1, forward strand.
ATATCCCGAAAATTGAATCAAACAACTTGATCAACGGAACAATGACGCCAGTATGAGTTGAGATTACAAGTGAATCTTCCGGATAAACATAATTCACCACTTCAAGCGTATCAAAACCAAAAGGGACTCGCTGGATATATTCAGCGTAATTTGTTACCGCGATGCATATCAGATAGGTTACAATCGGGTAACGGTGCTTCCAGTGGAAAATGTGGCTTGTTCCATTTGGCTTTATTGATGCGAGTACTCCGTTGCTTGCGACTTTGTAGGCGGAAGGGGTACTTACAAAAACATCCAGGGAATCAGCTTTATCGGTCAATCCATTTTTACAGGGCCACCAATCGCTCGCTCCGTAAGGCTCAGAGAGTGTCCAAATTATGGGGGCGCCGCTATGAGTACTCTGGACAAAAGAACCTAAACCATCATCTGCAGGAATCCCTTGATAATAAACCGAAACAGAATCAATGGTATTTTTTGTCAAAACTGATGGGAAAACAATGGTAAGCAAATCGGCGCTGTGATTGAATGGGAGAGAGGTGTGGCGATATTTAACAGAATCGACTTTGAGCGCTTGGGTCAGGTTAAATTTGATTGTATCAAAAGATGTCAGTGTAGGCATAAAGTAAGTAGTTATATTCCCCGATATATATTTAATGGCCGGATCTACAATCCAGTAACAACGATAGTACTTTACATCATAACCAGTTGCAAAGTCAGCGCCCCGTGTCAGGAGTTTTCTGGAATGTGACTCCTGTTCTGCCTTTGCGATGTTATCTAAATCGCCGGGATGGAATGTTACCTGGGCTTGCAGATAGCCTGATATGAGAATTAATAAAAAAGCTATTAGCTTTTTCATTGTTATTTGTTTAAATGCTGATTCAGGGATCATCCCACTAAACTACAAATATTCTGACAAATTTTGGGGATGCTCATCTCCGCAATAATTGCAAATTACCATAAATAGTGCTATTTTTGCAGCCTAATGAGAAATTATCAGAAAATATCGGCAGGAATAATTTTTTCTTTAACAGTTCTCTTCTGCTGTGGATTAAATGTTCATTCAAATTTTAATCTGCATTATTTTAATGTTGAACTTGCAGCAGAGACGAATAATGCCGGGAATTGTTTTACCGCTGATATTGATTCTTTTGATGATGACCAGATCAATCACTTGGATGAAATATGTTCATCAATAGAACCCAACTCTCAAATTTCCATTCCTCAAGGCTGTTTTTTGATTCTGAAATTCTACCTTTCTGTTTGGCAACCGCCAAAGAGTAATTAAAATAATTTTCAATTATCTCACAAGTTCTTCATGTGTTGAAAAACGCAAGTTTAAAGAATTTGTATTAATTTATCCATTTGAAACAAAATGGGCTTATTTATTAATTTTAATACTTTACGATATGGGATTTGACGATTTTTTCGAAGATAAGCGCAAACAGCATGGTAATTATAACCAAAACCGGTATCATGATGAACATAGATATTCACATGATTCGCATGGCTCCTATAATTCGCATGATTCACGTGATTCACATGGTTCACATGATTCACATGGCATGCATGGCCCTCGAAATTCTAATTATGGACAATATGGCCATTTTAATTGGTTGTCCGTTCTGGAGAAGATCAAAGGCAACAGGCAACTGAAACTGCTTGTCGTAATTGGTGGAATTGTCATTTTAATCATTGCAGTTGGCCTGATTATAATTCTTCTGCCATTGATCATTAAAATATTCAATTACATCAGTCAGAATGGCTTGCAAAGCATATTGGAAGGAATTACCGGTTTTATTGACAAACTTTGGAAAGGTTCAGGAAAATGAAATCAACATAGTCCTTACTTCGCCCATATAGGCAGGTTGGGGCTCATCCCCAGTACAAAAGTCATTAAAAAATAGAGTATAAGCGGAAGTAAAACTATGCTTATGACTTTCAGCCAGATCCCGCATTTTGCCATGTCGGGAACGGTTAGTTTGTTGCTTGCAAAAATGACGGTGTTCGGACCTGTGCCGGCCGGCATTATAAAAACAAATGAACAGGCAAAAGTGGCTGGTATCATGAGAAGCATAGGGTTTATATTTCCAGCCACTGCCATGCCGGCCAGTACCGGCAGGAAAATATTGGCAGTTGCGGTATTTGGGTTCATTTCAGTGAAAAGCAAGATCGCCGCCACTACAATAAAAAGAACAATCAACATCGGGAAGTGACTTACAAATGCAAGCTGGCCCCCAAGCCATCCTGCCAATCCGGTAGTTTTGAAGCTCTCTGCCATCGCATATCCTCCTCCAACAATGATACCCACCCCCCAGGGTATCGAGCCGGCCGTTTTCCAATCCAGCAAACGTTTACTGTTTCCGGCCGGCAGCATGAAAAGCAGCATGGCCGAAAACATGCCGATAGTGCTGTCGCTCACATATTCTTTCATCCCGAATAAATTACTCCATCCCGGAATAATGAATTGATCAATGACCAGGTCGTTACGGAATATCCAACCCAATGTTGTAAATAAAAATATACAGGTTACCCTCTTTTCGCCGGCCGACATTTTTCCCAGGGCTTTTAGTTCGGAATTAATCAGTTCACGGTTGCCGGGGATACTGCCTTTGATTTTAAAATAGCGGACCAGATAATACCAGATCAGAGGAAGAAAAATCAGAAGAATCGGAATACCTACTTTCAGCCATGAATAAAAATTAAAATATGGGGCCAAAGGAAAAATTTTGGTCATCATACCACTAAATATCAGATTGGTAGGAGACCCGATAAGGGTAGCGGTTCCACCGATGCTTGAGGCATATGCAATGCCAAGCATGATTGCTGTACCAAATTTACTCCCGGTGCTATGGGTCTCCTCCTGGGTTATGATGGCCAGCCCAACCGGAAGCATCATCAATGCCGCGGTTATGTTTGCAATCCACATTGATAAAAACGCTGTTCCAATCATTATGCTTAACAGTATTCTTGGTCTGCTGGTTCCCAAGGCCTTTATAAGTAACAGGGCAATCCGTTTATGGAGGTTCTGAGATTCAATTGCTTTTGCCAGGAAGAAACCAGAAATCATCATTAAAATAAGATCATCACCATAATTAACTGCAGTTTCCTGTGCCGGTAAAATTCCCAACAAAGGGAAAAGCGCCATCGGTACCAGGGCAGTTGCATAAATCGGGATGGCCTCAGTAATCCACCAAAAGGCCATGAAAAGCGCCACAGCGCCGGCATTTCGGGCTGCCGGGCTCATCCCGGCAGGCAACGGGAGCAAAAGCATCACCAGCAAAAAGACAATACCCCCGATCATTCCCGGGTATTTGATGTTTTTCATAATTCGAATATTATTGCTATGGCATTTTTGAGGTTTTGAAGAGGTCCCTGAAGTCGAATTCAGGGCTCCCCTTCTTCCTCTTAAGCCAAACCCTTCATAAATCAAAAAACGGGTCGGACTTAATTTCAAAAATCAAAACTGCATAAAAAGTGATGGCATATAAAATACCTTTCCTGCGCAATAATTAATAGGTATAAGTGTATACTTCCGACCATCCATCGCCAGTGCGCGTAATCTTTGTGGGCCTGTTTTGGGTGTCAAAAGTATATGTAATGGTGGTACGTTTAACTACAATAGGCGATTCGCGTGGATCCCAGTATTCGAGATAATCAACCAGTTTTTTGCTGGATTTGCCAAAAAGGTTCCCCATTGGCTTGGTATTGTTATCTACCATGTTTGTTTGTTGGATTTCGTTAACATTGTCGCCATTGGTAAAAGTAAAGGTTTTGATTTTTTTGGCGGTCACCCCATCATCGTCATAGGTGGTATGTTTAGTAACATTGCCATTGGAGACCTCGGCAAACATTTTCAGATGGTCGACACCGCCCCAGAATTCAATAATTTTAATCAGATAACCATTGGCATCGTATTCGTATTTGGCATATTCTCCATTGCCCCAGTCTTCTTTGGTGACCATGAATTGTGAGTTAATGTCATATACAGTGGCAGTAGTACCTGAAGTAATGGTAAGTTTTCCAGAAACCGAATAGTCATAAGTTATGGTTTTATCCAGTACATCGTTCCAGAAGTCATCAATTTTTTGAATACGCTTGTTAGCATCGTAGGTAAAATCATACCGCTCGACTCCATCGGTATAAACCACACCCATTGATTTGATAGGCGATACGGTCACAACAACCGGATCGGGGTCGGGCGTGCTCTTCTTACATGAGAAGAACGACATGGCAGTGATCACAGCCAGTGTCAGAAAACAGATTTGCTTTTTCATTTTTGTTTGGTTTTAAGGGTTAATTGATAAAAGGGAAAAATTCTAAGAAAAAAATAATTTATTGATTACCTGCCACAATGATCAGCCCTAATCCTGAAATAAATAGCAGAAACATCAAAAATAGTAAAGTTTTGATCGTACTGTTTGCTCCTTTAAACTCTTTCCAGATAAATACGCCCCAGAAGGCGGCAACCATAGTAGCGCCCTGTCCAAGAGCATATGCAATGGCAGCGCCCGCCTGGCCGGTCGTAATATAGCTCAGGGATGTCCCCAATCCCCAGATAAGCCCCCCCAGCACACCAACCATATGGGTTGACAAGTTTCCTGAAAAGTAATCCTTATATGAAACCGGAGCTCCGACAAAGGGTTTTTTCATTAATAATGTATTGAAAATGAAATTACTTGCAAGCATCCCAACAGAAAAAATGAAAACGGCCGTATAGGGAGTTGCCATGCCGGGTGTGGGTGATTCAAAATTGTCCAGGTCAACGGCTGCCGCCACAAACCTGTAAAAGAACGACATAAGGATTCCGGCAGCGATGGCGACCCAAAGTCCCTTGCGTGCTGCCGATTTATCACCGCTTTGGGTCATTTTGCCAGCGGCGATGCCATTGAAGATCAGGGCTGCAACAATGAGAAATACACCCAGGAAAAGGGTTAGTGGATCGCCCGAAGGCGTACTTACATAATTGATAAGCACCCCGAGAACAAGAGCCAGACCTACGCCAACAGGGAAAGCAACAGCCATACCCGAAAGAGAAATAGCCGATGATAGAAGAATGTTAGAAGCATTAAAAATAATACCTCCAAAAAAAGCGCTCCAGAAATTGCCACTGCTCACCTGTAACAGGTCGGGAATGAAACTACGCCCTTTATCCCCAATACTGCCCAATGTAAGTCCCATGATCAGGGAAAAGAGTACAATCCCAATCACATAGTCCCAATAAAACAATTCGTAACGCCAGGTTCTGGCTGCAAGTTTCTGGGTATTTGCCCATGAACCCCAGCATAGCATGGTTACAAAGCAGAGTACGACTGCCAGCGAATAACTACTTACGATAAACATAGTTGTGTTTTTTGGTTAGTAAAAATTGAAAATCATTTATGAAATCTTTTTGTTGCGAACTGAATTATTTCAGGTAGCCCTTTCAGGGCCCATTCAAATCCTCCGTTGCCTTCCCTTACCCTGTACTCATGCTGAATATCCCGATCACGAAATTGCATATGCGCATTTCCGTTGCCTTCGACGAACAATCCCTTATCAGGAGCATCGATAAAGACATTGGTCTTTTTCATCGATTCCTGGTTCAGGGCCGAAATCAGGGCCGAAATCTCTTCCTTTGTAATTATGGCATCGGAAAGGATACATGAGCCGAATTGTTCTGAATTTATCATTAGCGAGAAGGCGATAGGCGCCCCTTCCCGGAATCCGGCAATGGCCCGAAAACGATAACCTTTTCGAATGCGTATATGCTTCTCAACTAACGGGAACAAGAGGTTAAGACGCGATGAGTCAACTGCTGGCAGAAACACCATCACCATCGGGCAAATATTATTATCCCTGACTTCCTGCCCGGCCAGTGATGCGATCGCGTTTTTCCAGGTTGACTGGAAATCCCCGACAAAATAAAGAACCGGATAATTACGATTAGTACTGTCATAGCCAGGTGGTAAGAATATCGTCAGTTTTTCACCACCAATATTCAAATTGTTCATCACTACTTCGGCCATGGGAATAGTGACCGGATCAAGGGTCGTATCTCCCCGGTAAGGTTTTGATTCGAAAGCATCATTAATGAAACTGAGGGCATTGGGCAGAGCTGAACACCAATACTCAAAATTGTGTCCGCCATTGCGCACCCGGTATTCGTGGGGAATGTTCTTTTTATGCATCATGATATGCAGCTCTTCATTACTCCGGCAAAGGGTTTGTTCTTTATCTCCGTTATCGAGGTACAAGCGTAAGCCATTAAATGTTTCGGCCGGAACCTGGTCCAGTATATGAAAAGGACTGTTCTGACGGTAATATTCTGTAATTCGTGCTGAATCTTTCAACCCCGGTCCCCCAAACAGGCGCCCCCACTGAACGTCCCACCCTTTGGCGTCCTCTGTCATGTATTGCCCATCGGTTCGTACCGACATACTAAGTGAAACGGAAACGCCAAATAATTCAGGATGTTTTAATGGTAGCATGAACGCCCCGAATCCTCCCATTGAGTATCCCATAATGGCTCTCTTTCCCTTTTTGGGAATGGTACGGAAAAGACTATCGATGTAGGGAACCAACTCCTTCACAAACATCTCCATGTATAAAAAGGAGCCTTTATAATCGTTCACATAATAGTTTCTATAGCCCTGCGGCATAATAAAAATCATAGGAATGATCTCATTTTCACGCGTGGCCTGGTCGGCATACTGAGAGATACGGCCATATTCCAGCCATGATGTCTCATCATCACCCAGTCCGTGCAAAAGGTATACAACCGGATATGATTGTTTTGTTTCGTAATAACTTTCCGGGAGGCAGACCGAAAAACGTACCTCCTGGTTAAGTATCCTGCTTGGCATCGCCAGGCTTTCCATAATCCTCAGCTTACCAGCCGCAAACGCATTGGTTATCGTGAATAGTAAACTTAAAAACAGTAAAACGGTTCTGATCATAGTCCCTGGCTTTTAAGATGACTTTTGATAAAAAGCGATGCGTTACTGAGTCCGTTTAGAAAGGAATCATGCGATGAAGTACCCTGTCGTACCCTGTATTCGTAAGGGATATTGTTTTTTCGCAAATTTTTATAAAATGAATTGTAACTTATATAGTTATTTCCTTTATCACAGATATCCAGGTACCATGTAATATCTGCTCCCACCGGTGATGCAGCATCAGGCAGGGTCGCATCGAATAGCAGGCAGGAGTTGAAGGTTGCCGAAAAATCAGCCATTACTTCCCAGGCAAGTTTCCCTGCTTTGTTATTGCCCAGGATGATGGTATAATTTTTATCATTGACGGTCCGGTATTTAGTCCTTATCTGATCCAGAATGTTCTGTAAAATGACAGATGTGATAGGGGTGTTCTGCAAGGGTATTTCCAACACAAGTGATTCGGGCAGCTTATAGGCGGCCATATTAGTGTTCATAAGGGCAAACAATCTCTGTGATTCAATATCCTGTGAACCCGGAGTACAGTCGTGCAACACGATTATCAAGGGGTAAACAGCCGTACCGCCAGTATAACCTGCTGGTAAAGCCACATTGAAAAAGATGTCGCTGCCAGGAAGCTGTTCGGAAACCAACCTGTCGGCCGGGATAGGAGGTCCGGGATCAACAGGATCAGGATTAGCCGGATATGGAATTTGACGTACCATATAACCAATATACTTTAACGCTTCAGGTAGTGCATGATGCCAGTAATCCCATGTATGGCCACCGTTTCGCACGCGGTACTCATGTGCGATACTCAGGTCGCGCAGGGTATCGTGAAAAGCGTCGTTGGTTTCAGTAAGGGTCTCTTCATCATCGCCACAGTCGATAAAAAGGTTGATACCTTCAAGCGAACTATCTCCGGAGGCGCCTGGGAAATGGAACGGACTATAGGTTTTAAAATAATTGGTGAGCCGGTTTGTGCCCGTCGAGCCAATGCCACCAAAAACAGGGCCCCACTGATAATCGAATACACCCTGAGGTTCTGCAATATATTGCTGGTCGGTGCGGAATGACATACTCAGAGCCACCCCGGTTTTAAATATAGTGGGATTTTTAACTGGCAGGATCATGGCTCCATAGCCCCCCATCGAATATCCCATCACTGCTCTTTGCTGTGCATCTTTTATTGTGCGAAACAGTGAATCGATAACCGGAACCAGTTCGTTCACAAACATATTCATGTAAGGGAAGTTGCCGTTGTACTTGTTTACATAATAGGTATTGAACCCATCAGGCATTATATATATCATGGGAACCGTTTCGGCTGCAAACTGATCAATATAATATTGAAGGTTTCCCCCCTTGTACCAGCCTGTTTCCGATTCCCCATAACCGTGCAACAAATACACTACCGGGAATGAAGTTGAAGAGCTTTCGTATTCTTTTGGGAATAACACAGCATAATGAACAGTTTGCTTTAAGATCCGGCTTTGAATGGATTGATTTTCCAGCAACCTTACAAAAGGTTTTGGATCCTCCACGGGAGATGATTTATGGGTGCACCCTGCCAATCCCGGAACAAGAGAAAGAATTCCCAGGAATATAATGAAGCCGGTGATGAGATCCCTTTTCATAGTGATTATTCGTTGCTTTTCTCCTGATAAGGATTAAGTGGCTTTACCGGTTTATCGCCATATACGACAAACGATTTCAGGTATATCCTGAAATCAGGATCCGGGTTAGTCCATTTTATTTCCACCTTATGGTCCCCGTTTTTCAACAAGTACTTATGATAAATGTCGTATTTCCTTAAGATATAATCGAAGGGCATACGAATCTGTTCTATTTTCGAGCCATCCAAATAGACATCCAGGGTGGCGACATAGTTGCTTTTTGTCTCACCGCACTGACTTTTTACATTTCCAAGGACTACAATGCCATTACCATTGAAATCTATTTTAATGGGTTCTTCTAAGTAATCTTTTCTGACAAGCAGCTCTTTAGTCGGGTACATTCCCTCAAACGATTGCTCCAATCGCAGTATTTGAGGTTGTTGGATCCTTATGGTTACGGAATCTTTTGCCACCTTTCCGCCGTTGCGGATTATCAAGGCAATAGCGTGCTTATAGCTGAGTGCGTATATTTGATTCAAGGTAAAATTTGAATAGGGAAATTTAACATTCTGTACCTTTTCAATGGCTGGTTTCCAGAAGGATGGAATGTTGTTGTAGCCCAGGATTACCCCAAGAATACCGCCGGCTGTTGCCGGATTGCAATCTGAATCCTGCCCGCATCGAGTGGCAATGTCCATGGTTTTAAAGAAATCTTTTTCTCCGTATAAAAGGCCGATCACCACGTAAGCTGCATTCACATTTGCATCGATGTTGAATGCGTTAAAAACTCCCTCGGGACATCCAATTTCAGAAGTGTGTTTCTTTTCGACTTCGAACCAGCACTTTTTCCAGTCGTCAGGAAATTGTCTATGCCATTGGATAACATCGCTGATCACCTGATGGAACTTGCTTTTTTCAGGAATAGGTTTCAAACCCTGTGCAACAATAAAATCAAGGTCATCAGAAATGAAAGCTGTAGCATACATGGCTGCCATGAAAACCCCGCCATACCAACCATCGCCATAATTTGTGATATGACCGGTGCGGTCGCATATTTCAGAGGCAGTATTTATCATGCCGGGCGACATCATTCCCGCGAAGTCGGACTCTATTTGAAAGTCGATATCATCGGCATGAGGGTTATTCTTCCAATGTCCAGAGGCGGGAGGCATGATACCATTCAGGATATTGTACCGTGCTGCCTGGTTGGCATGCCACAACTTGTAGTCTTCCCTGGCAAAAGCGAGGGCAAACGAATCGGCAGGGGCATCAAGTCCAACACGTTCCATCACCTCTACAAATGTAAAATCGAGGTAAACATCGTCATATAAGCCGGGATCCGATTCGAAACTCTCTTTTAAATAATCATCATACCAAATTATGGGCTGATAATCCTGGATCATAGACCCTTTGAACTTAAATTCAGTAGGACCTCCAAAGGTGCACCCAATGGTTTGACCTGCCCAGCCTCCCTTTATCTTGTCCCGTAGCATTTCAGACGAGAACACTTTACTTTCGGGAAGTGTGGCTGAATCCTGCCTGCTCCTTCCGCACGAAACGAAAAGGAATAATGTAATCGTCAGATAAAAAGGTAACACCACTTTTTTCACCATCGGTTTATTTTGGTAAATTACTTTCGGGTTTATTTCCTGAATAAACGATCAGATCGTTGATGCGAATTTCATATGCCGGATTCTGATTTAGCCATTTGATCCGCACTGAATATTTACCTTCAGGCAAACCGTACTTCCAAGCCGGTTCAAGTCGGCGCGCCGTATTCTTCATCGGAAGCAGCACCTTCTCATCCAGCTTATTATTGATATATATTTCGAGTTCTGCTACGTAAGGATCATCCAGTTCTGCCAGTCCAAAAACCTCAGTCCCCAGTCTTTTGGCGATACGGTTCAAATAATCGGGATCTATTTTTGACCGTTTAATCAAATTTCCATAAAGAATATATCCATTGCCCGTAAAGTCGAACGAAAAATCATCGGTAAACGAAACATCGATTTTATCACGAGATACCGGGAAACAGTTTTCAAAATTTTGTTCAAAAGCCACAGCGACAGGTTGTTTAACCGGAATTACTATGTCATCACCAGCAATGGATACCCCTTCCTGCTGCAGGATGCCCATGGCATGTTTGAAGCTTAATTCATATGCCTTGTTTAACGACATGGAGGTGCCTTCGAAGGTCAACGGTTCGATTTCCTGAAGTGGCTTTAACCAGAATCCGGGAATTTTGGAATAACCATGCATAACTCCCAAAACACCACCGACTGTGGCAGGGTTGCAATCGGCGTCCTGCCCGCAACGGGCAGCAATATCGAGTGATCGTGTGAAATCGCCCTTTCCGTAAAGAAGTCCGATAGCCGTGTAAGCTGAATTGATCTTGGCATCGATATTGAATGACAGGAAGACACCCTTAGGACAGCCTACATCGTTGTTCCATTTTTTCTGAAGTTCAAACCAGGTGGCTTTCCAGTCGTTGGGATATTGTTTATGCCATCTGATGACATCGGCAATACATGCATGAAATCCGGTTCCTTCCGGAATTGTCTTCAGTGATTGTTCAACTACATATTCCACATCATTCGAAATAAATGCGAGGGAGTACAAAGCGGAAACAAAAACACCGCCATACCAACCATCGCCGCTGTTCATGATGTGACCAACACGGTCGGCAATTTCTGTGGCCTTATTGACCAATCCGGGCGCCATCAAACCAATGAAATCGGCCTCAATCTGAAAATCGAGGTCATCGGCATGTGGATTGTTTTTCCAGTTTCCCGTTTGTGGAGGCCTTATGCCTCTCAGAATATTATACCGTGAAGCCTGATTCGCGTGAGCCAGATGATATGCCGTATTTGCCCAATATCGTGCAATAGTATCGGAAGAGACATTCAATCCATTATTTTCGAAAATAGCAACAAAATTCAGGTCGGTATAAATATCATCAAACAATCCCGGTTTTTTGTCCCACCAGTATTTTACATACCCCTCTTTCCATGGAATATTCTGATACTCGTTAATGAGGGAACCCTGGTATTTGAATTCGACAGGGGCGCCATAAACGACTCCAATGGTCTGGCCGGCCCACCCTCCCTTGATTTTATCCTGCAACTGCTCTTTCGTAAGGGAACATTCAGTAGGAGTTGATTTTTTATCCTGCTTTTTCTGTTTGCATCCGGAAAAACAAATAACCAGAATAATCGCCATTACAGCGATTCCCAGAGAACAGTTAAAACAAGTAGGTTTCATTTCAATTTTATTTATGGGTAAACACTGAGCTCAGTAATTGATGTAAAGCCCGAGACATTTTTGGTGTATTTGTTCCAGTGGTCCTGGATTTTTGCATCGCCGATCACCCGTATAGCTTTAGTTTCTATTTCCGGAAAACTAAGTATATATTCAACAAAATGGGGTTGGTAATACACCAGATCGTTGGCCGGCAGAGGAGGATCGATAGTGGCGATTACCGGTTTCCACTGACCGGCTGTATCGAGATACTGGACGTTAAGAGAGGTGAACCAGCCTCCGAATTCTTCGAGACACCCGGTATTCAAAGCAAGCATACTTATTTTTTGCGGTTTTTTCCATCCATAACCATAGTAATCGACTTTCGGGATCCTGGCTTTTGCAGCCAGACTGTAAAAAACCGAACCCGGACCATTCAAAATGCCATCATTTAAAATATTGACCTCTTTCGCATACATAGATTTGCCGAATGTATACCAGCATGAATCCAGCACTTTCTCATTGAGCTGACGAACATTGGCAAGTATTGTATCGGCTGAAGGGGCCAGGTTTGTTTGGCGGACCAGCAGACGAAAAGTTCGGGTAATTTTTTGGACACCGTTATCAAGTTGAAGGCCGATATTAAAATATCCTGCTGATTGCGGGGTTCCTGACAATCGGCCATTCTTAAAAACCAGTCCGGCAGGAAGCAATCCGGAAACTATATTCCAATTGTATATTTTATTTGCTGAAGTATAAAAAGCATAATCAACCGGTTTATTAATTTCCATTAGTGGTAATGGCCCGATGCAAAATTCGAGAGGCGGATTAAATATCGCATCTTCATTGATCATAAGTATTTGTTTACCTGGTTTTCCCGAAAGCGAGCCTCCCTTTAACAAAGCAAGGTCCAAGGCGGTTTTTAATGTTTTGTCGATGATATCGGATATTTTCGCATCCTGCAAATCATAACGGGTGATGTTGATATAAGCATTATTAAAAGGCGCTACCCATCCTTCAACCGGGAGATAAAGATTTTTGGGCAATCCTTTCATCCCATTGATTATGCCCATTAACCCGGCAAGGGTAGCAGCCTGGTTATCTGCATCAAACCCCATCGCACAAGCCAGGTCGAGGGTACGCTGAAAATCTCCGTTGCCATAAAGAAGTGCAAGAATGCCACATGCTCCGTTCAGATTGGCATTCCAGATAGTCCTGGTCAAATCCGGCTCATCGATATAATATTTCTTCGCCATCTCGTTTCGTGCAGCTTTCCAATCGTCAGGATATTTTGAATGAAGGGCAATCATATCTTTCACAGTTGTTGCATACCGGCTTCCTTCAGGCAAAGCATCTAATCCGATAGCTATAAGTTTACGGACATCCTTTTCAAAAAAGGCAGCCGAATACATGGCGCCATAATGAATAGTAGGTTCGACCCCCCAACTATCGCTGGTAATTCGCGCTGCCCAGTCTGATTTTAAGGCGGCATAGCCGACCATTCCCGGAGAAGTTACTGCCCACACCTCATTTATCAGCTGGGGGTCGATTTGGTACCAGTGGGGATTCAGCTCTTTGTTTCCGGTATATGGCGGAGTATATCCGAAATGCATCAGCCCAAGAGCTGCCCGGTTTGCAAGCCATACCCGGTCGCGAATGTGATACATCCACGCTTCGCGGATCTGTGCATATGAAGGTTCCGGCCCGTATTTTTGCATCTGAAGCAAATACATATACTCAACATCCGTGTCATCATCGGAAAATGCACCATTGTATTTTTTCAGTTTATCGATATTTTTAGAGTATCCATATGGCCATTTTTCTAGTCCGGGCTCGTTGATGTATTTGTTTTCATGGGGAAGCCCATAAATATTCCCGATCATCTGGCCGACCCAGGCAGCCTCAATTTTATCTCTCAGTTCAGCCACCGCGATTTTACGTGTCTTTTTCCCATAAACGTTGCTTATCGGGAGTAACCCTGATAATACTGCAAGAATCAAAAGAATACGAAGATGATCTTTAAATCTTAAATCAAAAATCCTCATTTGATAATTGTCACTTGTCACTTGTCATTCGTCATTTGTCACGGGTTTTGTACAAGATTACTGTTTGAATTCAACACCGATTGCGGAATGGGAAACAGCTTCGCATTGGGCCCTGAGGGAGGTTTATTCCACCAGGCTTTCCCCCAGCTTCCAAAGCGTATCATATCCTGGCGCCGGTGGCCTTCCAGCGCAAACTCAAACCCCAATTCATCAAGTAATCCATCTGAAGTTAAATCTCCTAATTGTAAGGGTTCGAGACCGGCACGAGTCCTGATTTTTTGCAATTCGGGATCGCTGATCATCTCTCCTGCACGGCCCAGACGCCATAATGCTTCCAGCTTGGTATACAGCACATCTGCATAACGAAAGAGGACGAAGTCGTTTTCCATATCGGTCACATAGTACTCCAGACCATCCTGATATTCATATTTGCAAAAGCGGGCGCCTTCCCATTTTTTCCGCGCCATATAATTTTCGATAGTATAGGTATAAATAAATGGCTCCATCAAACCTGTACTTTCATTTTTAATAAAAATATCATTCCCGATTTTATCCTTTTGCTGGCCAAAAAGAAAGGACTTCCGGCGAAGGTCATTTTCGGCATACTTCTTAAAGAAATCGGGTTCAAGCACAAATTCATCCCACATTCCTCCTTTAAAATTAAAAGTAGCACGGCTTGCATCGTTAAGGGTAAGTGTGTACCAATAGAATCGGTCCTTGGTAAAAATGGAGTGCATAGGAATCACGAAAATATTTTCGAGCGAAAATTCATTTTGAACCTTGAAATTATCAAAATAATTATTTTCAATCTGGTAGCTATTCAGTTCGATCACTTTGTTACATGCATCAACCGATTGCTGAAATTTATCTGCCCCGATCCATTCCTGCGCGTTAAGGTACAGCTTTGCCAGAAGGGTATATGCCATACCCTGGGTTACCCGACCATAATAGTCAGGGGTCGGCTTGTCCTTAAGGATATTTACATTACTGTTTATCTCATTCTCAATGTAATTAAAAACAAATTTTCTATCTTTTTGTACCGGTAGTTGTTTTTCGGTATAATCGATCGTAAACGGAATATTTCCCCAATTGTCAATCGCCAGGTAATAAAAGTAAGCCCGCAGGATTTTAATTTCCGAAACCACACGTGCTTTTTCAGGAAACATTATTGAGGATTGTTCGGTCTCGAAAATTACCTCGTTGCATGCACTGATGCCTTCAAATACAGACCCCCAAGCCAGGGTCAATATTTTATTGGTAGAAGTCACCTGGTGTTTATGGATCTCATTCCATCGGCCGTTATCCCAAACGAAACCATCATCCCTGGCTGGCGCCACCATGATGTCGGAGGCCAGTTCATCAAGAGTCCAGAGACTGAATTCTTCGGGGTACTTCTGAAGTTTGGTATATGCCCGCCCTGCATTCATCAGGACATCTTTCTCGGTTTGAAAGAAATCATCGAGCGGGATATCTGAATATACCTCTTCTTCAAGATTAGTACATGAAACCAGTCCCAGTAACATTGTGGTGGCTACTATCAGCAGTAGATATTTTATTGTTTTCATGACAGCGGGCGTGTTATTTATTAAAATGAGACATTGACCCCAAAAGTTATTGTAGTAGTTTTCGGGTAATAATAGAGATATTCAATCCCTGGAGCCAGGCCGCTCTGGCTTACTTCCGGATCGAGCCCCTTATAACCTGTTATGCAGAATACATTCTGGGCAGTGAGATACAACCTTAAATTCGAAATATATTTTGAAAAGTTTGGAAAAACATACCCGAGTGTAATGTTGTCCAGTTTCAGGAACGTAGCATCTTCAACATATTTTGATGAATATTGTCCGGTGCCTATGAATTCTGGGTTTTCCAACTGTGTATGTACGATATTGCGACCAATGCTTTGCCAGTTCTCATAATAGAGACGGTACATATTCAGCGCCTTCCCGCCGATCTGGGCTCGCAGGGCAAAATTCAGGTCCCAGTTTTTGTAGGTTAAGGTGTTGCTCCATCCGATCATACAGAACGGATTGGCATTGCCTATTGCCTCCCATTTATCGGGACTCACATGGCCAACAGGATCCTGATTTTTGAATTTATCATGTCCGGTTTCATCAAGGCCAAGCCAAACAGGGCCAAAAAATGTGCCAAGTGGTTTTCCCTCTTCCAGCCGTTGGGCATTAAGCGGGAATGCTCCGCCAAGCCATCCGATCTCTACATATTTGCTGGTAAATTCCTCATTTGAAAACTTCACCAGTTTATTCACATTTTTGCTGAAGGTAAGTGTGGTTGACCAAACAAAACGACTTTTTTTGACGGGTATGGCGCCCAGGGTCAATTCAACCCCCTGGTTACTGATCGTACCTACATTAGTGTAAAGCTCACTTGTAAGGTAGGGAGGCACCGAAACAGTATAGGTATAAAGCAGGTCGGTGCTTTGTCGGTAGTAGTAATCGACAGAACCGCTGATTCGACTGTTCAGGAAAGCAAAATCAACACCTGCATTTAATTCCTGTTTCTTTTCCCAGCGAAGGTTCGGATTGGGATTTGACACGGGTTGATAAGTATTTATCCATTCGCCGTTATAATAAAACTTCCCGGCCTTGCCCATAAGCGTCAGTGATTTATAATTCGCAAAATCCTGATTGCCCGTAACGCCATATCCGACGCGGAGTTTAAGATCATTAACCCAGGCGACATTTTTCATAAACGCCTCTCTGTTTATCCGCCAACCGAAACTGGCCGCGGGGAACCATCCCCATTTATTGTTGGCTCCGAACCGCGAAGAACCTTCCCTTCTCAACGAAACGGAAGCAATGTAACGGTCATCATAATTATACATAACGCGGCCGAAAAATGAGATCAGCCTGCTACTGCTTTTATATGATCCCATTTCGGCAGTTCCGCCGGCAAGCGCTGATCCCGCTCCAATATTGTTTACTCCATAATAATCTGAATCGAATCCCGAATTAACCATGTAAGAATTATTGGAAGTAATCTGCTGGAAAGTATATCCGGCAAGCGCCTGAATACTGTTTTTACCAAAGGATACGGAATAATTCACAGTGCTTTCGTATTGAAGATCACTCCTGCGCCCGTTGTCAATTTCAGCAACTCCTCCGCGGCCAATTCTGCTTGGGTAATATTTTTTCATGTATGATATTTCTTCCCAATCCGACAAATCGTACGAGATCAGGTTGGACCAGTTCAACGATTTAGCCAAACGAAGTGTTGCGCGGATATTCCCCGATGCATCGTTGGTTTTTCCCTGGCGGATTCGTTCATTGAGCATGGCAACAGGATTGTAATAGTCTACGCCTTCAAGGTATGTATATCCACCACTGTAAGTATTGGATGGGTCATAAACAGAACTGGTCGGGTTACGGATAAATGCCTGATAAAACAGATCGTAATTTGCAGGAGAATAATTTCTTAAACCATAACTCAGGTTATAATCAAGTGTTAAAATATTTCCAAGCGCTTTTTGGGAAATGTTGGTTTTCACTAAAAATTTATTGGCATTGTTGTTTTTCAGCAGGCCTTGCGCAAGATCAACAAAAATAGTTGTCCGGTGTGAAAAGGTCTCAGTTCCACCCGAAACCGCGAGGTTATGCTGCTGGCTGAATGGGACAGACCGTGTAATTTCATTAAACCAGTTCACATTATCCCCGTAAATATTAACTTTTTTTTCAGGAGCATAAAGTTCAATAGCGCTTCTGAATTCATCGGAGGTAAGGTTTCGCACTCCGCGAGGGGCTACCTGTACCGAAAGTTGGCCGGAGTACTCCACCTTGCTATGTCCAGCTTTCGCCCTTTTTGTTGTAATGATAATAACCCCGTTTGATCCACGTGTGCCATAAATAGCTGCCGCAGAACCATCTTTCAGAACATCCATTGATTCTACCTCTTCAGGACTTACATTTTTCAAATCAACACCGGCAATGCCATCGACTATAATAAGTGGTCCCTGGCCCGATGTAAGGGTGTTGGTGCCGCGAAGTATAATATCATAGCCGGCTTGTGGATCGGCGCCATCGGGTTTGACAATAGTCAGACCAGCCACTTTCCCCTGCAACAGTCCTATGGGATTGTTAAAAGCGCCCCGGTTAAAACCATCCTCTTTTACAGTGGCGATAGAGCCTGTAATCTCTTTTTTCGTAGTTGAACCATAACCAATTACTACAACCTCATCAAGCGAGGTCACAGAAGCTTTCATCCGTACATTTACAAGCAGCTGGTTTTCGATCAGAATCTCCTGGGTTTCATATCCAACCATTGTATATACAAGTGTTGACCCTTTCGGTATACTGATGGTATATTTCCCATTAATGTCGGTAACACTTCCGGTTTGTGTGCCTTTTATATAAACGTTGACGCCTGGAATTGCCTCATTGTCAATAATATCAGTTACAATTCCGCTGATCTTTACAATGAGTGTCTCCTGGGCAAAGGCAGTAGAAGCCAAAAGAACAATCATAGATGCCAGAAGTATTTTTGGCAGTCCTGATCTTATTTTTTTACTCAGCCCGATTGCTTTCATGTCGAAACTTTTTGTGGTTCTTTGTCAAGTGATGCCAATTCTGAGCGGTAAGGGATAGATCCCTGGGCTCCCATACGTGTTACTGTGAGCGCTGCGGCCCGTGCAGCTATTTTTACGGAATCAAGAATTGATTTTCCTTCAGAAAGGCCTACGCAAACCGATCCGCAAAAGGTATCGCCCGCTGCAGTCGTGTCGATAGTGTCGACTTTATAGGCCTCCACGAAGTGATAATCATCGCGTTCTTTTATCAGTGCACCCTGCGACCCCAGGGTAATCACAACAATGTCGACACCCTTGGCGCTAATAATGGCTGCTGCCTTCCGGGCCGATTTAACATCGGTAACTTTTATCCCGGAAAGGATCTCTGCCTCCGATTTGTTTGGAATGATTATGTAAAGGTTCTTCAGCAGCTGTTCCGATAATGCCTGAGCCGGGGCAGGGTTTAAAATCACTTTGATCCCCTTTTTGTTGGCCATCTCTGCTACATATTCCACGGTCTCGATAGGTATTTCAAGCTGCATTAATAAAAGATCACAGCTTTCAATCTCGGCCCGGGCTTTATTCATATCAGACGGACTCAGAGAGGCATTGGCACCGGATGCAACAACAATACAGTTTTCCCCGTTCGAGTCAACTGTTATCATGGCCACTCCTGAAGGTCGCTTTGGATCAGAAAAGATGAAATCTGTTTTAATTTTTTCGGCATTGTACAACATAACCGATTGCTTCCCGAAAACATCGTTCCCGGTTTTCGAAATAAGAGTAACAACACCGCCCATCCGGGCTGCCGCAACTGCCTGGTTTGCCCCTTTACCACCAGGATTCATAAAAAAGGTACCACCAAGGATAGTCTCCCCGGGTACAGGAAGCCTGTCGGCTTTTATGACCATATCAGTGTTACAACTTCCGACAACAACTATTTTCTTTGAGTGCATGGAGTTCAGTTTTGTTTACCTTACAAATATATCTACATTTGGATGTAATAAAAATCAAAAATGAGCGTAACTTTGTAATTGTAAAATGACATTAATAATACTGTTCAAAATATATCTATCAGGAAATAAACAAAATAGATGATATATTATATTCAAATATAATGACCAAAATCATAATTATAAATCATATTTAGAATTATTATTTATAACATTTAAATAAGCCATGACACGGGTACAATCGCTGGTTTTGCTGGTCAATTCAATGACTTTATCGGAAAAAAAAGCGTTTCGGATTAAATCATGCCGTGCCCGAACAGAGCCCAATTATATCGTTCTATATGATGCCATTGAAAAAAACGGTTCGCTTACGATTGCCGCATTGCGCAAGAAGTTTCTGAACCACCGGCCTGGAGCTTCCTTTGAAACCTCTGCAGGTTATTTATTTGAATTGCTCCTCCATTCCATGCTGGGGTTGCGCCTTGAACAGGATAGCTTTTATGGCTTGTTCAATAAAATTTCAGAGGCCCGGATATTGTATGAAAAATCATTGTTCAACGAATGCTTCGAATTGCTGAACGAAGTAATGGCTCAAGCCGAAAAGTACGAAAATTACTACGCGTTGTTGTTGGCCTCACGACTGGAACTGGAATATCTACTATCATTAAATTTCCCAAATCTGAGCGAAAAAGCGCTATTGAAAAAGCAGTTCAAACTAAATGAATATTTAAAATATTTGAGGAAAATCAATGAACAATCGTCACTGTTCGAAATTTTGAAACACCGGGTTGTTTATAAAGGCCACCCCCGGTCTCCCAAACAAAAAAACGAACTTAATGATTTGGTATTCAGCGAATTAAGTCTTGTAGCTTCTCAAAATCTTGAAAATTTTGAGATCCGGAAACTCCATCAGCTTTTTCAGTCCAATTACCTGATCAATGTAGGCGACTATAAATCGGCGCTTCATTCCTATTATGAACTCAATACTCTTTTCGAAGCGAACAAACATTTATGGAGCACACCTCCGGTTTATTACCTGAACATGATTGAAGGTGTTCTGGAAAGTTTGCGTGGCATCCGCAATTATCAGGGGATGTCATATTTTATTGACCAGTTGAATAAAATTAAAAGTACCTCCGTCGATTTTCGGATCAATTTGACATGCCTGACTTTTCAGTATGAGTTATTCCCATTCCTCGATACTGGTGATTTTTATCGGTGCCTTGAATTAATGAAGCATTACAAAATTTCTTTATACGACAAGTTTTCGAGTCTTGACCGGGTGCGCCAGACCGAATTGTGCCTGTACACTTCCCTTGTCTATCTGGGCATTTCTGAATTCCACAAAGCACATAAATTTCTGAATCAGATTTTCATAAGTGTGAAGAATTTCTCTTTTTTACCGATTTACAGGACGGTCAGGCTGGTAAATCTCATAATACTTTATAGCCTGGGAGATTTTGATCTGATTAAATATGAGATAAGATCGATGAAACGGGATTTATCCGGAACTGATAAAGGTTATAAAATTGAAAGGTTTCTGTTTCGGTTTTTGAGCAAATCGCCCCCGGCCATTATCCCGAACCGAAAAAAACATTGGGATAAAATCAGGGTTGCATATGATGAAATGCACAATGATGTTTTTGAACAGCAGATTTTGAGGATTTTTGACTTTACCGCATGGCTGGAATCCCAGATCAGAAAAATTCCATTATCCGAAATCCTAAAAAATAAAATGAATCCACTTTCAAGCAATTGAAGCGTTTTCGGACAAAAAATTTCATATCTCAATAAGATTCGGTTAAATTTGTAACTTTGAATTCATTCCCGACCCGGGGCAATTAAATACTTATTTTTTATGATAAAAGGTGCGTTTTTCATCGTAGGAAATTTTTTTTTACTGTTGCTGTTTTTTCTTTCGGGATGTTGTAAATGCGATGATACTGTGGCGGTTTTTCCAACCGGAACCATCGCTTTTTCCGTCGATCATCAGGTCAATGGCGCGCCATTGAGGCTGAATGAGCTGATCTATACCAATGCAGCCGGGAATGAATACCTGATCACCGATCTGAAGTATTTCATATCCGACATTACGTTTTACTCCAGCAACGGGAGCAGAAAGTCAATAGGAGAGGTAAAGGATATTTTTTACATTGATGAAGCCATTGCGGATTCGAAACTGATTTCATTTCCCGATAAGATACCCTCCGTCACCTACGATTCGATCACCTTTATCTTCGGGATCTCTGAAGCGAAAAACAAATCCAACCGTTTCGTGAACCCGCCCGAATCGAACATGGCCTGGCCCGACATTCTGGGTGGCGGCTATCACTACATGATGATGAACGGAAAATGGAAGGATACGACAGGCCTGCTTATGCCGTTCAATTTCCATTTAGGGATCGGGCAACTCTATAAAGGAAATGAATACAATGTTGATTCGATTTATGCGTTTGTTCACAATTGCTTTAAGGTGAGTTTGCCAGGGTCATCATTTACTTTGGTCAACCAGGAACAGATAACCTTCAGGCTTACCATGAATATTCAAAATTGGTTTGAAAACCCGCACATATATGATCATAATTACTGGGGAGGCGCAATAATGCAAAAGCAGCCTGCCATGCAGATGGTAAAGGAAAACGGATGGAATGTTTTTTCAATCAGACGGCTCTAAACATTTAATCCCTGACTAAGGTCAAGGGAAATAGATAACCTGTCGATTGCATTATTTCGCACTCAAAATAATTAGCTGAGAATATAAAAATCACGGATTTGAACTTTTCAACTTTCGATATCGCCCTGCTAACCTGGCTGCATGATCACACGATTCCCTTTTCAATCCCGGTTTTGCAATTCATCTCAAACTCTACTACTTTTACAAGTATTACCATGGTGATGATAGTATTGATTCTATCAGTCATCAGAAAATCAAAACCGCTTTTGATGAGGTTCTTCATGCTTGCTATTGTTTTAATAGTGGTCGGCCTGGTTAGCCTTGGATTAAAAAGCATAATCGACCGCGACCGGCCATTCGACACCTACCCTTTTATTGAGAAACTATCTACAGGCGGAGATTCTTCCTTCCCCTCCGGGCATACAATGGAGGCATTTGCACTGGCAGCCGCACTTTCGCTTTTATTTTCCGGGAAAAAGATAGCAATTCCCGTCTACATCTGGGCTATTATCGTGGCCTATTCAAGAATGGCTTTGGGAGTACATTACCCGAGTGATGTACTGGCCGGGATGATTATCGGAACGTTTATCGGATGGGTTGTTCCATTTATTTTTAAACGATATGCAAGCGCTTTTTATCCTCCGCTTGTAAGATGAAATAATTATGCGAAATGACCTGCAATCCCTGGTTAAAAGGATGGTTGATGGCGACCTGCAATAGATGAAAAAGGACAAATATTTGAAAGAAGGGGGCTTTGATAAAAAAATACTATGAATAAGCAAGATAAAATCCTGGTACTGGGCTCATCAGGCATGGTTGGCAGCGCTATTATCCGAAACATTATCCGGCAGGGATATGAGAATATTACAGGTACCGATTTCCGGAATGCTAATGAAAATCAGAAAGAAATTTGTTATCGCAAGGTCGATCTCCTTGACCCGGTTGCTTGTAATGAATTGTTTTCGGAAGAAAAACCCGATTATCTCTTTTTTGCCGCCGCTAAAGTAGGAGGAATCGTGGCAAATAGTACCTTCAGGGCACAGTTTCTTTATGAGAACCTGGTAATTCAGAACAATGTTATTCACAATGCCTACCTGGCGAAAGTGAAAAAGCTGCTGTTTTTGGGCAGCTCATGCATATATCCCAAAAATGCCCCCCAGCCCATAAAAGAAGAATATCTGCTCACGGGCATCCTTGAATATACCAATGAACCATACGCCATTGCTAAAATTGCAGGGCTGAAAATGTGCGAAAACTACAACATTCAATATGGTACCAATTATATTTCAGTAATGCCCACCAACCTGTACGGGCCAAATGATACTTACGACCTCCAAAACTCTCACGTATTACCTGCGCTTATCAGGAAATTTCACGAAGCAATGATTACTGGCGCTTCTGATGTGTCCATTTGGGGAACAGGTTTGCCATTAAGGGAATTTATGCATGTCGATGATTTGGCTGAGGCTGTGGTTTTCCTGATGCAAACATACACCGGAAACAAGTTTATCAACATCGGTTGGGGGAAAGAGATCAGTATAAAAGAACTTGCTTTTCTGATCAGAGATGTAGTAGGGTATGAAGGTAACCTGGTTTTTGATCATTCCAAACCCGATGGTACCCCGCGTAAGCTTCTTGATGTATCGTTGTTGGGCTCTCTCGGATTTACCCCAACGATTCACCTACGTGAAGGTATTATAAGCACCTATGCTGATTTTGTTAAGAAGTATGCTTAATGGTTTTAACTGCTCTCATTTTACCATATAATAAAAACTGAAAATGAAACATATAGTAGATACTTCCTGGAAAGGAAATATGATGTTCGATGCCAATGTTAGCGGACATCACGTGATTATGGACGCAATGCCCGATGTTGGAGGAGAGGATAAGGGATCACGTCCCAAGGTATTGATGCTGGCAGCCCTTGCAGGATGTACCGGGATGGACGTGGATGATGAGAACCACCTCTTGGCAGGAAGCGCCTCCGGGGGAATGTGGGAAACGTCGGCCCCTGGCCAGGTCTGGCATAAAACCACCAGTCCCGACGCTGAGCAAAGTGCCACCTGCCTGGCACAGGACAAACGGCCTGGCAAGCATTCCATCTGGTACTACGGTACCGGTGAACTGCTCAGCACCACCGACCGGAACATCAGCACCAATGCAAGAACGATTGGAATCGGCAATGGAATTTATAAATCGACGGACAACGGAGCCTCGTGGCTGCCGCTCACAGCTACCCAAGGCGGATCGCCTGATTTCCTCCGGGAAATTTTCCAGGGAGTATGGCGGATCGTGACCGACCCGGTGCGCATGGACAAAGACATAGTATATGCCGCCTGTTACGGCGCCATCATGCGTTCGGAGGACGGGGGAATGAACTGGGAGGTGGTACTGGGGGACCTTGTAAATAAATCCTTTGCCACCGACCTCGCCATCACCTCCGACGGAGTCATTTATGCAGCACTCAGCAGTTTCTGCTTTTCGGTTCAGCCTCCCGGAAAGGCAGGGATCTGGAGATCGGTAAACGGAATTGACTGGGTACAGATCACCCCGGCGGGCTTCCCGCACGATAACCGGGTAACCCGTCTTGCCCTGGCGCCATCGAATGAAAATGTCATGTATGTTTTTACGGAATCGCAATCTTCTGACATCAACCCTTTCGGAGGGTATTCCAATTCGGTGAACACTTTCTGGAAAATGACCTGGAACCCTGCAGCAGGTTCCGCTTCATGGGAAAACCGTACCAACGGAATTCCGGGAGCGGGCAACGGGAACACAAGCAGTTTCCCGTTCTCCTTTGTTGTTTATGGCGGGTACACCTTTACCATGGGCGTCAAACCTGATGATGAAAATGTGGTCTTCCTTGGCGGGATGAATCTGCACCGGTCGGAAAACGGGTTTGCCGACAGCCTGGCGACCACCTACATCGGCGGGTATCCCTATGACATGGACTCACTGCACCAGCTTCATCCCGACCAGCATGGAATCACCTTCTTCCCTTCGGATCCGTCGAAGATGTTGATGGCGAATGACGGAGGTATATACCTGACCGACAACTGC
>JBAXKG010000013.1:0-55112 GCA_037137455.1 Bacteroidota bacterium
TGAAATGGTAAGATTACTTCATAATAATGTCGATGATTTAAGTTGTTCTCATTAATTAGTTTTCAAGGTCTTCTTATTAAAGAGCATGCATCCAGCGGGAACAAAAATACATCCATAAACACATCAAGCCATTACGATATTTTATATAAAGTGTATAACATTTTAATGTGCTTATTATATTTACGTTGGTTAAAAAGCCCTGATATGCCTCACATTTCCGAGATCATTCTTTGCAAAACTGCCCATCGGATGGCGAGATAATCGCAATCATTTGCTCCATTATCCTTCTTGGCGGTAAGAACCCATTATTCAATGATTTAATATCCATCATTGCTGAAGGGACCGGAAAGGATTGATCAGCGTTAATTGCAACCTGAGAAAGTGACTGTAAATGACTTTGAAATAATAAAACGATAAAGGGTATTAACTTTCTCATATGCACGAAAACTTATGTCCTTTCTGAGATACTGGCAATTGCGAAAAACAAAAACATATATATAAATGACGTTCCGGGCGATGAGAACTTGCGGTCAGGATGAAAAATATTTTCCACAGTCCAGATTCTGATAATCAAACTTCTTATAATCAACACAGACTGAACAGTAATAAGATTACGAATGTCCTTTTACAACAATTCTCATGATCTTGATATTAAGCCTGAAAAATTTGAATAGATAGATACCGCTTTTGCCTGTTTGAAAATAATTCCCCAGCGGTTATATACCTTCGATAATTTGAACCGAACCTGGTCGACAGACATACGTCCGACCCCTACCCAGATATTTGAAGGAATCCATTGATAGTATTGGCTTGGTGAAACGACAATCACTTCATGATGCCTACCAAGTTTTTTCTTTAATAAGGCTGCTGCAGTGTGCCCGGAGATTCCTGCACCAAGTACGATTACTTTCATAAAGGCTTTTTGAAAAAGGTTAGTCTGATAACTGTATGTAAATATATGGAAAAAATTTCCCTGTTTTATGTAATGAATGAATCTGATATAAAAGACCTGGCCGCAAGTTTTTTCATTTCCGACCGTCTATACAAGATAACCAATTATTTTTATCTAAAACCTTCGTAAAATGAATACAATAGCAAAAATCTCAATGACTGCTTTCATAATCGCAGTCGTCACAGGTGGTGCCTCTGCCCAGAACAACACACCATTGAAAGACTCCAAAACAACCCCTCCGACAACCGCTTCTTCCCGGGGTCAATTTATTGATAACAACAAGAACGGGGTTTGCGATAACTTAGAAGCCAGATGGCAATCGGCACGAGGCGCCAATTTTGTTGATAAAAATGGTGATGGTATTTGTGATAACCGGGGCACGATAGGTAAAGGAAACGGACAAGGAACTGGTTTCGGACAGGGTTACCAGAACCGCCATGGCCAGGGCAAAGGGCAGGGAAATTGCTGTGGAGGTGGGAAAGGTCGTTGCAGAGGCAACCAGCTCTAGTTCCCTGCTGTCAGTAAAAAAACAGGGTATTCTTTAATTCCTGCAGGGGGAGTTTCCTTACGGATAACAAAACAAGGTGAAACATTAATGTCACGGAAACCCAGTTGATGGAGAATTTCAGTTAGGTTCTCCGGGTCAAATCCTTTGTGTACATTGACTTCCTCTCCATGGAATGAGCCATCTTCTTTGTAGAGGTCTGCAATTGCCAAAATTCCATCCGGATTTAGAATACCATAAAACTTCTGTAGGATGTCATTTATGTCCGTAATATGATGTAGAACCATCTGGCTGTAAATAATGTCGAAAGTGTTACCGACATACTTCTCCTTTTCAAGATTAAAAAACCTTGTTTTGAATTTCAAAAGGTCCGCTGCTTCCATCTTTTGTTCAGCCATTTTTAACATTTCATGGGAACTATCCATCAGAGTAATTTCCGAAAACAGGTCTTTCAGATAAAAACTGAGTAATCCGGTACCGGCGCCAAACTCCAATGCCTTCAAATTTGGTTTAAACGGAATCAATTTTTTAAGTTGTCCGGCCACAGCCAATGTACGTTCAAGATGCATCTTGTTCATATCCCACTCCTGGGCTTTTTATGAATCCTGAACCTGAAAATAAATATATGCTAAAAACCACATTTATGAAGGAATCATAAATGTTCGCAAACTTATCCCAGAATCTCCTCTCTTTGTTCTGCCGATTATCCATGTAGATATTGTTTATCTGGCTGTAATCTAAACTGTTTGATAACCTTGTTTAAGGGGTACCTTGTCTCTCGGATACCGACAAACAAATTTTGGAATCCTGAGTATTAATGGCTTTTTGTTTTTTCGATAATAATTCGGTCATAATCTTTCAATGCCAGTTTAATACTTGAAATTATAATATCCGGATCATCTTTCTGAATCATATGCCCGGAATTGGAACAATAGAAGAATTTTCCATATTTGAGAGGATTAATTAGCTCAAGCCAACTTTCCATTTTTATATCATTGTTTATTCTGAACATTTTCTTTCGATCATACAATGAAGCCGTTTGTTCAGGATTCAGAGGATATCCGCCGGCCATAATAAAATGAACAGGTACGTCGGGTAAGGGATTCAGGTTACAGAGTTCATAGCCTGTTTTGCTGAATTCTCTTTGAGCTTTCATTTCTTCAACAACAAACTTTGGTCCCTGGGCTATGTATTCATCAGCCCATTTGTCGTATACGGCAAAAAGGGAATCGATTTGGTTTTTGGTTAGCCCGATTTCCTTGTAAGGTGATCTTCCTCCTACTCTTTTTTTTACAAAGTCGTGGGGATCAACAAAAATCAATCCTGCAATCTCATCAGGATAAAATGAAGCGAAGGTCCTGATATATGCCGCACCCCAGGAATGACCTACAAGTATATATGGAGGATATAGTCCTTTTGCGAGAAGCGATTGTCTCAGAATATCAGTGATATGATCAATTGTGGGAAGTTGGTTATCATCTTCGGAACTTCCTATTCTTGGCCGGTTGTAGGCGAAAGTGGCATTTTCCTTTGATACTTCATTAATGACAGGCAGCCAATATTCGAAATCTGTACCCCTGCCATTTTCGAAAACAATGACCGGTTTTCCCTTTTGGTTGTTTTCCATCCCATAGGTAACCAGTTCAATCTTAAATCCGTTTACCTTTACTAAATCCAGGTTAGGAAATGCTTCCTTTCTATTGGCCAGCACTTTTTCAAGCAAGGGATTCCACCTGTTATCATTATGAAGCGAGATTAAATCAGGATCTGACTTTATAGCTCCATAATTGGTGTAATTCATTCCTGTTGTAATATAATTTAAATTACTGAATGCACTGTCAGAGTAATTTGCCAAAGCCCACGAGCAAGCAGCATTATAACGGTGGTTTATTGTTATTTTAGCATCAGGTGCTATAAATGCATCCGAAAAGGCAAAAGCAGAGTGCTTAAAGTCTTTTACCTGATACAGAGAGTCTGCTTTCCGGATAAGAGCTTCATATTTAAGGACATTAGTCTGACCCAATAACGATGTAGCACAAATTAAAAGGCCTAAGAATAAAGTTGTGGTTTTCATATGTTAAATTTAATGAATGATTTAATTAACTCGAAGCAAACTTAGGTATATTCTGAACGGCGTCATATCACCGGGTCACTTAAAAGAATGTTTGTTTCGCCTGCTTATGATGGATTTGCAGCCCTCGTCGTTCTTGTGATGATCCAATCAGAAAGAAATTCAAGGACCCCCGGGCTCATTTTACCTTGCTTATACAATTCCTTTGTGGAATAGCCATGATCAGCGCCGGGAATAATCCGCATCGTAAAATCCATTGTTTTTGCATCTCTCAGGGCATTAACAACAGCGGGTTTGTTGGAAGATACAACCACATGGGCATCCTTTTCGCCGAACATAACAAGGATTGGGCAGCTTATTTCAGTGAAATCGGTTACCGGATTATAGGTTGCAAATGATTTGAAATGAGGCGATGTGTAATAATCAATTACTTCCTTATAAGATTGTTCAAAAAGATCGTTTGTATCTTTGAACGTTTTCAGGTTTTCGGCCATTTTTTCAGGACTCATTTTAATGATCTGGTAGTGGACCAGATCACTCAGAATTTGTTTCATGGTATCAAGCCCGTTGCCCCCGTTTGAATATAA
Source organism: Bacteroidota bacterium (assembly GCA_037137455.1). Classification (GTDB taxonomy): domain Bacteria; phylum Bacteroidota; class Bacteroidia; order Bacteroidales; family FEN-979; genus CAIVAT01. Next base: position 4,116 of record JBAXKG010000013.1, read on the forward strand.
AACCCAGTTCCTGACAAAACTCTCTCCATTTGCAATGACCTCCGCCTCCGTCATATTTGCAGAAGTTTTCCATCTTTTCAGCGTATGCGCCTGCTCCATCATGATATCACCACCGCTCTGAAAAGAGCCCGACAGTGTTATAATAAAGTCAATATCATTGTGCTTTGATGCTGCAATCACAGAGAGAATACCGCCAAGGCTGTGTCCACACAACCCGATTTGGCCGATATCCGGCCTCTTTCTCAAGGTTGCAACAGCGGCGTAAACATCATCGGCAAGGACCTCAAAACTGGTCAGGGTTTCAGCCACTCCGGTCGACTTCCCCGTTCCCCGGTCATCATAACGGTATACTGCAATGTTTTTGCTGTTTAAATAATCTGCAATGATTTTGGCCATTTTGTAATTGGATCCGAATTTCCAGTCCCGGGTTTGCGGGCCCATACCGCTGACCATAATAAGAAGTGGATAAGTACCTTCCTTAGTCGGCATGGATAAAGTTCCCGAATAAACAGCATCCCCATTTTTAAATGAAATGCTTTCTTCCCTGAATCCTGAAATGGTATCCTGGGCAAAAACCGGGTTGCCCAGGCTGAGCAATAAAGAGAGTGCGATCAATAATGTTACATTTTTCACGGCTGTTCCTCCTTCAATTAAATGGTTTGTATTAATGATTTCGGACAAATTTAAAATGTCACAGGCTGAAATATATTCTGATTATTCAAAATGGCAGATTGGCTGGATTGCCCTCCGGGAATATTATTTAAATTGAGTTCGTCAATGAATTATAACATTTCAAATAAAATCTATTGAGTTTGTCCATTACCTTCCGGGAAATCATTATTATGCCTTACTTTTGTAATTGCAGCAGGTTTTTAAAATAGATGAGCAGATAAGCCCATTCAAAAGGAGAAATCGACCATTCACTAATATTTATCTTATAACCATCATGGGAAGTAAGAAATACATTGAACCGTTCATTCATGTATTGATCTGGGGAAGCGGCTTTATCCTTATGGCCCTAATGATCAAAACGATTGGACCATTTAAAAGGGCTGACCATACTTTGTTCCTGCCAGTTTCTTTCGGCACAATGATCAACCTTGCCCTGTTTTATACAGCATCACTCGTTCTTATACCAAAGTTTTCGAAAAATAAAAAAACATGGGAATTCATATACCTTTTATTTGGATTGTATGCCATCCTCTCTATCGGTGAAACGTATGTTGACCACCTGTTCTTTACCTATTATTATTCCAGCATTCGTGAATCATTTTTTTCACAATTGATGCTCAACATTGCCATGAACCTGATTATGCTTGCCATTGCGCTGGGATATGGGTTCACGAAAAATTGGTTAAAAGGTGAAAAGCTGAAACAAGCACTGAAGCAAGAAAAACTGCTTGCAGAGCTTAATTTTCTTAAATCCCAGATAAATCCTCATTTTCTTTTTAATGTCCTGAATATGGCTTTCTCCAGCGCAACATGCAATGGCGACGAGAAAACTGCCGACATCATCGAAAAGCTTTCCGGTTTGATGCGTTATATGCTCTATGAAAGCAATGTTGATCGTGTGAATCTCGAAAGAGAGGTTGAATTCCTCAATAATTATATTAAACTGCAAAAAATGCGGCTTTCCTCCGATATTTCGACAGAAGTTAACTTTCAGGTCAGTGGAAACATCAACCACAACCAAATTGCCCCGCTTATTCTGATCCCATTTATTGAAAATGCATTTAAGTATGGAATCAGCCTTGACCAGCCTGGCGAAATCATGATCCTTCTGGCCGTCAATGGGAAACAACTTGAATTTAAGGTGCAGAACAAAATTAATGTGTCCACGAGGGCAATCGACAAAAAAAATTCCGGAATCGGCCTGATAAATGTCAGAAAACGGCTGGAGCTTTTATATCCAGGAAAACACATACTGGACATTGATAATACAGGAGGTTTATATTCTGTAAATCTCTTAATGACACTTGAATAAGAAGCTATGAGATGTACTGTGATTGATGATGAACCCTTTGCCATGGAATTGATCAAGGGTTACGTACTGAAAACACCCTTTCTTGAATTGGCAGATTGTTTCAGCAATCCGTTTAAAGCGCTGAATTACCTGACAGCAACCTCGGTTGATCTGATCTTCCTTGACATTAATATGCCTGAATTGTCGGGGATCCAGTTGCTAAAATCATTGCCAAATCCGCCAAAGGTGATTTTTACCACTGCATATCCGGAATATGGAGCTGAAAGCTATGAATATAATGCGGTTGACTACCTTCTAAAGCCTCTAAAATATGAAAGGTTCCTGAAAGCTGTCAATAAAGCTGTCGAATTGCTGAATCAAAAGAAACAAGCGACAGTGGATCCTGAAACAATGGCTAAATCCAGGAAAGATATTTTAATCAAAAGCGGAAATCAACTGATCAAACTAAATCCCGATGAAATTCTTTATGTGGAAGGATCAGGGAACTATATGACGTTTCATGCGGCTGGTAAAAAAATAATGTCATTGCTTACGATGACTGAGGTCATGGAATGTCTTCCTGCTGATATCTTTGTCAGAATACACAAATCATTTGTGGTATCTATGAAGCACATCGAAATGATTGAAAAACATGATGTTTATGTTCATGGAAAGGCGCTACCAATAGGGAACACATACCGGGAACAGTTCTTTTCAAAGCTGGGCGGTGGCAATAATAAAGAAAACTTTAGTGTTATTTAAGCGATTTAATTCAAATGTTTCTTATCTTTGCACCGGCTAATAATGAAGTATCCAAGTGTTCTTTAACCAGGCTTTATGGTAACTATATCAAGTTTATAAAAATGTTCCGGCAACAAAACAAGCCATTGGCCGAGAGACTGGGAGTCAGGTCCTCTCCCACTCTGCTGTTTTTTGATAACGGAGTACAATCGCCAGTCACGCTTAACGGTGGCATCAAGCGAAGCGACATTTTACATCAACTCGAATGTATGTTATCCGGTGAAAGGGTTCAGGAGATCAAGAAAGAAATCAAGCCAACCGTTTCGGAATTCGATGTTCTTATTCTTGGAGTGGGTACTGGCGGGCTTACAGCAGGGTTGTACCTCTCCCAACCTGATGGAACCATTGCCGCAATTGCCATTGCAAAAGAATTAAATTAAACAATAAAAACTTTAGCGTCATGAACACAAACCAATTTATCATTGAGCAGGTAAGCCCTTTTAACGTACCAATCACTGTTGAAAAGCTTATTGAAGCTGCAGCACAAAAAGGATGGCAGAATCCGGCCACTCATAACCTCCAGCAATCGCTCGCTAAATCAGGCAAAGAAGTCAGGCCCGTGCAGGTAGTTGAAATTTGTAAACCGGAGTATTCGGGTCGTATGCTTGAACTAAACCACGAAAGGGTAGTTTCTGTTATGATGCCTTGCCGCATTTCAGTGTACGAAAAAGAGGACGGCAAAACCTATGTCGCTTTATTGAGCATGACAGAAATGGCAGCCGGCTTTCCGGTCACTGTTGTTGAAGCAATCCATGCAGCAAATAATGAATCCTTTGAGATCGTTAAATCGGTCATCGGACCATTCTGAAAAGATGAAAGGTAACTTTGATTCAATAATCAACGATAACTGACCCGTTGTCGATTTTCTTGATTTGAGGTGCGGGTACTGCATGGTTCAGTCGCAAATTTTAGCAGAGGTTGCAGCTGAATTTGATGACCGTATATAAGTAAGTCCAAAAGTCCCGGAACCGCAATACTGATTTGTTCCCGCCAGCTTAAAATTATAAATGGCCTAACTGCAAAAGAAATTTTATCAGCACCGCAAGTTTTCATTATTCTGCTCGTCTATATTTAAAGTGTCTTCCGGAAAATGACTGAAAAAGAACTGATAGATGGACTTATCGTTCAAAACAAAGCAGCAATTCATTACCTCGTTGATAACTATCAGAATAATATCATCAAAACGGCATATTATTTTGTTGATAATATGGAAGATGCTGAGGACCTTTCACAAGAGGTAATTATGGAGATACTAAAGTCCATCGGAAAGTATCAGAAAAATTCCAAGCTGTATGCCTGGATATACCGGATAACTGTAAACAGATCGTTGGATCATTTGAGAAAACAAAAAAGAAGAAGTATAGTAAAACGACTGGAATCACTTATCCGAATCTCATCTGATGGAGACAGCCGATATTCTGATGATCCGGCAACAACTGATACACAAAACGATGATAATGAAAAAAGGAAAATTCTTGATACAGCAGTCAACTCATTACCCAGAAACCAAAAAATTGCATTCATTTTAAGTAAATATGATGAGTTATCCTATAAAGAAATAACTGAGATCATGAACCTGTCCTTATCCTCCGTCGAGTCCCTCATATTCAGGGCGAAGCTTAACCTCCAAAAAAAATTAGTGAACTATTTTTCTGAATATTCAACAAATAATTAGCAAGATGGATTGTTTATCCGTTCGAGATCATTTTTTTTTATACCAGGAAAAACAACTTTCGGGTAATGATAAAAAGGCATTTGAAGATCATCTTAATTCATGTGATATGTGTAACCAGATTGCAAATGGTTTCCAAATCGTTACGGCCTACATTGATCAAAAAAAATCTGATAAACCCAATCCCTTCATTCGGACCCGGACTTTACAACGGATTGAATCTGAACTGGAACGATCGTCAATCCTGGCATCACCATTTTTTCGGCGAAACCTGCAACCAGTCCTTGCGACCTTGCTTTTGCTGATCTCCATTGCAATCGGTTTTTCAATCGGCAGGCAAATCAATCCAAAGGAACTGCGGAACACGGAACATCAAAATGAAATACAGGAGATTAAATCGGGTCTTTTTATTCAGGATTTTATTGATAACGACAAATTATTTTTAAAACAACAATAAATCAAATACCATGAACTTCTTTTCAAAAAACAGCTTTCTATTCTGGTTACTGATTTTCCTGGTTAGCGTTAATATTTCAGCCCTGATCACGATTATTGTACTTGTTTCAAAAAAAGCCCCGGAAATAAATCAACAACCAGCGATAAATCCTGGAAATGCATTTACAAAAACCTTATCGTTATCGCCTGGCCAGACAGGAAAAGTGGAAACTATCCTGAACGACTACAAAAATTTAACAGAACCCATCAGTGCGGATATTAGAAACCATCGAATTCAGATCCTTGAAGAACTGGCTAAAAAGAACCCTGATAAAGTCCTTTTAACCAGTAATATAAAAGAAATAAGTATGCTGCAAACACAGATGCAGAATGCTTCAATAAACCAATACATGACCTTGAAAGAGATATGCACACCTGACCAATGTCAGAGGCTGTCCGCACTGTACTACGAATTATACGGTTGTCAGGGTCAAGGGCCAGGTATGGGCAAAGGGAAAGGCCCTGGCCAGGGTAAAAGTATGATGCGCCGATACCGGGGAGGACGAGGAAATTAACAAACCTAAATCTATGCAGAAATATACCCCTTCTTACAAACAAACCATTCAATACTAACTAATCTAAAACATCTATTATGAAAACCAAAAAAAATGCGATCACCGGAATGTTCCTGATGCTGGGTATATCATTTGTGATTTTATCCCTAGACGGATGCACAAAAGAAAACAATACTGCGACATCCCCCGAAAATTCCCAAACCAAGGAAGCCCTCCTTAACTACACGATGGCCGACACATCCCTGACAGGTTGCAATTATTGTATCGATTCGTTGCCAATTGAACCCCTGAACACCTCCGAATCGGAGGCGCTTACATTCATGCGCGAAGAGGAATTGCTTGCGCATGATGTATATCTTACCCTCAGCCAATTATACACCAAACCTATTTTCCGGAACATCAGCCGGAGCGAACAACGTCATACCGATATGGTCAAAGCGCTGCTCAATAAGTACGGGATGGTTGATCCGGCCGCAAACCATGTAACTGGTACTTTTACAAATCAGGACCTGCAGAATCTATATAATTCCCTGGTAAATACCGGGTCGGTTTCATTAATCAATGCGCTTATTGCCGGTGCAACCATCGAAGACCTAGACATTAAAGATCTCAAAGATCATTTGCTCACGACTGATAATCAGGATATCACCTGTGTATTTACCAATCTCATGCGCGGGTCGCGGAATCATTTACGGTCATTTTATGCCAATATCAAATTCACTGGCGGGGCCTATACGCCTCAATACCTGCCACAGGCGGAGTTCGACGCCATCGTGAATTCGAAACATGAATTTGGCACTGGAAATTGCCATTGTAATTAACCCCCGAAACTAAATTAAAAGCTGTGTCAAAGAGAGTTTTAGACTTTGGCACAGCTTTTTTTTATTCGACGATTTTGATTTCATACCTTCTTCACTTTGAAGTATCCCAGGAAACCTCCAAATGCAATACTCGCATAAGGGTTACTGGTAATTGCACAAGTACCAGAGGCACATCCTACAAAATGATAATATAAAAATCCACCCAGTCCACCTAAAACTGAAAAAAGTAAGGGTTTCCAAAAAGTCCAGGTTTTAAGTCTTTCTTTAATTGGTAATGGGTCATTGTTTGTTTTACAAGTATCTGACATGTTGTTTCTCTTTTTAATACGGTTTGATTACGGCTTGAATATTTGGGAAAGAACAGTGATTATAGTCCAAAACCAGATCTTTTGCAAAGAAACGAAAAAAAATTGAATTAGTGATATTTATGCGCTTTATTTTGGCATGATGTTTGACACATGCATAACATGACATATAAAAATTTAACTTTATGCTGCAAACAAATTTAAAACACATTCTGACTGCTTCTGAGCATCAGAAATTCATTGATCAGAATGAGAACGTAATGATATGCTGCGGTCGAATGGGCCCCATGTGTATTCCCGTTTATGGTATTATGGAAGATCTGGAACCGGAATACCTTCATGTTAAATTCGCTGATATGGAATTTGACAATCCTGAATCACACCCCATCCGTAATGCAACGGAATGCAAAGGTTTTATGGGAATTCCCTTTACTGTTTACTATAAGAACGGGAAACTCGTTAAGGCTACATCAAGCATTCAATCGATGTCGCAGGTGAGGTCAATCCTCGATGCACAATTCGATAAAAATGTCTGAACTATATGATATCATCATAATCGGAGCAGGTCCTGCCGGCCTCACGGCGGGTATTTATGCCTCCCGTGCCCATATGAAGACACTGATACTCAATGAAGGAACAGTTGGTGGACAACTTGTGCTCACTCATGAGATTGCAAATTACCCTGGAGTTGAATCCACCAGTGGTTTTCAGCTGGGGAACATCATGAAAAAGCAGGCACAGGCTTATGGCTGCAAAATCAGATCAAACATTCAAGTGACTTCGTTTGACTTTTCCGCAAACCCAAAAATGGTGGAAATCGATGGAAAAGAGAAATTTTATGGCAGGACTGTCATTCTGTCACCGGGTGGTGAACCAAGGATGATTGATGTACCCGGTGAGGCAGAATTCAAGGGGCGTGGCGTATCTTATTGTGCTACCTGCGATGGTGATTTTTTCACAGGGAAAGATATCGTGGTTGCTGGTGGAGGAAATTCGGCTTTGGAAGAAGCTGTTTCGCTCACCAAATATGCCAGAAAGGTTAGCGTGGTGCACCAGTTTGATCAATTCCAGGCTTTTCCCTATGCGGTGGAAGAAGCAAAAGCGAATCCCAAAATTAAATTTTACATGGAATCACAAGTCCGAAATATAATGGGTGAAGATTCTGTAAAAATGGTTGAGATTGAACATCTTCCCACAGGGAATAAAACCATTCTATCCGTTGACGGAATCTTTATTTTCATTGGATATATCGCTAAAACCCAGGGCTTTGAAAGATGTATCAATTTGAATGAGAGAGGTGAAATTATTGTCAGCGCTGATATGCAGACCAATGTTTCCGGCGTTTTTGCTGCAGGGGATTGTACAGCAAAACGATATCGTCAGGTAACCCCTGCGGTCGGTGACGGTACCATTGCGGCATTGAGCGCTGTAGAGTATTTAAGAACAAATTAAAAAACGAGATCATGACAAAACAAGCTGTAAATGTCACATGGATGACAAACGGAAATCCGTATTCTCGAATAATTTTAAACATTTTACCATGAATCAAAAAACATAGAATTATGCCACGAAATATGCGTATCTTTCAAATAAAAAAAGTAGCTACAATGATATTTTTTATTGTGCTTGCGGCATTGTACTTTTATAGTTTAATTTTTTAATCTAAAATTTGAGCATTATGAAAAAGAACATGGGAACCATCGACATCGTGATCAGGTTACTGATTGCAGCTTTAGTTATCGTATTGTATTTTACAAATGTAATTTCAGGAACTCTCGCCATCATATTTTTAATTTTTGCCGGGATTTTCATCCTTACAAGCATTTTGAGTTTCTGTCCATTATATCTGCCTTTTGGTATAAGTACCCGGGGGAAGAAATAATGGGAATCACATTCTGAAAGCCTTGATTTTACTTGAGCGGTAAATGGGGATCGAACCCACGACCCTCAGCTTGGGAAGCTGATTTATACTTCTGGAATATACAGTAAATATAGGTATTTTAAGATGATGTACAATTATGCGCATAATTTTGCGCATAATAATTAATGATTTCAGTTATCCTGTTTTGCATCGGATTGCTATATAAATTTGTGATCATAGCTTATGCAGAATTTCAGTGTTGATAACCTGATGAGCAGCATCAAGGTCAAATATTATTCCTGGCCGAAGAAGGCCTGAAATGTCTTTCCTGAAATTATCATCCTGCATCTTTTCATCGATATTGGCAATAAAGTCCTCTTTTTTAATCCTGGTACCGGCGGCGTTCAGGTATTCATGATATGCGTGAATGATTTTACCTGAATCAAGTTTCATATGAACAAGCGCATACCATAGGTCAAAAAGATCTCTGCCCTTGCTGCGTTGGTAAAGTGCCCGGAGTTTTGTTCCCAGAAGTTCTTCCGGTTCATAGGTTTTAACAGCCGCATTCCCTGTAAACCATGTATTTTTTATTGAAATATTAACCTCTTTTAAATCATACACACACAAGTGCTCTCTGCAATTGATCTCAATCTTTAGTTTCATGCGTTGCGGAGGTGTACCATCGGCAAGGTAACGGTAGTTTATAGAGGTCATTGCCTCTCCCCTATTGACTTTCACTTTTTCTGCAATAATAAAAGATAGCGACTTCCGCAGATGATCAATTACCTCGCCAATGGGGGCGGCTTTGATTTGAACCAGATCGATATCCTCTGAATATCTAACCGGTGGGGTTAAAAATAATTTATGTAAAGCTGTGCCTCCTCTGAAGGCCAGCTTTTCTTTTAAAAAATCATCATTGTAAATGGCAATCAGGGCTCTGGTTATGATCAGATCCTGTTCAACCTGAATGTCTTCATTCCAGTTTACATTTTCCCGCCATTCGTTAATGTATCTCCTGGGTATCATAAATCTCCCTCCACTTCTGAATTAACAATGATTTTCCATTTATGATCGGTCACTCCTTTTTTTGGCCTGTTTGCAACCAAAGGAGTTAAATAACATTCACACCCATGCAGCGCCTTCGATAATGATGCGGATAACTGTTCCTTTTTCAATTCTCTATCCAGCAAATAACCCAGGCGTTGAATAGCTGCAGTCTGTGGGTACTGTTTTGCAGTTTTTAAAAGTTTTGATGCTTCCATTTCCTCGGTTAATTCCTGCAACACAGTAAAAGCACGATTGAGGCTGATCTTTGCGGAGTAATAGAGTAAATCAAGAGCTGTTAATTCCGGGGAAGAAACGTTTATATATCCGGCATCGGTGTTTTTCTTTAACACATCATCAGGTGACCACTGCTTTTTAACCATGAAGTTGATTGCCAATTTATTTGTTCGGATACTACGAATTGCAGGAGTTCCTGATACAACGAAATATTCCATTGGCTGTTGGTGGGCTGCGCCGTACAATGCCGCAGCGGATAATAACGCAACATAATAGTCCTTATTGATTGAATGCATCAGATCATCAATGAATAGGTTTACAGGAAGCATCCCACTGGCTGAATATTCCGGAGGAATAATTACGTAAAAGCCTTTCCTTATAGCAGTAATCGCACTTTTAGACTTCAATCGGTATAAATTCTGATCCAAGGCCTGTTCCGAGATATCAAAAGCATCCAATGCTTCTTTGTAAGTAAATGAATAACGGCCTTTTGACCTTATCCTGGCAAGAAATTCCTCAAGATAATTATAGGATGTAGTCTCGTTTTTCATATAGTTATCATTTTCGATTCTTTATAGATTGTATAAAGAATTGCAAATATAAACTTTTAATATTATTCCAGGATGATAAGGCATATTTTAAATTTCTATAAATCAATTCCTGATGAAAGTCAGAAGAACAAAGAATGGATTAAACTTTGAACTTAAAAACCAGCAATGCCACAAGAAGGATTATGAATATCAGGCCTGAGATCAGCCAGGGAATTTTCGATATCAACTGATCCAGTTTATCCGGTTTTACAATTTTTATCTTTTCAACCGGGACAGTACGATGGATAATAATCGTGTCTGCTTTGCATTTGTGGAAGAACCAGACAAATTATCCTATCCCGCCGTTTATTATTGACCATTGGATATTTTTGATTACCAGTGGGATGAGGTGGTCAATTTAAATCGGCGTCGGCTTGAAAGTTAGGCCGGCTTATCCAAAAAGCACTCCCTATTTTGAAAAGTTATCATATCTCAGAAGAAAAGTACGAAACCCATGCAGTGCCATCTGAATTTGTTCAGCAGAAGGAATTGCCGGTGCCCATGAGATCTGCGGTAATTCAAATTCATAGGTTGATTTCAAGGCTCCCCAAAAATGATCAATGTCCTTAAAAATTGGACACTCAGACAAGGGATGAGACATCCATTCCCCGGTAAAAAAAGCATTGGACTTATCATCCTGGATTACCAAATCCACCATTTTAAATGATTCATCCGATAGCAGTCGCCTCATCCCCTCCCCTTTCAATATCGCCAGGTCCACATCCTCTGAAAACCGATCGATACAATTATACGCCTTCGACAAGGATGTTCCACCCTTGAACACAACCAAATCACGAAAATCAGAGAAAGCCAGATTTTGAAGGACCTTTGTCACCCAATAGTCTTTTTCAACGAGTATAAAACGCATGTGCATTGCAGATGATGCACTTTGAAGTGCATCCCGAAACTCGGGCGCCTGGTGAAAGTTCATGAGATGTTCCATTTCAGCTTATTTGGTAATATATCCGGATCAATTCCCACAAGATATTTTGTTAGCGGGTTCAGGGATTTGTACAAAGATACAACCCTGATTTCAGAAAAACGATTTTCAATGATAGCGCCAACCAGCGCACGTGTGGAAGGAGGATACCGTTGAGCGAGGCGAATCATCTGTTGCAATTCATCGGCCTTTAACTTTTCAAGATTGGTGATCAGAATTTTCAGTGATTCACTGACAGTAGTATCCGGAATTTTTTTGATATCCTTCAAGGCATCCAGGATTTGCAGAAGTTTAACATCATCCCTGGTGAATCTGAAATTCCGTTTGACAAACCTGACCTTAAATCCGAAGATGTCCTTCATGGGTTGATTTGAACCACGAGCGATCATAATTGTATTGGAAACCTGCGAGGTCAGGCCCAAAGAATTGAAAGCGGCTAAACCAGTTACATACCCGATGGTTTTATCACCGAGCTGAGTGAAAGAGCGTATCAACTGACTTTCATCGGGCATGAGAACTCCGAACACAGACTCCCGGGGTTTATAATATTTCCCGCGCGACAGCCTCACAATCTGACCCTGTTTCGACAACCGGCATAGTGATTTAGCCAGCGCCATAAATGATTCATTTCGCAGCGGGAACAAAGAATAATCAAACACCTGGCCCGATGGAACATTCTCAACGCAATTCTTTACTATGGAATCAACAGATTTCATCCTTATTATCAAAACGGATGCAAAGATAAGCAAAACAAAGCAATTTGTCAAGTTTATAATATTATTTACTTGCCAAAATGTATAATGGCATTTATACTGAAAATGAAGGTAATGAGGGATCTTATGCGGGGAGATCAACATAGACATCATTTTGGATTAAATTTTAAACTTAAAAACCAGCAATGCCAAAAGAAGGATTATAAATATCAGACCTGAGTGAAAAGAAAAAAGCCCTGAAACGTTAGTTATCCGGGGCTTTTCAGTGCAATCTGGTGAAATTCACTTTGAGCGGTAAATGGGGATCGAACCCACGACCCTCAGCTTGGGAAGCTGATGCTCTACCATCTGAGCTACTACCGCGTTTTTGGTTCACAAATTTAATAAATAATTTTTTCCTTTCCACACTTTTCGTCAATCTCGTTGATGGTTAAATGCTCGTCACAACAAAATGCATCGCCCCGCTGGTGTTCACCGCAAAAATTGATCTTCCTGTAAGCAATGCGTTGGATATTGAGCAGATGACGCACAGAAATATTGTCGGTCGTGAAGTTCTTCCCGCCTGAACCACATGCCAGAGTCATCGATGGGGTAAGTCCGTTATATAAACCTCCCAGCGCGCCTTGCGAAGAAGGTGTATTCACCACGATGCGTCCGGCATTAAGCTCATGCGCGAAGTAGCGGATCTTTGCATCCTCGTTCGAAAAAATGCTGACTGTATGTCCCAGCCCACCGTGCTCATTAATGCTCCTGCACATAGCAATTCCTTCATCAAAGCTGCAAACCTCGTAAAAAGCAAGAATCGGCGCCAGAATCTCAAGAGATAATGGCCATGCGATGCCCACCTGCTGCTTTTCCAGTTCGGCAATCAGCAGATTTGTTCCCGGTGGCACTGAAATTTCCGCCATCCTCGCGATTTCGGTGGCAGCCTTGCCAATCACTTCAGGGTTCATGATATGCTGTGCGGCGTTAATTGCTACCCTGCCTACTTTCTCAATTTCATCAGGAAGCAGAAAATATGCTCCCTGGCGCACAAATTCATTACGGACCTGCTGAGCATTATTATGAGAGACAACCACAGCCTGTTCGCTGGCACAGATGGTGCCATTATCAAAAAGCTTTGAAAGGAGTATCTGGTCGACGGCAAAAGCCACATCGGCGCTCTTACCGATGTAAACCGGAACGTTCCCCGGGCCTACACCAATGGCTGGGTTGCCCGAATGGTAGGCTGCCCTCACAAGGCTCACCGATCCGGTAGCCAACACCAGAGCTATTCGTTTATGACCCATAAAAGCCAGCACCTGCTCACGTGTTGCGCGGGGAATCCATTGAATACAATTCTCAGGCGCCCCTGCTTTGAGCGCTGCCTCATAACATATTCTTGCAGCTTCAATAGTCGATTTTCTGGCAGCGCCATGAGGAAAAATAATGATAGGATTGCGCGATTTCATCGCGATGAGAATTTTGAAAAGCGCGGTAGATGTAGGATTGGTTACAGGGGTTATTGCAAAAATGGGACCCATAGGCCGCGCAATTTCAACGATCTGGTTTTCCAGGTCCTCAGATATGATCCCGACTGTGGGAACTTTTATAATATCCCGGTAAACAAATCGTGTGGCAATGATATTCTTGATTACCTTGTCGCGAAGTATCCCAATCCCTGTCTCTTCGAATGCCATCTCAGCCAGTTTCCAACGATTATTGAATGCTTCGCGATAAACCGCATGAACAACCCGGTCGGTAACCTCCTGGTTAAGTTTTCCGAATGCATTCGCCGAAACGAGAGAACGTTGCACAGTTTCCTCTACAAAAAAATCAAGTTTAATTTCTTCCATCGATAAAACTGCTAATCTGCCATCAAATGTAGGGAAATATCAACCCTATGCAAACTTTCAAAATTATCATAATACCTGACGAACCATCCTACAAACTTTTCATCTGTAGAAACTCAGGCCCCATCATATACTTCCGAATGAATTGGCTATGCAATCGCAAAAAAAATATTATGATTCACGATCGGAGAGCTCTATCCAACGATGAGTCTTAATTTCAATTTCTGGAAGAATAGCAGCCCAACGCTCAGAGCGCTTTGTCAATGCTTCCGGATTCAGATGCCCGGACTGGAGACCGGCCTCAATTTCTGTTTTTTCTGACTCCAGCATAACAATCTCCTTTTCAAGGGTCTCCAATTCACGTTTTTCTTTGAATGATAACTTATTGGACAAAGAAGCAACCTGTTTTGGTGTATCAGTTTTTCTGATTGCAACCCGTTTTTGCAGTTGTTCCCGTCTTTTCCGATCATCACTCCAGTTTTTATATTGAGTGTAGTTCCCTGGAAAATCTTTGATAACGGCATCTCCGTCAAACACAAAAAGATGATCTACAATTTTATCCAGGAAATATCGGTCGTGAGTAACAACTACAACACATCCGTTGAAAGAAGCCAGGTATTCTTCTAACACGTTGAGGGTTAGAATATCAAGGTCATTGGTAGGCTCATCCAAAATTAAAAAATTCGGACTCCGCATGAGCACAGTGACGAGATAAAGTCTTCGTTTCTCTCCTCCGCTTAATTTGTAAACTGGTTGAAAATGTGAAGGATATGGGAACATAAAATAATTTAGAAATGCAGCGGCCGAAATGGTATCCCCATTGCCAATCTTTACCACCTCTGCAATCTCCTTTACTACGTCAATTACTTTCGTTTGTTCATTAAACACAAGCCCCTGTTGCTTGTAATAACCATACTGAATGGTCTCACCCTTTTGTATATGTCCTTTCTGTGGCCTGATCTTACCGGTAATTATGTCGAGGAAGGTAGATTTCCCCGATCCATTTTTCCCGACAATCCCAATTTTTTCGTTACGTTTAAAGGTGTAAGTAAATCCTTTCAGGATCGGCAATTCTCCCCAGTTAAAAGAAATATCGTTGATCTCAAGTATCTTATTGCCCATGCGGGCGCCTTCGATGTTAAGGTTCATCCTCTCCTCATATATTTTGTTTGAGGCCTTATCCTGCAGATCATAAAAACTATCGATGCGTGCCTTTGCCTTGGTAGTACGGGCTTTGGGCATGCGTCGCATCCATTCCTGCTCGGTTCGAAGCAGGTTTTGGGCTCTTTCCACCTCTTTATTCTGATTGTCCAAGCGTTCAGCCTGCTTTTCGAGGAAATATGAATAGTTCCCTTTGTATTTGTAGATAGCTGCATTCTCCAATTCCAGCACCTCATCACACACACGATCCAGAAAATAACGATCATGCGTAACCATAAGCAAAGTAATGCTGGTTTTTGAAAGGTAATCTTCAAGCCATTCGATCATCTCTACATCAAGATGATTAGTCGGCTCGTCAAGGATAAGAAAAGTCGGCTCAGTGATGAGTACTTTTGCCAGGGCAACGCGTTTTCGTTGTCCACCCGACAACGCTCCGATCTGTTGATCGAGATCAGGCAATTTGAGTTGTGTAAGGATTTGTTTCACGCGTGTTTCATATTCCCACCCCTGAATGGAATCCATTTGCCCGATAGCTTGCTGGATATCCTCCTTATTTGTGCCCTTTATAACATGTTCATAATTCAGGATAGCCCGCTGAATTTCATTAGAATGAGAGTATACCTCTTCAAAAACAGTCTGGTTGCTATTAAGTTCGGGATCCTGTTTAAGGTATTCAAATGAATCGCGGTTGAACATGGTAACAGTTCCTGCATCGCATGGCTCCAACCCGGCGATTATATTTAACAGGCTTGTTTTGCCGGCTCCGTTACTGGCAATCAGAGCAACTTTACGGGATTGGCTCAGAACAAATGAAATGTTTTCGAACAGATTCTTTTCGCCATATGAACGGGCAAGGTTTTCAACTTGAAGTACAGTAGACATGGAAAATGGAAACAGCAAAGGTAGGTAAATATAGGCTTTAAGCTCAGGATGTGGAAACGAAAAATTATCGTGGTTAGTCTGGGCTTGAAAACAGAATTTTGACTAAATTTACAAAAAAAAATGATGCCGGTACATAGCTATTTTGTTTTGATTGCGTTCATAACATGCGGAGTGGTATTATTAATTCAGATGATGGCGTTAAGGCGCGAAGGATCTGAACTTTTTGGCAAACCATCGATTGAGAAATTCTATTTCTATTCTGGCAAAATTGCAATATTTACAACATGGGCCTTATTCATTGTGAAAGCGATTTTTCCAAAACTCGGCTACATAATTGTTCCGGTGTATCTTTCATGGTTTGCCACTGGCCTTCTATATATAGGCGCGATCGTTGTTTCAATTGCATTTATTGACCTGGGGCGATCATTGAAAGTTGGCTTGCCTCAGCAGGAAACGAAGCTAAAAACTAATGGCATTTATCGTTTCAGCCGAAATCCAATATACCTGGGGGTTTGTTTGATAGCAATTGCATCTTGTCTTTATTTCCCTGATTTAATAAATATTTCATTTACATTATATGGCATTTTTGTCCATCATAAAATTATCGCGGGCGAAGAACTCTTCCTGGCCAACCGCTTCGGAAACGAATGGACAAACTACTCTTCCAACGTAAGGCGATACATATAACCAACATGATTTAATTTTTTCACTGATGAAGAATCAATCCGAAGAACTCGAAAAACTCAAAAATATTTTTAACGCGATCCCATTCGGTATTATGATCATTGGTCAAGATAAAAAAATCCGTATGATCAACACCACTGGTGTTTCATTAATGGGATTCACCAATGACGATGATCTTTTATTGACCCCATGCAGCGACAGAATTTGCTATCATGATAAAGACACTTGCCCCATTTGGGATCTGGGGAAAACGACTGATCGCTGTGAATGCACACTCGTGAACAAGAAAGGTCAGGAAATTCCGCTTTTAAAATCTGCAGCTTCGATTCAACTTGGAGATGAGACTGTTATGCTTGAAACCTTCATGGACCTTTCAGAAAGAAAAAGGAGTATTGATGAGGCTTCAGAAACAAAAAAGCAGTTTACAAACCTGCTTGAAAACTTGCCCGGAATGGTTTATCGTTGCCGCAATGATCACGAGTGGACCATGGAATTTATAAGTGACGGATGTGTTGATATTACAGGATACACGGCTGATGAATTGATTGCAAACAAAAAAATTGCCTTTAATGATATTATCGTTAAAGAAGATCGGGAAAGAAGATTGAATGAGGTTCACCAGGGTTTAAATCTGGCAAAACAGCATACAGTTGAATACCGGATAAAAGATGCCGATGAAAAGATAAAATGGGTTTGGGAAAAGGGTAAGGGAATTTATACTAAGGCTGGTGAACTTCATCATATCGAGGGGTTTATATCCGATATCACTGATCAAAAAAATACCGAACTGATTCAGACAGTATTATTTGAAATTTCTAAGACATCATATACATCCGCAACAATTGAAGAGGTTTTTAAATCAATTCATTCAAACCTGAGCCGGATTATCGATGTGGAAAATTTTTACGTTGCCATGTACGATAAACATAGTGATACCATTTCGCTCCCATTCCAGATCGACTCAGAAGATAAGTTTGCTGCATTTCCGGCAGGAAAAACAATGACCGGGTATGTAATTAAAACCAAAACCCCGCTCCTTGCAACAAAAAAGATCATTGAAGAATTAGCCCGTACCGGACAGATACAAATTATTGGAACTCCTTCAAAAGTTTGGCTTGGAGTTCCATTGATTGTTGATGGTGAAGTTATCGGAGTAATTGCCGTTCAAAGTTATACAGATCCTGAAAGATATACCATCAGGGAATTTGAATTGCTCAAGTTTGTCGCCGATCAGATTGCAATTGTTATTTCCAGAAAAGGGACAGAGACCTCATTTCAGAACGAGAAGGCATACCTTGATCAACTTTATGAAGGTAGTCCCGAAGCAATTGTCATGATCGGCAATGAAGGCAAGGTCATAAAAGTAAATTCAGAATTCACCCACCTTTTCGGGTTCACGCAAGTGGAGATCCTGAACAAAAATATCGATGACCTGATCTCTGATCCTGCAAACAAGGATGAATCAATCAAGATCACTGAAGATGTAATTCAAGGCATTGTAACTGAAAACGAAACAAAACGAAAGCATAAGGATGGCCACCTAATCGATGTTTCCATTCTTGTAACGCCCATTAATATTAACGGGAATATTTGCGGAGCATATGGTATATATCGTGACATAACTGACCGTAAGCGCATTGAAAAAAACCTCATTATTGCCAAAGAAAAGGCAGAAGAATCGGATAAACTGAAATCCGCCTTCCTTTCAAATATGTCGCATGAGATCAGAACTCCGATGAATGCCATCCTGGGATTCTCTACCCTTTTATCCGATACGGGCGTTTCAGATGAGGAAAGGGCTGAATTCATCCGTATCATTAAAGAGCGTGGCACAGATCTCATGAGGATTATTGACGATATTATTGATGTTGCAAAAATCGAATCGGGGCAGATTAAAGTCGAGATAAAGGATTGTCAGATTAATGTGCTCCTGGCAAATTTGTCGGTAACTCTAAATGAGGTAAAAAGAAAAACAAATAAGACAAATGTTGTTCTCAATTGCCTGCCCGGGAATATGGATAAGGAATTCTCGATCCTTACCGATGGTAACCGTTTAAGGCAGATCATGACAAACCTGATTGAAAATGCACTTAAGTTCACCGACGAAGGCTTCGTTGAATTCGGATACAGCCTGAAAAATGTCGGATCGGATTCGTTCATCGAATTTTTTGTGCGCGACACCGGTATTGGAATTCCCGAGGAGATGCATGATATCATTTTTGAAAGGTTCAGGCAGGTTGACGATACAAATACGAGAAAATACGGGGGAACAGGACTTGGCCTTACCATATCTAAAAATCTCATTCGATTATTGGGCGGTGAAATACGGCTTTCGTCTGAACGTGGCAAAGGGACAACATTTTATGTTTTATTTCCTCTTCAGATGACCCCATCGAAGCTTTCAGAGTCAGCAAAATCGATGTCTTCATCGCCATCTGGTCAAACATGGTCAGAAAAAATAATCCTGGTTGTTGAAGATGAAGATTCAAATTTCTTCTTATTGGACCGTATTCTTAAGCGTACAGGAGCAAAACTAATCTGGGCAAAAAACGGAATGGATGCAATTGAACATTGCAACAGCCGGCATTTTGATCTCGTGCTTATGGATATCAGGATGCCAGGCATGGATGGGTATGAAGCCACACAAATCATTAAAAAAGACCATAAATCCCTCCCCATTATTGCACAAACGGCATATGCGCTCAAGGGTGAACGTGAAAACAGCCTGGCAGCAGGATGCGATAATTACATTTCAAAACCCATTGATTCACGTGAATTAATGGCCGTTTTGGGAAAATACCTGAACTTGTAGTTTCCATTATTCAAAATTAATTTATCCTGATATGAAAAAAGTAATATTGTTTCTTTTAGCAATCATGATCGTTGCAATTTATTCCTGCAAACCGAATGGGAAAAAATCTGATGAAGCCGCGCTTATTGAAAAACCAGATATCGAGCTTAAAAGCGATCTGATGACACCTGAAGCTCTCTGGAGTTTCGGCCGTTTAAGTGAACCTGAACTTTCACCTGACCAACAGACCATATTATATGGGGTCACCTATTACGATATAGCACAGAATAAGGGAAACCGTGAGTTGTACACGATTGGTACTGACGGACAAAATTTCGAACGGATCACCACCACAAAATTCAGTGAATATCAGGCAATGTGGTCGCCTGATGGCAAAAAAATCACATTTATGTCGGCTGAAACAGGCGCCATGCAGGTTTGGGAAATGGATACTGATGGCAACAACCGTAAACAGGTCACAAACATTGAGAACGGGATAAATGGTTATAAATATGCCCCGGATATGAAAAACATCCTGTTCACTGCAGATGTTTATCCCGAAAAACAATTCAAAGACCTTTATGACGGCCTTCCAAAAGCAAGTGGAAGGATTTATAATGACTTGATGTACCGTCACTGGGATACCTGGGTTCAGGCTTACAGCCACGTTTTTGTTGCTGACCTTAATTTAGAAAAAATCACTAAAGGCACCGACATTATGCTGAATGAACCTTACGAGTGCCCTTTGATGCCTTTTGGCGGCATGGAACAGATAAGCTGGAGCCCCGACAGTAAAGTTATAGCCTATACCTGCCGGAAAAAAAAGGGAGTGGAATATACAAAATCGACCAATTCCGATATTTATCTTTATGAATTGGAGGGTGGGAAGACAACAAACATAAGTTATGGAATGATGGGTTATGATGTTGCCCCGGTTTTTTCACCTGATGGCAAAAAAATCGCCTGGCAAAGCATGGAGCGCGACGGGTATGAATCTGACAAGAACCGATTATTTGTCTACGATTTCGAATCAAAAACAAAATCCGATTTTACCAATAATTTCGATCAAAATGTCGAAAGCCCTGCCTGGTCAGGCGACAATAAATCAATATATTTTATCAGCGACTATCATGCAACTGATGAAATATACCGCCTTGATCTTTTTGACGGTAAGATAATTAAGCTCACCAATGGAATCCACAACTATACAGGGATTATCCCGGCAGGCGATAAACTGATTGCCACCCGAATGTCAATGTCGAAGCCGGTCGAAATCTATTCTGTTGATCCGGTTACCGGGAAAGACACACAGATTACTACAACCAACAAAGATTTGCTTGATAAGGTTACGATGGCAACTATAAAACAGCGCTGGATCAAGACAACCGACAACAAGGAAATGCATACCTGGATTATCTATCCACCCCATTTTGATTCAACAAAGAAATACCCGACCCTGCTTTATTGTGAAGGCGGCCCCCAAAGTACTGTCAGCCAGTTCTGGTCGTACCGTTGGAATTTCCAGATGATGGCAGCCAACGGGTATATCGTTGTTGCGCCGAACCGACGTGGCTTGCCAGGCTTCGGCCACGAGTGGAATGAACAGATCAGCGGTGATTATGGCGGGCAGAACATGAAAGATTATCTGAGCGCCATTGACGCAATGACCAAAGAGCCATATGTTGACAAAGACAAACTTGGTTGTATCGGTGCAAGTTATGGCGGTTTTTCGGTATACTGGCTTGCAGGCAATCACAACAAGCGTTTCAAAGCATTTATTGCCCACGATGGAATGTTCAATCTTGAGGCACAATATCTTGAAACCGAAGAAATGTGGTTTGCAAACTGGGACCTTGGCGGTCCGTTCTGGGATAAAAACAACAAAATTGCCCAGCGATCATATTCAAATAGTCCGCATCGTTTTGTTCAGAATTGGGATACGCCGATCCTTTGCATTCACAGTGAACTCGACTACCGTATCGTGGCTACCCAGGGAATGCAGGCTTTCAATGCAGCCATTTTACGAGGCATTCCCGCGCAGTTTCTCTATTTTCCTGACGAGAATCATTGGGTATTGAAACCACAAAATGGAATTTTATGGCAAAGAACATTCTATAACTGGCTTGATAAATGGCTAAAATAATTCATTTCAGAAGTGAAATGCAATTATTTACCTCGTCCCTGGATAATGATAAGAATAGTGTAAATCAGGATTTTAAAATCCATTGCCAGCGACATATTCTCGATATACAAAATGTCGAACTTCAGCCGTTCAACCATCTGTTCCAGATTTTCGGCGTAACCATATTTTACCTGGCCCCAGGAGGTAATTCCCGGTTTCACTTTATGAAGTAAGCGGTAATGTGGAGCACGCTGGGTGATTAAATCGATATAATATAAACGTTCAGGCCGGGGCCCCACTAAACTCATATCGCCTTTCAGCACAGTATAAAACTGCGGGATTTCATCCACCCTGAATTGTCTAAGAAACTTTCCAAAGTGAGTAATGCGTGGATCATTCTTTGATGATAACTGAGGGCCATTTTCTTCGGCATCTTTATACATGGTCCTCAATTTATGCATTTTAAATGGTTTTCCCTTTATGCCTATCCGCTCCTGCGAATAGAATGCAGGCCCTGGTGAAGTTGCTTTGACAATGATGGCAGTAATAACCATGACTGGAGCAAGTAATATCAAACAGATCACCGAAATCACAATATCAAGGATTCTTTTCAACGACATCTGCCAGTCAGGCATCAGGTCGGGGTATATCTGAATAAGCGGAGCATGAAAAATTGAAGTTGTTTTCACAGAACCCATAAGAATATCCTGCATGGCTGGTATAATTTTGATAACCACATCAGTATCTTCAAGTTGGGTAATTATTTTTTCAATTGTATGATTTTCGGAATGTTCTATTGCAATAATCACCTCTTCGACCGCGTACTCCTTGACCAGACTGTTCAGGTTTTGCAGCCCGCCCAAATGTGGGATACTTTCACCTAACTTATATGTACTGTATCCTTCAACATTTATGAACCCGACAAATTTATTTCCTGATGATTTTTCCTGATTTTCAATCTCATGATAGATGGATACCGCGTTGCCGTTACTTCCTATTATAATGGTATTAAACCCGATAATTTTATGATGAATTTTGTAGGCAGCATGTGAAGTAAGAAAAAACCGGGAAGTACCTGTGAAAAAGAGATGCAGAAAAAACAGGATGAAAAAAAACTCAACATAGGTACGCTGATTGATAATAATATCATCGAGGATCAGCGTAAAAAACAGGATGGTAACTCCGATAAAGGTTATCAGGATGGTTTGAGCAAATTCACGCAACCTGGCTTTCCGGTATATTTTTCTGTAGGTCCCTATCAGGATGTAAAGAAGTAACCAGAAAGTCGGTATCACGGTCATGCCATAATAGAGCTTTTTATCAAGAAAAATATCACTGAAATGTGAAAAAAACTGGTGATCGACCGCATATTTACGATAGATGAAAAATAACATCCAGGCAATGAATGCGGTAAAGAAATCGGCAGCAACATATTTAATAACCTGTAAACGTTTATTCATAATTCAGGAATTCAGTTTCTCGATCATTTGGATTTCAGGTTTGATTGCCGGGTGACCACTTTAAAATTATCAAAAAGGATCGTAGATTGAGCCAGGCCGTTGTCTTTAAATGTCCCTAAATAAACCCGGTATTTCAACATACCCGAATAAGCATTCAATGTATTGGTAAGGTCAATATAAATTTTCTTCCACACACCATTTGTTGAATTAAGAGTAATTATCGGCGTTTGATAAAGGGTAGTATATCCGTAGGTAACTACTCCGATCGTCAAAGAATTTGAAGTGTTAAAATTCAATTCCAGGTAAACAGGTGCATATGGAATAATGTATTCATAATGTGTTTGACATTCAAAAAAATCGTGAATTGAATCCAGCATTACCATCCCGGAATGATTTCCCTCAAAACGAAGTGGCGAGCCATCGGGAGTAAGCTTTATACCCACATCACTGCGACTTGTCGTATCCAATGTTATTGACACATCTTCAAAATCCTCCATCCACACAAACGATGTTGTTGTTTGATAGGTAGTAGAAGCAGTAATCTTTGAGGTGCTGTCCTGGCTTAAATTCACAACTTTCTGCACCGGGCTGTAATATTCATAATTATTACGGGTTGCTGCAATACCGTTTTTCTTGATCCCGGGCAAAATTTTAACAGTATGTTTACCACTTTTCAGCACAGGAAACCTTGCGGGAAGTTCATATGCTCCTAAAAAATCATCATCCACGTATACCCAGGCATCGGTGATAAGATGCGATGCTGTTCCCTGCTTATAATATTCTGTTTTAAGGGAAATCGAATCGATGCTAATGTAGGCCGGAACATTTTGATCACCGGTAAATTTTTCACAGGAAGATGCCAGTGCACACAGAAAAAACGAGATTAAGATGTAGTGTCGGCTTTTCCTTAGAATCATAAAGGGAGAATGGGTTGAAAATCACTAAATCCTGTAAAGTTAACGGTCGATTTTTGCCAATATTGTTTATATTTTATAAAAGTATTGAACAAAAAACAAACCCGGATCAAATGATGTTTGAAGAGGTCTGATTAATTTTCTCAATGATTTTGTAAGCTACTTCCAGGGCGCTGTATCCATCATTGATGGTGACCGGTGGAATTGTATTGTTAATGATGGCTGAATAGAAACTTTCCAGCTCTGCTTTTATAGCATTCAATGGCTTGATTTCGGGCTTATCAAAATTAATCTGCTTGGTACCACGTCCCGGTCCGAGTTCCAGAACAAATCCCATTGGTGTAGTATCCTTTTCAATATCGCTGATCTTCACTATTTCCAGCTCCTTTTTCAGGAAATCGACTGAAATATAAGCATCTCGTTGAAAAAAGCGGGATTTACGCATATTTTTTAACGAAATTCTGCTGGAAGTCAAATTGGCAACACATCCATTGTCGAACTCAATTCGGGCATTGGCAATATCGGGAGTATCACTTACAACAGACACACCACTTGCGGAGATTTTTTTTATATTGCATTTTACGACACTTAAAACAATATCGATATCATGAATCATTAAATCAAGGATAACAGGCACATCAGTGCCACGGGGATTGAACTGCGCGAGCCGGTGACTTTCAATAAACATTGGCCGGTCGAAAAAAGGTTCAGCAGCCAAAAAAGCAGGATTGAACCGCTCAACATGACCTACCTGCACCTTAACATTTGCTTCTCCGGCAATCTTTATTAACTCGCGGGCCTCCTCGAGACTTGTAACAACAGGCTTTTCAATAAATACATGGCGGCACTTCTTAAGAGACTTCGCTGCACATTCGAAATGCGAAATAGTAGGAGTAACAATGTCAACTACATCAACAGCATCGATCAGATCATCAAGAGAACTCCATTTTTTAATTCCGAATTCCAATTCAATTTTATCAGCATTGATTGTATCCGGATCGTAAAAACCAACCAGATCAAAATCCCCTATCTCTTTGATGCATTTCAGGTGAATCTTTCCAAGATGTCCGGCTCCCAGCACTCCGATTTTAAGCATATTTCATTTTTTTTGCAAAGGTAGGTTTTTACCCTGACTGAATTTAGTATTTTCGTGAAAAAATTAACACCCCGGCATTACATGATAAGTATGATTCCAGTTGACTCCTATCGACATCAGGGACTTCGAAAAATATTGGTCAGGAATATTGGTCAGAAAGGAATTACCGATCAACTCGTTTTGTCGGCAATCGAGAAAGTTCCCCGGCATTTTTTCTTCGACTCCTCTTTTGTTGAATCTGCTTATGAAGACAAACCTTTTCCAATAGGGGCAGGTCAAACGATATCGCAGCCCTACACAGTTGCCTTTCAAACAGAGTTGCTGCAAATTAAAAGGAACGACAAGGTGCTTGAAATTGGTACCGGATCAGGTTATCAGGCTTGTATTCTTTCCGAAATGGGAGCAAAAGTCTACACCATAGAACGCCAGAAAACACTTTTTGATAAGACAAGTAAATTTCTTTCTGTTGTTGGTTATCCTTCAATTAAAACATTTTTTGGAGATGGCTACAAAGGTCTGACTGCTTATGCACCATTTGACAAGATACTTGTAACTGCTGCTGCACCATTCATACCTGATGTTTTGCTTGAGCAACTAAAGCCCGGGGGGATTCTTGTAATTCCTGTCGGAGCCAATGATATTCAAATTATGACCACGATGATAAAGGGCGCTGACAATACCTTTGAAAAAAAGGAATATGGCGCATTCAGGTTTGTTCCGATGCTGGAACACAAGTCTAAAGAAAAATAAGAGAACCGCCTGTTATGAATTCCCCAGCCAACGATGTCGTATCCTGCGAACAAAGGCAAAGGAAAATCCGGCAATCAATATAACAGAACCCAACCATAAGATATTAATATATGGGTTCATAATAGCTTTAATCACAATATAATCGGGATCCTTTGATACGCTGGCAATATAAGTATAGAAATCGCGTCCCAAAAAATGCCTTGTATCCGGATTGTAAACTGCCCCCATCCGTGGATGAATATTTACAGAAGGATAAAGCGTAAAGTCTTTTTTGAATTTACCCTTTTCTTTTTTGATAAAATCAACCTGGTAAATCGTTGTATTTCCCTCTACCCTATTCCGAATATATGAAACATAATAGTCATTCATATATAAGGTGTCATTACGCATAAGAACCAGGTTTTCAGCATTTGACTCACGATCACCTAAATCAAACTGAGATGTATTGCTTGAAATAACCCTGGAATTTGAAAAGGTGATTACCGATCCAAGTACAAAGATCACGAAACCGATATGAGTTATGATAGCTCCGATATTTCTGCGTTTTGTCGTATGAAACAGCATACTGTTAATTGAAGCAATCAGTGCAAAAAGGACAAAGAAAATCAAAAGGCTGAAATTCAATTGAGATACGATTCCCGTTACTAAAACAGCTATCCAGAGAGCAATTGATATTACCAAAGGAACCAACAACTTACGGATAAACCGCCCGGGGTCATTGTCATTGTAATTCAGAAACTGGCTAAACGCGATGAACCCTGCGATCAATAAAGCATAAGGCATTTGCCAGCGATTATAAAAACCAACCCGGTCGACCGGAGGTGCAATATTAGTTTGAAACAGGCTGTTAAAAACAGGAATTGATGTAGTGAAAATAATTTGGAAGGCTGCAAGAACCAGAATTATGGAGCCAATGAACATCCAGAATTCACGGGAAAGAAGAAGGTCTTTCCTAATCTCATGGAATTTACGAGCATGCAATGCAATCATAACTATCATAATCCCAAAGAAGGTCAGAAGGAAAATAAGCAACTGCAGGGTCATGCCACTGTCGCCAAACGAATGTGCTGATGTATCAGCCAGAACGCCACTTCGTGTAAGGAAACTTGCATAAAGCACCAAAACATAAGATAATGTGGTAAGCAAATAGGCGGCAAATAATGCAAAATTCTGGCGTCGGGCGATTAGCATGAAATGCAATCCTGCTACAAGGGTCATCCAGGGAACAAGTGAGGAGTTTTCAACCGGGTCCCACGACCAGAAACCTCCAAAAGTCAAAGAAACATAGGCCCAGGCTCCTCCCAGGAGTATTCCGGCGCCTAACATAAGCAGCGCCATCAGTGTCCATGGCATTGCGCGGGCAATCCAGGTATGATAATCCTTTTTAAGAAATGAGGCAATGGCATATGTAAACGGGACCAAGGCCAATGCATAACCAAGAAATAATATGGGTGGATGAATAGTCATCCAGATGTTTTCAAGCAACGGGTTTAATCCATTTCCATCCTTTATCGTACTTAAATAGTCAGGCATGGCGAAAATAGTACCCTCGATAGTTTCTACAGTTTGTCGCAAAAGCGTAAACGGGCTTGCACCGATGGCCACTCCCGATATTTTTACGCCAAGAAGCATGGAGGTCACGAATACCTGTGAAAGAGAGAAAATAATCATAACAGGTGATTCCCAGTTTTTAGCTACCCTCAGCAAAACCAGTCCTATCAAAGCCTGCCACAACGCCCATACAAGGAAACTTCCCTCCTGCCCTGCCCAGAAACAGGAGATGATATATTTC
The DNA here is from genome assembly GCA_037137455.1 of Bacteroidota bacterium. GTDB lineage: Bacteria > Bacteroidota > Bacteroidia > Bacteroidales > FEN-979 > CAIVAT01. The sequence goes on from JBAXKG010000013.1 coordinate 31,557, forward strand.
ATTGGCAATTCTAAAGATGAATATTGCCAAACATAAGAGTATTCGAAATAATGTTGAAAAATCAGATAGTAAAGCACGGCAGTCACACTGATAAGTGAAAATGCGTGTATTATATACAATCCGCGAGCACTCCTTTTCAGAAGAATAGAATGATCTTTGCGAAAAAATGCAAGCATATAAAAAATGGTCGCCAGAATGGCAGAAATAAATCCAAGCCAGACAAAAAATCTCCCCAAGTCGCCGGAGAAAAGATGTTCGCCAACATATTGAATATTCATGTGTATTATCTTAATTGCTGGCAAAATTAACCTTTTCATTCACATATAAAAAGCATCATTAATATATTTATATAAAAATATTGAGGTGAGCTTTTTGTGTTGATAACTCACGAATTTTTGTTATAAATAATTTATTTACCTTTGAAACACACTGCTATTTCAATTATATTCGCCTAAATTTTGTAAAATGGTCAAAATAGGTCTTATTGGTGGGTCAGGTCTCGATAAATTGAACATCTTTCAGGATGTAAAAGAAATTCATATAACAACACCATATGGTTTGCCAAGTTCTTCATTCTTTACCGGTACTCTCGGACAATGTGAAGTTTTCGTCCTTGCCCGCCATGGACGCGATCATACCATTCCTCCTACTCAGGTTAATTACCGGGCAAATATAGATGCCCTGAAACAATTAGGATGTAATTATATTTTTGCAACAACAGCATGTGGAAGTTTAAAAGATGAGATTCACCGGGGTGATTTTGTTATTCTTGATCAATTTATAGATCATACACGACTGAGGATTAATACATTTTTTGACCATTTTGAACCCGGGAATGCAAAACATACTCCAATGGCCGATCCTTTCTCAGAAAAACTCCGGTTAGTGCTAATAAATGGATGCAGGGAATTGGGTTTGTCATTCCATCCAAAAGGTACTATTGTTACCATTGAAGGGCCACGCTTTTCTACACGGGCCGAATCTAATATGTTTCGTATTCTTGGCGCCGATGTGATAAATATGAGCATCGCAACAGAAGTAAGTCTGGCAAACGAAGCCGGGATTCCCTATGCCGCCATAGCGTTATCGACTGATTATGATTCATGGAAGCATGATGAAGAGCCTGTTACATGGGATGATATTGTTGTGGTTTTTAATAAAAATGTTCACCATGTTACTGACCTCCTGGTTCATATTTTAGGAAAAATCAAGGGTTAATAACGAAAACTGATGAAGCTAGTAGTTTTTATACTTCTAAATATTGTTTTTTTGGCATTTATTTATGGCCAGGATCCTGCATTTCCGATTCAGCCGATGCAACCATTAAATTCAACTCAGGAGCCCTCAGTAGAACGGTCCATGAATAATTTGCCGATGCTGAGCGGTGTTCGTTCTTCTCTGGAACAGGCGATGGGATGGACTCTGCAGGATGATGGCAAATGGATATCGAAAGAAAATCGCCTTTTGTACAACAAATCGGAGTTTAACAGTTCGGGAAAAACATATTACAAACTCGGCAAGGAAAACTTTGAAATAATTGAAATGCGTGATGTTTCTTATGAAAACAATCAGTATGCCGTGCTGATCATTAAATTCAGAACAGGATATTACGAATTTCCGATACTTATGGATAGCTGGCACAACCAGCAGGCATTATCTTATTTTGTTTTCAAAGTTGAAAAACTAAAAGAGGTGATCCCCGAAAATATGGAATTCAACAAACCATATATAACCAATATGGAGGTTGTGTGCGACGGAACATTGATTGAATACGATAAAAACACCTGGAACACGGCTATTTCTTATCATCTTCAGAAAACTCTTTACGATAAAACTATTGCATCGCACAATCTGCTCATTGCTTTCTGGCCAGTGCAAACCGGCGGACAATCAATGGCACGCTTCAGGTTTATTCAGGTTATGAACAAAGCAAAATTTTATACTCCCTACCTTGAATTGAAAAATCGGGATAAGTTATTCAGAAGTTCATATTATGAAACACCGTTTACCCTATTCCAGAACCTGATCAGTTTTAATGGGATTGTGCCTATTCAACAATATGCAATGAGCCCGCAAACAGCCAACGATTTTTTTAACAGAGGTGTTTCTAATTATGGAAGTGGAAATTATACACAGAGCATTAACGACTTGACTGAAGCGGCTAAAACACCACCTTTTTCTGATTTTTTTCTAACTTATGCATACCGCGCCAACGCAAGGCAGAAACTCGGGGATTTTACAATGGCAATACAGGATTTTGACAAGGCAATATTGTTGAAGCCTGCCGATCAAACATATTATTCAGCATGGTTGACTACTCTTTATAACCGTGGTGTTGCCAGAAAGAATATGAAAGATATCAATGGAGCCTGCCAGGATTGGAATACGGCTGTACAAATGGGCTTTAAGGATCTTGAAACGGATAAAGCTATTAAAGAATATTGTAAAAAATACAGTTATACAGCGCCATCCATGAATTTGAATATAGTTAGTGCCGCTGTTCCTGATTCTTCGATGTACCCGGAAACTCAGACAGAATATTATAAGGTTTATTGGGATGGCATGTGGAAATATGAATATGGAAGCTACGCGGAAGCAATTCGGTTTTTCAATCGCGCATTGCAACTTAAACCTCATACTAATGTGGTTGGAATATATTCAGTCAGGGGAAATTGCAAATTAAAACTCTCCGACTATTCAGGTGCGATAATGGATTTTGATTACGCTATTAATTATGCTTCCTCACAGCTTACTGATAACAGCGCCTTAAAGACGATATATTACGACCGTGGATTGGCCAACTTTTTCCTTGGCAATACATCCATTGCCTGCAGTGATTTTCAGAAATCGCTGAGAGCAGGAATGAGTGATCCCCAATCGCTTACTTTCATCAAACAGGTTTGTAAATAAACCCTGTAATTTATTCAACGGGAACAGAATGATGTCTGATGCCATCTTTGTAGGCAATAATAAAGACATCATGGATTCCAAGTTTCACCATTTCATTACGCAATTCTCTTGCCTTTTGGATGTTAGTGAAACCACCCACAAGATACCGCGACATAGTTCCTTCCTGTTCACGAGTTACCGGTTGATTTACACGATACTTTTTTCTGATCCAATCGGCGCTGTAATCGTGCTGGCTGAATGCACAAATCTGAACCTTATATAGGAAATCATCGGGTTGTGGTGATACACGGGCAACCTGCTGAGGCTGGGGTCGGGGTTGGTATTGCTGCTGGGGCTGGCGGATATTCGTAACCGGAGGAGGCAACGAATAAGAAACACGGCTAACCGGATTAGGATAATCCAACAAATTCGGGATTTTTTTGCTTTTCTTGCCACTAAGGTTGATGGAAACGCCTATTGCAAGGTAATCTACAATATCATAACGATAACCGCTCACAGTATTATCAAGCTTGTCTGAAAGAAATGTCCTGAAAGTCCACTCCAGGCTTACCTGGAACTTTTTGCTGATATTATATATTGCGCCAATGCCTGCAGGAATTACAAAAGATGAATTAATAAAAGTGCTGATTTTAATTGAGTCGAAAGGATAAACCTTATTTGGGTCTTTTGAGAACCAACCAGCATATCCCAGGCCCACAGTACCATATACAAAAAAACGTCTTGATGGGTTATTTGGAGAAAACAGGCTCGAAAAGTTAATTGTCGTATTAGCATTTACATCAATGAAAAGCCCGGTGAATGCCATGTCTACCGGATTTTCGTTTCTAACTACAGTTTTCAACCCTTTAAGCCCTCCTGCCAAAAGTTGAAATCGCATCCCGAAAACATTTGAAATATGATAATGGGTAAACAGGCTGCCCGCAAGGCTAACACTGTTTGTAGGAAGGAATTTACTGGGATTCAGATCCCCATAGTAAAAGTCAGGGCCAAAAGTAACCCCTAAATACCAGTTTCGGGCTAAAGGATATGTTTTTTTTTTGCCCGGGACCTGGGAAAATAATAAAGATGGAATCAGGAGAAACAGTAAAATGAGACGCATTAAGGATATATACGGTTTCTCAAATATATCATGTTAATGCATTAAAAAAGGCAATTACCCTATTTTTCTATTAACACCTTTATCAACAGTATTATCGATAATATTTAAAATCCTTGCCAAGATATTTTGCAGTATCGCCCAATTGCTCTTCAATGCGCAGCAACTGGTTGTATTTTGCAATACGGTCGGTACGACAAGCTGACCCGGTTTTGATCAACCCGGTATTAAGTGCAACCGCTAAATCGGCAATCGTTACATCTTCGGTTTCACCTGAACGATGGCTTATTACAGCAGTGTAGCTGTTCCTGTATGCCATGTTAACTGCATTTATGGTTTCGCTCAATGTTCCGATCTGGTTTACCTTAATGAGGATAGAGTTCGCGACACCTTTTTTAAATCCCATTGCCAGGCGATCAACATTAGTAACAAAGAGATCATCGCCAACGAGTTGAATTTTACTTCCCATCTCCTTGGTCATCAGTTTCCATCCATCCCAGTCATCTTCAGCCATTCCATCCTCAATTGAGTAGATCGGATAACGCTTTACCCAATCCTTCCAGAATGATACCATTTCAGAAGGAGTAAGCTTGTCGCCGGTTGACTTTTTAAGATGGTACACATTTTCTTCAGGGAGAAAATATTCGGATGAAGCAGGGTCAAGGGCAATACAGATATCTTTCCCGGGCTCATATCCTGAAATTTCAATAGCCTTCATAATCACCTTCAGGGCTTCCTCATTCGACTTCAGGTTTGGTGCAAAACCACCCTCATCGCCTACATTGGTTGAATATTTACCTTTTTTCAGCACAGATTTCAAGTTGTGAAATACCTCAGCTCCCATGCGTAAGGCTTCGCTGAACGATGTGGCGCCAACCGGCATAATCATGAATTCCTGGAAATCGATTGAATTATCGGCATGTGAACCTCCGTTGAGAATGTTCATCATCGGAATCGGCAGCGTTTGTGCAGATACTCCGCCAATATAACGATATAGCTCCTGACCGGTAACCTGTGCACCGGCATGAGCAGCGGCCAGCGATACACCAAGAATTGCATTGGCCCCAAGCTTCGCTTTATTAGGGGTGCCGTCAAGGTCAATCAGTTTTTTATCAATCTCAATCTGGTCTGTAACATACATACCTTGTAGTTCTTCGGCGATTACTGTGTTCACATTTTGAACAGCTTGTAAAACACCTTTTCCAAGATAAACTTTCTTATCCCCGTCGCGCAGTTCGACTGCTTCATGAACACCTGTTGATGCTCCTGAAGGGATCGCAGCACGTCCGATGATACCATTATCAGTAATAACATCCACCTCGATAGTGGGATTTCCTCTTGAGTCCAGAATTTGTCTGGCATGGATAGATAAAATAGCGCTCATTTTAGTATGTTTAGATTATTATAAATGGATTAAATAAAAAAGGATAACATAAATTTTCTGTCATCCTTTTCGTGTATAAAACGTTTAAATATTTGATTTCAAGCTTTTAGACTTCTGGTTTTTCTATTGCAGTTTCTGGTGTCATTTCCGGTTCAGGTTCCTTAGCCGGTTCTTCCACAGGCTTTGAAGTTTTTTTAGGTTTTGTTCCTGCTTCAGGCTTGGCAGCTACTTTTGCTTCAGGTTCATCAACTGCTTTCTTCTTTGCTACTGACCTTCTTCTACGGGTCGACTTGCTCTTTCCATCATCTTTTACCGACAACATTGTTTCGTTGTAATCGACAAGTTCGATAAGGCACATTTCGGCATTATCTCCAAAACGATTTCCAGTTTTCAGGATGCGTGTATATCCACCCGGACGATCCATGATTTTTTTTGAGATTTCACGGAAAAGTTCAGTTACAGCTTCTTTGCTTTGTAAGTAGCTGAAAACCGTACGCCGGGAATGTGTCGTATCATCTTTTGACTTTGTGATCAGTGGTTCTACAAAAATACGAAGCGCTTTGGCTTTAGCAACAGTTGTATGTATCCTTTTATGAATGATCAACGAGGCGGCCATGTTCGAAAGCATCGCCTTCCGGTGTGCACTTTTTCTTCCTAAATGATTAAATTTCTTCTGGTGTCTCATCGCAATTAATCCTTATCTAATTTATATTTCGTCGTATTCATACCAAATTCGAGGCCTTTTGACTTAACCAGCTCCTCAAGTTCGGTTAGTGATTTTTTACCAAAGTTGCGGAACTTCAGCAAATCATTTTTATTAAAGGCCACAAGGTCACCTAAATATTCAACATCGGCAGCCTTCAGGCAATTGAGCGCCCTTACAGAAAGGTCCATATCAACCAGTTTCGTCTTCAACAACTGGCGAATGTGCAGTGAAGTCTCGTCAAATTCTTCTGCGACGGCTTTTTCAGCGGAATCCAGCGTGATTTTCTCATCCGAAAACAGCATAAAATGATGAATAAGGATTTTTGCAGCCTCTTTCAATGCATTTTTTGGTTGTATTGATCCATCGGTTTCTACATCGATTACCAGCTTTTCGTAATCAGTCTTCTGTTCAACACGAAAATTCTCGATATTGAATGTCACATTCTTAATCGGGGTATGCACTGAATCGATCGCGATTCTGCCAAGTGAGGAACTCAATGTTTTATTCTCTTCAGCCGGAATATATCCACGACCTTTATCAACAGAAAGTTCAATAGTCAGCTTAACGTTTGATTCCATGTGACAGATCACCACATCCGGATTCAAGACCTGAAATACCGATAGGAATTTATTGATATCTCCCGCTTTAAATTCTTTTTGCTGGGCGATGATCACGGTGACCTTTTCGGAACTTTCGGTTTCGATCAAACGTTTGAAGCGGATTTGCTTCAGGTTTAATATGATCTCAGTCACATCCTCAATTACTCCTTTGATAGTGGAAAATTCCTGCTCAACCCCTTCAATTTTTACCGAAGTGATGGCAAAACCTTCCAATGATGAAAGGAGTATTCTTCTGAGTGAGTTTCCGATTGTCACACCAAAACCAGGCTCAAGCGGGCGAAATTCAAATACACCCCGGCAGTCATTGGCTTCCACCATAATGACCTTGTCAGGTTTCTGGAACGGTAATATTGCCATATTATGCTTTTTTTGGTTTATTTTTACTTCGAATACAATTCGACGATAAGTTGTTCCTTAATATTTTCAGGGATTTGGTCCCTTTCAGGGTAGCTCATAAATTTCCCGGCCATCATTCCACCATCCCATTCCAGCCATGGATATTGGTTTCCGCGGCCAACAACAGAATTTGTTATTACTTCCAATGATTTGGAACGTTCGCGAACAGAAACGATATCACCGGGACGAAGTTCAAACGAAGGAATGTTTACCAGTTTGCCATTAACAAGAATATGACGGTGACCGATCAGCTGGCGTGCGCCATCACGTGTTGGAGATATACCAAGCCGGTATACCACATTATCAAGTCTTGATTCGATGAGCTGCAACAAAACCTCACCCGTAATACCACCTTTGCGGGCAGCTTTCAGAAAGGTATTTTTAAATTGGCGCTCAAGGATACCATAGGTGTATTTTGCTTTTTGCTTTTCCATGAGCTGGGTACCATACTCAGAAGTTTTTGCCCTGCGTTTGGTTTGACCATGCATTCCCGGAGGATAATTCTTTTTCTCGTAACTTTTATCGGGACCAAAAATAGGATCCCTGAACCTTCTTGCAATTCTCGACTTTGGGCCAATGTATCTTGCCATGGTAATAAATATATATAAATGTTAAACTCTTCTTCTTTTTGGAGGACGGCATCCGTTATGCGGCAATGGAGTGATATCAATAATTTCCATTACTTCGATACCGGCGGTGTGAAGCGTACGGATTGCAGATTCACGGCCTGCGCCAGGCCCTTTAATGTACACCTTTACCTTGCGAAGCCCCAAATCATATGCAACCTTTGAAGCGTCTTGCGCCGCCATCTGAGCAGCATAAGGGGTGTTTTTCTTTGAACCCTTGAATCCCATCTTACCGGCCGATGACCAGCTGATTACCTGACCATTGCTATTGGTCAGGGTAATAATGAGATTGTTGAATGAAGCGTTGACATAGGCTTTCCCAATAGTATCAACCTTAACAACCCTTTTCTTTGAACTTTTTTCAGTCTTTGCCATATACTAATTTACTACGTGCATTAACAATTAACCCTTGGTTGCTTTTTTCTTATTTGCAACAGTCTTTTTTCTGCCCTTACGTGTACGGGCATTATTTTTTGTGCTCTGTCCGCGAACAGGTAATCCCAAACGGTGACGAATTCCACGGTAACAACCGATATCCATCAGTCGCTTGATATTCATCTGGACTTCAGAACGTAAAGCGCCTTCGATTTTGAAATTATCGTTGATAACCGTACGAATCTTGTTTTGCTCATCATCATTCCAGTCCTGGACCTTCTTGTTCCGGTCTACACCTGCAACATCAAGGATCTTTTGTGCTGTGCTTCTTCCAATACCAAATATATAGGTCAGCCCAATTTCACCTCTTTTATTTTTAGGTAAGTCGATACCTGCAATTCTGGCCATATTAATCCAATTTTATGTTTGTAAAATCTTAACCTTGTCTTTGTTTGAACTTTGGGTTCTTTTTGTTAATGACATATAATTTGCCATTTCTTCGAACGATCTTGCAATCTGCAGATCTTTTCTTAATTGATGCTCTTACTTTCATTTTACGTTTGCTTTATGTCTATTGATATCTGAACGTAATTCTTCCTTTTGTTAAATCATATGGTGACATCTCGATCCTGACTTTATCTCCGGGAAGTATTTTAATATAATGCATCCTCATCTTCCCTGAAATATGTGCAGTTATTACATGCCCGTTTTCTAATTCCACCCGAAACATTGCGTTGCCGAGGGATTCGATGACGGTGCCATCTTGTTGGATTGACGATTGCTTTGCCATACTATATACTTCTTGATCCTAATACTTCTTCAATATACCGGAATGTAGAGAGTGTGTCTGCTTTTCCCTTTCTGATAGCTACCGTTAGCTCAAAATGAGCTGAAGGCATTCTGTCGGCTGTGCGGATCGTCCATCCATCCGTATCCTGAACCACCGATTTTGCACCCATGTTAATCATTGGTTCAATACAGATTGTCAAGCCTGTCTGCAATTTAGACCCATAACCTCTCCTCCCATAATTGGGAATATCTGGTTTTTCGTGTAACTGCTTTCCAATTCCATGCCCCACCAACTCTCTAACCACCGAATAACCAAATCCCTCAACGTATTCCTGCACGGTGGCGCTTATATCGCCTACCCGTTTCCCTGCAACAGCCATTTCCAGTGCCTGGAACAGAGAATTTTTCGTACGCTTCAGCAGGTTCATCACCTCTTCAGAAACCTCCCCGACAGGGAAAGTATAGGCAGAATCACCGAAATAGCCATATTTCTGGCATCCGCAGTCGATCGAAACTATATCACCATTTTTAAGAACTCTATCCCCCGGTATTCCATGCACTACCTCTTCATTAGTGGAAATGCATAAGGTTGCCGGAAACCCTCTATATCCTTTAAAACCGGGTATCGCACCTTCCGCCCGGAGAAACTCTTCAGCAATTTTATCAAGTGTTATCGTTTTAACACCAGGTTGTATATTCTTCGCGACTTCCGCTAACGTTTTGCTTACAATAAGAGCGTTTTCTCTTAGTAATTCAATTTCATCATCCGATTTGACCGTCAATTGTTTGTTAAACATACACTATTGACCGACGGCATATGAAGAACGTCCTTTTATTCGTCCCGATTTAGTCAGACCATCATAATGGCGCATCAACAAATGACTTTCAATTTGCTGTAATGTATCGAGTACAACCCCAACCAGAATCAGCAATGAAGTACCTCCGTAAAATTGAGCAAATTGGGATGTGATACCAACTATACTTACCAATGAAGGCATGATGGCGACAAATCCAAGAAAAATTGATCCCGGAAGCGTAATCCTCGACATCACATCATCAATGAACTCCGCTGTCTTTTTTCCGGGTTTTACCCCGGGAATAAAACCACCATTCTTCTTCATATCTTCAGCCATCTGATTTGGGTTAACCGTAATGGCTGTATAGAAATAAGTGAATAAGATAATCAGAATGAAAAATACAAAATTATACCAGAAACCATTGATATCGGTAAATACCCTGGCAAAGCCGGTAAGTGTTTCATTGCTGGCAAAGCCGGCAATTGTCAAAGGTAGAAACATAATAGCCTGGGCAAAAATGATAGGCATTACCCCTGCTGCATTCACCTTCAAGGGTATATATTGACGAACCCCGCCATATTGTTTGTTTCCAACTATCCTCTTTGCGTATTGAACAGGTATTTTTCGGGTCCCCTGCACGAGAAGGATCGTAACCAGTACAACCAGAACAAGAAAGGCAATTTCCACAACAAAAAACACAAGTCCACCGCCTTTCTGTTCCATTCTTGAAACCAATTCACCAACCAGCGAAAATGGGAGTCGGGCAATAATTCCGATCATGATAATCAGGGAGATACCATTGCCAATCCCTTTATCGGTAATCCGCTCGCCCAGCCACATGACCAGCATGGAGCCGGCTGTAAGAATGATAATGGAGGAAATTCCAAAGAAAGAAAAGACAGAATGGTGTGTAACATTCGGGTCAAAGGGCGAAATTGCTTCAGCGGGCAGTTGTGAAGCCAGGTTTGCGATATATGCAGGCGATTGAAAAATGAGAATGATAACAGTCAGATAACGTGTCATCTGATTGATTTTTTTACGACCGCTTTCACCCTCTTTCTGAAGTTTCTGGAAATATGGAATAGCCATTCCCAATAACTGCATTACGATTGAAGCTGAAATATATGGCATTATACCTAATGCAAATATTGAAGCATTTGAAAATGCACCCCCTGAAAACATATTCAACAATCCAAGCAAACCTGAGCTGGTCTGGTTCTGCAAGCTGGCTAACATACTGGGGTCAACACCAGGAAGTACTACATAAGATCCCAGACGATAAATCAGGATAATTCCGATTGTATAAAGAATCCTCTTTCGAAGGTCTTCAATCTTCCAGATGTTTCGAATGGTTTGAATCAGTTTTTTCATTCAAACAAGTTTAAAGTGTGTTAGCGACTCCACCTAATTCTTCAATAGCCTTCCGGGCAGTTGCCGAGAAACCGTGGACAGTGATCTCCAGTTTAGCTTTCAATTCGCCCCGGCCTAATATTTTTATCCTGTCATTCTTAGAGGCGTATCCGCAGTCGATCAGAACAGCAGGTGTAATAGCCGTAATATTATTCTTTTCGGCTAACAGTTGCAGTACATCAAGGTTTATGCCTTTATACTCAACGCGGTTGAAGTTCTTGAACCCAAACTTAGGCACACGTCGAACCAGTGACATCTGTCCGCCTTCATATCCAAGCTTTTTGGAGTAACCGGAACGGGATTTTGCTCCTTTATGACCACGGGTAGATGTTCCACCATGTCCGGAACCTTGTCCTCTCCCAATGCGTTTTACCTTTTTTGTCGAACCTTTTGCCGGTTTAAGATTGCTTAAATCCATTTCAGTTTCTTTTATCTATTATTTTACTTCTTCAACTGTAACCAGGTGTTGAACCTTGCTAACCATTCCCAATATCTGGGGAGTAGCATCATGTTCAACTGTATGGCGGATCCTTTTCAGACCCAATGCTTCGAGTGTACGTTTCTGACGCAACGGTCTTCCGATGCCACTGCGAACCTGTGTTATTTTAATTTTTTCCATTGTTAAGAACAGCCTTAAATAATATAATTAGCCATTAAATACTTGATTCAGTTCAATTCCCCTGAGCTGAGCGATCGTGTAAGGATCCCTCAACTTAATAAGTGCGTTTATTGTCGCCTTTACCACGCTATGCGGATTTGATGAACCTTTTGATTTGGCCAGCACATCCTTTACACCAACACTTTCCAGCACTGCGCGCATGGCGCCACCAGCAATAACTCCGGTTCCCGGAGCAGCTGGTTTCAGGTAAACCAGGGCGCCACTGTACTTGCCCAATTGATCGTGAGGAATCGTTCCCTTGAGGATTGGAACCTTGATCAGGTTCTTTTTAGCATCATCCACCCCTTTGGCAATCGCGGCTGTGACTTCCTTGGCCTTGCCAAGTCCGTAACCGACAACACCGTTTTCGTTTCCAACTACTACGATGGCCGAAAAACTGAATGTACGGCCCCCTTTAGTAACTTTGGTCACACGCTGAATGCTAACCAGGCGGTCTTTAAATTCGATTTCACTCGACTTTACTCTTTTTACATTAACGTTTGTCATATCTTCCTTAGAATTTTAGGCCACCTTCCCTGGCTGCATCAGCCAAAGTTTTTACTCTGCCATGATATAAATAACCATTACGATCAAAAACAACCTTTTCGATTCCAGCCTGAACAGCTTTCTCAGCAATATGTTTCCCGACCATCTTCGCGATATCGGTTTTTGTCCCTTTTTTGTCGCTTAGCCCCTTTTCCATTGAAGAAGCGGCAACCAGGGTTTTTCCGGACTGATCATCGATCAGTTGTACATAAATAGCCTTACAGCTGCGGAATACTGTCATGCGAGGCCTGTCAGGTGTCCCTTGTACGATTTTACGTATCCTTTTTTTGATCCTGAACCTGCGGAATTCTTTTCTACTCTTAATAGCCATTGTATTCTTTTTTTAATTGTTGGAACGACCCGGCAGATCGCCCTTGCCTTTTATTATTGTCCGGCGGCAGATTTACCAGCCTTCTTCTTGATCTCTTCACCCTGGAAACGAATACCTTTACCCTTATATGGTTCCGGTTTGCGGAACGAACGGATTTTGGCAGCAACCTGGCCCAGAAGCTGTTTGTCAACCGATTTTAAAATGATGGAATTGTTTTTTCCTTTTACTGCAGTAGTCTCAACCTTGATTGCATCGGGCAACTCTAACAAAATATTATGTGAGAACCCAAGTGAGAGTTCGAGAAGTTGTCCATTTCCGGTAGCTTTGTAACCAACACCAACCAATTCCTGAACTGTGGTAAATCCTTCCGATACACCTTTGATCATATTGAAAACCAGTGAACGGTAAAGGCCATGCTTGGCACGATCATCTTGTGCTTCTGAATGACGTTCAACAGTCAAAAGGTTCTCCTCAATCTTTAAAGTGATTTTCGGGTCGACCTGCTGATAAAGTTCACCCAGTTTGCCTTTTACAGAAACCAGATTGGTATCGGAGACAGTGATCTTCACGCCATCGGGTATTGCAATCGGTAGTTTTCCTATTCTTGACATGTTTGTATTCTCCTAATTAGCTAATGTGACATAATACCTCACCGCCAACTTTCTGTGTGCGGGCCTCCTTATCGGTCATAATTCCATGCGAAGTCGACAAGATAGCAATTCCCAGTCCGTTCAATACACGGGGAAGATGCTCATTGTCGACATACTTTCGCAAACCAGGCTTTGAAATTCTTACCAGGCTGTTGATGGCTGAAAGTTTTGTGACCGGATGATATTTCAGTGCGATCTTGATTATACCGGGATGTGGCTCAATATCTACTTTATAATTAAGGATATAACCTTTTTCAAAGAGAATGCGGGTAATTTCTTCCTTGATCTTCGACTTTGGAATTTCAACAACCCGGTGGTTGGCCAACACGGCATTCCTGATTCTTGTTAAATAATCTGCAATGGGATCCGTAACCATTTATATCTGTTTTATTTGTTAATTTCTATCATTAATAATAATTACCAACTGGCTTTTCTAACACCAGGTATTAAACCCTTGTTGGCCATCTCCCTGAAATTGATACGGGAAACACCAAAAAGGCGCATATAGCCTTTTGGACGGCCGGTAAGTTTGCAACGGTTATGTAACCGGACCGGAGATGCATTCTTAGGAAGTTTCTGAAGAGCGATGTAATCGCCTGCTTCCTTCAGCGCTTTGCGCTTACTGGCGAACTTTGCGACCATTTCTTCACGTTTGCGCTCTCTGGCTTTAATGGATTCTTTTGCCATATATTTACTTTGTTTTAAAAGGAATTCCAAATTCTTTTAACAAGGCATGTGCCTCACGGTCATTCCGTGCCGAAGTCACGAAAGTAATATCAACCCCGTTGATACGGGATATCTTGTCGATGTCAATTTCCGGAAAAATGATCTGTTCAGTAACGCCGAGTGTATAGTTTCCACGTCCGTCAAATCCTTTGTCATTCACGCCGCGGAAATCCCTCACACGTGGAAGTGCAACAGAGATCAAACGGTCAAGAAAATCGTACATTCGTTCGCCACGTAAAGTAACCCGGACTCCGATAGGGTTTCCTTTTCTAAGTTTGAAATTAGAAATATCCTTACGCGATTTCGTTGATACTGCCTTCTGGCCCGTGATCATCGTCATCTCGTTGATACCGTTGTCGATGAACTTGCGGTCGGTATTGGCGATACCTAAACCCTGATTGAGGCAAATCTTATTGATCCGTGGAACCTGCATGGAGCTTTTGTAGTTGAACTGCTTCATCAATGCAGGTACAACCTCTTTCAGATACTTGTCTTTTAATCTTGGTGTATAAGCCATTATTTTATAACCTCCCCTGATTTTTTTGAATAACGTACCAATTTTTCCGTTTTGGGATCCAATTTCCTGCCGATCCGCGTCGGTTTGCCCGAATTATCAACGATCTTAAGGTTAGAAAGATGCACGGGGGCCTCTTTTTTCACGATGCCTCCCTGTGGACTTTTGGCGTTGGGTTTGGTATGCTTTGAAACCAAATTAACCCCTTCGACGATGGCCTTATATTTTTCGGTATCAATGCGCAGCACTTTCCCTTGCTGCCCTCTCGAATCACCGGCAATAACCATCACGTTGTCGCCTTTTCTGATATGTAACTTCTTCTGCATGATATTATTTGTAAATGCCTAAAGCACTTCTGGCGCTAAAGAAACGATTTTCATGAATTGTTTTTCGCGTAACTCCCTGGCTACTGGTCCGAAGATGCGGGTACCAATCATTTCACCGGCAGCGTTGAGCAACACAACAGCGTTGTCATCGAAGCGGATATATGAGCCATCGGCGCGGCGCATCTCTTTTTTAGTTCTGACCACCACGGCTGTCGAAACAGTGCCTTTTTTTATATTTCCCGAAGGAAGGGCATTCTTTACCGTGACGATGATCCGGTCGCCCACGCGGGCATACCGTTTGCGCGTTCCGCCAAGGACCTTGATACAAAGTACTTCCTTGGCTCCGCTATTATCTGCTACTGTTAATCTTGACTCTTGTTGTATCATGGCTATTTAACCTTTTCAATGATTTCGACAAGTCTCCAACACTTATTTTTACTGAGTGGCCTGGTTTCAGCAATCCGCACTTTATCACCCTCGCTGCATTCATTTTTTTCATCGTTGGCCATAAAGCGCGAGGATTTCTTAACAAACTTCCCGTACTTTGGATGCTTTACCTTGCGTTCGACAGAAACAACTATAGATTTCTCCATTTTGTTACTGACAACGACACCGGTTTTTTCTTTTCTTAAATTCCTCGTTTCCATATTTATGCTTTTGTTATTTTCTCGCCCTTGAGAGCACGGTGACGCAATTCGGTTTCAAGACGGGCAATGGTTTTGCGATAGGCCTTGATTTTATTTGGGTTTTCCAGCGGGGAAACAGCATGGTTCAACTTAAGCTTTGTCAGCTGATGCTTTTCTTCATCCAACCTTTCCAGGATTTCGCCCGTTGTAAATTCTCTTATTACTTTCTGTTCCATTTTTCTTTAGATTGCTTCTTCAACGTAATCCTTACGCATAACAGTTTTCGTTTGAACCGGAAGTTTTTGGGCTCCCAGCCTTAGTGCATCTTTGGCAATTTCCATTGGCACACCATCGATTTCAAATAGAATCCGGCCAGGATTGATACGTGCCACGAAATATTCGGGAGCGCCTTTTCCTTTACCCATACGTACTTCAGCAGGTTTCTTTGTAACCGGCTTATCAGGGAAAATACGGATCCATAACTGACCTTCACGTTTCATGTGACGGGTAATTGCCTGACGTGCCGCTTCAATCTGACGACCTGTAATCCAGGCTTCCTCCAGTGTTTTGATACCGAACGAACCAAAAGCAAGCTGATGACCACGCTGGGCATTGCCCTTCATCTTTCCCTTTTGTTGTTTTCTGTATTTTGTTTTCTTAGGCTGTAACATTATTCAATTATATTATGGGTTACAATGCTTTCAATTATTTTCTGCCACGTGGTTTTCCACCATCCCTACTCGGACCGCGATCATTTCTGCGATCACCTCCACGATCACCGCCACGGTCACCACGACCACGGTCACCCTGTCGCTCACCACCACGATGTTGTGAAGGTTTCATCTTGTTTACCGCCGATGCATCAGGCACCAGGTCGGGCCTTCCATACACATCGCCTTTACAAATCCATACCTTGATACCAATAATTCCATAGGTTGTATTTGCTTCAGCAGTTGCGTAATCGATATCCGCACGGAAAGTATGCAAAGGAATCCGCCCCTCTTTATATTGCTCACGGCGGGCCATTTCAGCGCCTCCCAAACGACCTGAGATCATGATTTTAATCCCTTCAGCGCCAATGCGCATGGCCGAAGCAATGGAGGTTTTTATTGCCCGGCGGTATGAAATACGTCCCTCGATCTGACTTGCCACTGTATTGCCAACAATAACCGCGTCGAGTTCCGGACGCTTTATTTCGGAAATGTTGATCTGGATCTCCTTTTTGGTGATCTTCTTCAACTCCTCCTTCAATTTGTCGACTTCCTGTCCGCCTTTTCCGATAATAATACCCGGACGTGCAGTGTGAATGGTAACAGTTACCAGCTTCAAGGTACGTTCAATAACGATCTTTGCAATACCGGCCTTGGAAAGACGGGCATTCAAATACTTACGAATTTTGTCATCCTCGACCAGCTTGGGTTCAAAATCTTTCCCGCCGAACCAGTTTGAATCCCAGCCGCGGATGATGCCTAACCTGTTAGCAATCGGATTGGTCTTTTGTCCCATTAAAACTTACTTTTAATTATTGCTTATTACTATATATTAATTCTTACTTTCTTCAACTTCCTTTTCCTCAACTTCCGGTTTGTTACGGCTGTCGAGTAAAATTGTCACATGATTGGAACGCTTACGGATACGGTGAGCCCTGCCTTGGGGCGCTGTTAACAATCTCTTGAGCTGACGCCCGCTGTCAACAAACACCTCCTTAACAATAAGATCACTCTCTTCAATCCTCATTCCTTCATTCTTTGCCTGCCAGTTTGCAATAGCCGAGAGCAAAAGCTTACGTAAGCGTTCTGAAGGTTGCTTGGCATTGTTCTTCAGAATATGAAGCGCCAGCTCAACTCTTTGTCCCCTGATAAGATCAGCAATCAAACGCATCTTACGCGGTGAAGTCGGACAATTATTAAGCTTGGCAAAAGCCACGTTTTTCTTAGCCTCTTTACGATTTTCGGCCCTGGTGCGGGTTCTAACTCCCATAGTCTAGCTTATTACAACGTTATTTCTTACCTTTATCTTTATTACCTGCATGACCACGGAAAATCCGGGTTGGTGCAAATTCGCCCAATTTATGGCCTACCATGTTCTCGGTAACATATACCGGGATAAACTTATTGCCATTATGCACGGCAATGGTCTGGCCTACAAAATCGGGAGAGATCATAGAACCACGAGACCAGGTTTTCACCACGGTCTTTTTCTTTGATTCCAACAAATCCGTTACTTTCTTTTCAAGTTTGTAGTGGATGTACGGACCTTTTTTAAGCGATCGGCTCATAGTTTGATGTATTATCTATTACTTCTTCCTACGTTCAATGATATATTTATTCGACTGGTTCTTGCGTGCGCGTGTCTTATAGCCCTTTGCAGGAGTACCTTTACGAGAGCGCGGATGACCTCCGGATGCGCGGCCTTCACCACCACCCATAGGGTGATCGACAGGGTTCATAGCTACACCACGGTTTCTCGGGCGACGGCCTAACCAGCGTGTACGTCCTGCCTTGCCATATGACTCCAGGTTATGGTCAATGTTTGAAACCATTCCCACAGTGGCTTTACAGGCCTGAAGGATCATGCGGGTTTCACCCGAAGGCATCTTCAAAATGGCGAATTTGCCATCACGCGACATAAGCTGTGCATGTGCACCGGCACTACGTACCATTTTAGCTCCTTGTCCCGGACGTAATTCCACGTTATGAATCACTGTTCCAAAAGGAATTTCGCTCAGATATAAAGTATTTCCGATTTCAGGCGGAACACCTTTCCCTGCAACGATAGTTTGTCCTACCTTTAACCCATGAGGAGCAACGATATACCTCTTTTCACCGTCTTTGTATACAACCAATGCTATACGCGATGTCCTGTTCGGATCGTATTCAATAGTCTTTACAACAGCCGGAATATCTTCTTTATCCCGTTTGAAGTCGATGATTCTGTACATCTGTTTATGACCACCGCCTAAGTAACGCATAGTCATTCTTCCTTCGTTGTTTCTTCCACCGGATCTCTTCGACGGAGCCAGCAGGCTCTTCTCAGGAACATCAGCAGTAATTTCATCATAGGTACTGATGACTTTGAACCGCTGTCCGGGTGTTGTCGGTTTGTATTTCTTAAGCGCCATTTATTTAAATATTGCTGTAAAAATCAATAGTTTCACCTTTAGCCAATGTTATGATGGCTTTCTTATAAGTACTTGTCCTTCCCGAAATAACTCCACTTTTGGTAAAGCGTGTTTTATTTTTACCGGAAAACACCATGGTATTTACCGAAGATACATCCACTCCATAAAGGTCTTTGATGGCCTTCATTATCTGAAGTTTGTTTGCATTCCGGTCAACCATAAACCCGTAGCGGTTGAGCTTTTCGCCCAAATGAGTCATTTTCTCAGTAATGATCGGTTTTAAAATAACTGTCATTGTAGTATCGAATTAATCGGTTTAATTCTGATGTATTTTTTCAATTTCCTTAATCGAACCTGCGGTGATAAGGAGCTGTGTCGCATCCAGAATCTCATATGTATTCAGGTCAGCGGCATTAATCACCTTTACCCTTTTAAGATTGCGGGCCGATAAGAAAATATTCTCCTCGGTTTTGGCAACCACCAGCAGTGTCTTTTTTCCTGTAAGTTCAAAGTTTTTCAACAGTTCAGTAAAATTTTTGGTCTTTGGAGTCTCAAACGAAAAATCTTCTAAAATTGTAAGATGATTATCTTTAACCTTATAGCTCAATGCTGACATACGAGCCAATCTTTTAAGCTTTTTGTTGAGTTTGAAACTATAGTCGCGGGGATGAGGTCCGAAAACCCTGGCGCCACCTCTGAAAAGAGGGCTCTTAATGCTTCCTTTACGCGACCCGCCGGTACCTTTTTGCTTATGAAGTTTCCTTGTACTTCCTGAAATCGTCGACTTTTCCAATGTATCATGTGTGCCCTGGCGTTGGTTAGCCATGTATTGCTTTACATCAAGGTAAATGGCATGATCATTGGGTTCGATCCCGAAGATTGAATCGTCAAGCGCCACCATGTTTGTTGTCGCCGTGCCTTTTATGTTATAAACTGCTACTTCCATCGCTCAATTATTACATATGAACCATTATGTCCGGGTACTGCACCTTTTACCAAAATGAGGTTTTTCTCCAGAATAATTTTTAAAACCTGAAGGTTGACCACCTTTATGCGATCGCCACCCATGCGGCCAGCCATACGGATACCTTTCATAACCCTTGAAGGCCATGAAGAAGCGCCCACAGAACCAGGAGCCCTGAGGCGATTATGCTGTCCATGCGTTGCTCCACCGACACCTGCAAAATGGTGGCGCTTAACAACACCCTGAAACCCTTTTCCTTTTGAGACACCTACCACATCAATATACTCACCTTCAATGAAAATGTCTACCTGAAGTACATCTCCAAAAACCTTCTGATGGTCAGCTTCAAAACGGGTAAATTCTGCTACCACCTTCTTGGGGGTAATACCAGCCTTCGCGAAGTGGCCACGTTCAGCTTTTGTCGTATGCTTCTCTTTCTTATCATCGAAAGCAAGCTGGATGGCTTCGTATCCGTCTTTTTCCTTCACCCGGACTTGTGTTACCACACAAGGACCAGCCTCAATCACGGTGCAGGGGATATTTTTCCCGTTTACATCGTAGATACTGGTCATCCCGATTTTTTTACCAATTAGTCCAGACATTTCTTACTTTTCTTGCGTTATTAATTCTACTTTTCTATCTGAAAATCAAACCTTGATTTCAACTTCCACACCACTGGGCAACTCAAGCTTCATCAGAGCGTCAATGGTTTTCGACGTGGTACTGTAAATGTCGAGTAACCGTTTGTAAGTGCAAAGCTGAAACTGTTCACGTGACTTTTTGTTCACGAAGGTTGCACGCAGCACAGTGAAGATCTTTTTATCCGTGGGCAAAGGAATTGGACCGCTTACAACAGCGCCCGTAGCCTTTACGGTTTTTACGATTTTTTCGGCCGATTTATCAACCAGGTTATAATCGTAAGACTTCAGTTTAATTCTAATTCTCTGGCTCATATAAAAAATTAATATGCGGGAACATATCCCCTGATTTTATATAATACTTCGTCCTGAATCTCCTTTGGAGTATTATCATATTTTAAAAATTCCAGCATTTCAGTTGCTCTGCCGGAAGAAAGACTGCGTAAAGTAGTAACATAACCGAACATTTCGGCTAAAGGAACACGTCCGCGAATTACCTGGTTACCGATGCGTGATTCGACCTCTTCAACATGTCCGCGACGTTTGGTAATATCGCCTGTTACTTCTCCCATATATTCGCTGGGAGTAATAATTTCAAATTTCATAATCGGTTCCATGATCACTGCTTTGGCCTTTCTACTTGCCTCCCTGAATGCAATACCGGCAGCAACCTGAAATGAAAGTGCATCAGAATCAACGCTATGATATGAACCATCGATTAAACGAACTTTCACACTTTCCATTGGGAACCCAATAATCGGGCCGCTGGTCATCGCTGCTTTAAATCCCTTTTCAATGGCTGGAATAAATTCCCTGGGAATATTTCCACCCTTGATCTCATTGATAAACTGCAGACCTTTAATTCCAGCATCAGCGGGGCCAATCTCGATTACCAAATCGGCAAAACGGCCCTTGCCACCTGTTTGCTTCTTGTAAACTTCATGATGCATCACGGTATTCACTATGGCCTCTTTGTAGGCTACTTGCGGATTTCCACGATTCACTTCAATATTGAATTCCCGACGCATACGGTCGGCAATGATATCCAAATGCAATTCTCCCATTCCGCTAATCAGTGTCTGACCGGTTTCGTCATCAACCTTTACCTGGAATGTGGGATCCTCTTCTGCCAGTTTATGTAAAGCTATTGCTAACTTTTCAACATCGTCCTGTGTTTTGGGTTCAACCGCCATGTTGATTACCGGCTCAGGAAAAACCATTGTTTCAAGAACCAGAGGATGTTTAATGTCGCAAAGGGTATCACCGGTACGGATATCCTTGAATCCAACGGCAGCGGCAATCTCGCCGGCTTCAATATGTTTGAGCGGATTTTGTTTGTTGGCATGCATCAGCATGATTCGCAGCAATCGTTCCCTTTTGTCGGTTCGGGTATTCAACACAACATCACCTGCCTCGAGCTGGCCTGAGTAAACACGGAAAAAAGCAATCCTGCCAACGAATGGGTCGGTTGCGATTTTAAATGCATAGGCTGTAAACGGCTCATTGGGATCGGGGTGACGAACTTCTTCCTTGTCAGTAAAAGGATTCATGCCTAAAACGGCAGGCATATCATAAGGAGATGGAAGAAATTTAATGATGGAGTCAATAAGTAATTGAACTCCTTTATTTTTGAAAGAGGCGCCACAAATAACCGGGGTAATTTTCCCCCCGATGGTAGCTTTGCGGATCTCTGCAATGATTTCGTCTTCGGTAATTGAATTATGATCCTCCATGAATTTGTGCAACAGTTCATCGCTTTCTTCAGCTGCGCCTTCAATAAGCTTCAAACGATATTCATGTGCCATTTCCTTCATATCCTGAGGAATAGGAATTTCAAAATATTCCCGTCCAAGCGATGCATCATCCCAGCCGTATGCTTTATTTGAAATCAGGTCAATTATTCCTGAAAATCCCTCTTCAGCGCCGATAGGAAGTTGAACAGGAATTGGATTTGCGTCTAATTTCTCGCGGATTTGTTCCACAACGCGTGTGAAATCAGCGCCGGTGCGATCCATTTTGTTAATGTAGCTTATGCGCGGTACATTATATTTATTAGCTTGTCTCCAAACAGTTTCCGATTGTGGTTCAACACCGCCAACCGCGCAGAAAATAGCAACAGCGCCATCTAAAACACGAAGTGAGCGTTCAACTTCAACTGTAAAATCGACATGACCTGGTGTGTCAATCAGGTTGATACGGTAATTATCATTAAGGTAATCCCAGTAAACGGTAGTTGCAGCAGAAGTGATTGTAATTCCACGTTCCTGCTCCTGAACCATCCAGTCCATGGTGGCAGTGCCATCGTGAACTTCACCCAGTTTATAATTGATGCCGGTATAATACAAGATACGCTCAGTCGTAGTGGTTTTACCCGCATCGATGTGCGCCATAATGCCAATGTTTCTTGTATTTTCGAGTTTTCCGGTCATATTGTTGAGACGGGTCTCAGACCCGTCTTTACATCTTTTGTTGTTAAAAACGGAAATGAGAGAAGGCCTTATTTGCCTCAGCCATTCTGTGTGTATCTTCTTTACGTTTAAAGGCAGCCCCTTCCTCTTTGTAAGCAGCTACAATTTCAGCAGCCAGTTTTTGGCCAAAACTCTTTTCATGACGTTTTCGCGCGTAGTTCACCAGTGATTTCATCCCGATTGAACTTTTACGTCCCGGGCGGATTTCCGAAGGGATCTGAAAAGTGGCCCCACCGATACGACGGCTTCTGACTTCAACCGAAGGGGTGACATTTGCCAATGCCTTTTTGAATACCTCCAGGCCATCTTCTTTTGTCTTATCAGTGACTATTTCGATAGCTTCATAAAAGACTTCATATGCAATATTTTTCTTTCCTGCCAACATCACATTGTTCACAAATTTAGTGACCAGAGTATCGCTGAATTTAGGATCAGGAAGAAGGGGTCTTTTCTTTGGTTTTGCTTTTCTCATGGTATTCTGATATTATGCTTTCTTTTCTTTTGGACGTTTGGCGCCATATTTACTTCTGCGTTGCTTGCGGCCTTCGACACCTGAGGTATCCAATGCACCGCGTATGATATGGTAGCGCACACCGGGAAGGTCTTTCACACGACCACCACGGATCATTACAATGGAGTGTTCCTGAAGGTTGTGGCCTTCACCGGGGATGTAGGCATTTACCTCTTTCCCGTTGGTGAGGCGAACCCTGGCTACCTTGCGCATGGCCGAGTTTGGCTTTTTGGGTGTCGTGGTATAAACACGCACACAAACGCCGCGGCGTTGCGGACAGGAATCCAAAGCAGGAGACTTACTTTTATCTACCAATTTTTTTCTTCCTTTACGAACCAGTTGCGAAATCGTAGGCATATCAATGGTTT